>NZ_RBWV01000001.1 GCF_003634695.1 Motilibacter peucedani
GGTTCTTCGACAGCTCCACCCCAGCTCCGGGGGCCTTCCCTGATCAAGTACCGCTAGAGGCGTGTCGCCCTGCACCAACCTGTCCGGTCAGTACACCTCGCCGGGCTCAGCGCGTGGTGACGGTCACGGGCCGGCTGGTGCCAGGCCCGTGCACCCCGCGCAGCGCGGGCACGACGACGCGCAGGACGTGGGCGCCGGCCGACCTCTCGACGACCGCGGTCGAGAACCGGCCGTGCGCGAGGACGAGGCGGGCCTCGTCCGCCACCGGCCGGCGACCCGCTCCTGCAGCACCGCTGCCGTGCGGGTCGCGCGGCCGGTGACGGTCGCGGTGACCCGGAACGGCCGGCCCGCGGCGGCGGTGCGCGGCGCCGCCACCGCCACCGCCGGTGTGACGAGCAGGCGGGCAGCGGTCCCGACCGCCCCGACCCGCGAGGTGCCGCCGGCGCAGTGCCACACGAGGTAGCCCGACGCCCGGACGCGCACCGTCGCGGCCAGGTGCCCGGACGAGTCCGAGGTCGTGCGGGCGAGGACGTGCGGGCGGGCGCCGGTCAGCGGCTCGAGGCCGAGCGTCGCCGGCTGTCCCGCGAGCGGTGCCTGCGAGGTCGCGTCGACCAGGGTGCCCGTGACGTGCAGGGGCGCGCCGGCGAGCACGGTCCTGCGCGCGGTCGGGCGGTCCGGCAGCGACGCCGCGGCGACCCCGAGCACGACCACGTCGGACTCGGGCGAGTAGGCCGGGAAGGACGACCGGGCGCGGACGTGGAGCGTGACCGGCCCGTTGCCCGGCGACTCCACGAGGACGTGCTGCACGCCGTCGGGGCCCGGGGCGCTGGGGAGGTCGTAGTGCTGGCGGTCCACTCCGGCGGCGTCGAGGAGCGTCACGATGACGCCGGAAGCGGCGGCGGGCGGGCGCAGCGCGAGCTCGATCCGCTGCGCCGGGACGCCGAGCGCGCCCCGCGCCCCCGGTCCGAGGCCGGTGACGCCGAGCACCGCCGTCGCGGGGAGCGCAGCGCGAGGGGTGGTCTCCCGTGCGGCCGGTGTGCGGTCGCGGGTCTCCCCGACCACGCCGAGGACCACCACTCTGACGCGGTAGCTCGTCCCGTCGGTCAGCCCGCCGACGACCGTCGCGGTCGTAGCGGCGCCGAGCGTCGGCGACGCGACCGGGGCGCCGTCAGGGCCCGTGACCTCGACGCGGTAGCCGGTGACCCCGGATCCCGCGTCGGTCGGCGGCGACCAGGACACGGCCAGGCTCGCGTCACCGGGGACGACCCGCACCGCCTTCACGGGGCCCGGCAGGCGGCCCACCACGAAGCTCGGCGCTGGCGAGAACGGGCCGACCGCCTCGTTGCCCGCGGCGTCCACCACGTCGTAGTCGGCGACGGTCCACGTGCCCGCGTCCAAGCTGTCGAGCGCGACCGTCACCCACCAGTCGGAGGCCGTGAGGCTGCCGCGGACCACGCTCAGGCAGCCCGCTGCAGGCGCGGAGCAGTAGAGCCGGTAGCTGCCGTCGGGTGCGCGCAGGCGCAGCGAGGCGGCGGCCACCCCGCTCGCGTCGTCCGTGACCGGCACGCGCACCTGTACCGCGCGGCCGTACCCGTCCCCCGGAGTGGGGAAGGCGACGACGGCGCTGCTCAGCACAGGCACGCCCACCGTCGGCGGCACCGAGTCCCCGACCGGCGCCGCGGCCGCGGCGCCGGTCGCCCCGGCCAGCGTCGAGAGGGCTGCGCCGCACGCGAGCAGGACGGCGAGGGACGCGGTGCGGGCGCAACGGGACGGCGGGAGGACGAACGGCATGACGGAGGGCACCTCGCGGCGGGTCAGGGCCGCGACGTGCGGGCCGTGCGCCGTCGAGGGTGCCACGGGCGCGCGCCCGTGGTCTGCCGGTTCCCCGAACGGGTCAGACGTTGAAGCCGAGCGCCCGCAGCTGCTCGCGGCCGTCGTCGGTGATCTTGTCGGGACCCCACGGCGGCATCCAGACCCAGTTGATGCGCACGTCGTCGCACAGCCCGTCGAGGGCCGAACGCGTCTGGTCCTCGATGACGTCGGTCAGCGGGCAGGCCGCCGAGGTGAGCGTCATGTCGAGGACGGCGATGCGGCTGCGGTCGTCGACGGTGATGCCGTAGACGAGGCCGAGGTCGACGACGTTGATGCCGAGCTCGGGGTCGACGACGTCGCGCATCGCCTCCTCGATCTCCTCGACGGTGCCGAGGTCGGGCGTCTCGGGCACTGCGGTGGTGGGCTCGGTCATGGCTTCTCCTCGTTCGCAGCGGTCACCTGTGCAACGGCGCGGGCCGTCGCGTCCTTCCACGCCATCCAGCCGAGCAGCGCGCACTTCACCCGGGCGGGGAACTGCGCGACGCCGGCGAAGGCGATGCCGTCGCCCAGCAGGTCCTCGTCCGGCGGCGACTCGCGCGCCAGCATCGCCTGGAAGGCGGCCAGCGCGTCGAGCCCCTCGGCGACCGTCGAGCCGGTCACCAGCTCGGAGAGCACCGAGGACGACGCCTGGCTGATCGAGCAGCCCTGCCCGCTCCAGGACACGTCCTCCACGGTCGCGCCGTCGGGCGAGACGCGTACGCGCAGGGTCACCTCGTCGCCGCACGTCGGGTTGACGTGGTGCGCCTCGGTCGTGAAGGGCTCGCGCAGGCGGGCACCCCGCGGGTGGCGGTAGTGGTCGAGGATCACGTCCTGGTAGAGCGCCTCGACGCTCACGCGAACCACTTCCGGACCACGCCGAGCCCGTCGACCAGTGCGTCGACGTCGGCGGTCGTCGAGTAGGCGTAGAACGACGCCCGGCTGGTGGCGGGGACGCCGAAGCGGTCGCACACCGGGCGCGCGCAGTGGTTGCCGACGCGTACGGCGACGCCCTGCGCGTCGAGCACCTGGCCGACGTCGTGGCTGTGGATGGGGCCGCCGGCCCCCTCCATGACGAACGACACGGCGCCGCCGCGCTCGAGCATGGTCCCGGGGCCGACGACCCGCAGACCGGGCACCTCGGCGAGCCGCTCGAGCGCGTAGGCGGTGATCCGCTGCTCGTGGGCCGCGACCGCGTCCATGCCGAGGCCCGAGAGGTAGTCGACGGCCGCACCGAGGCCGACCGCCTGCGCGATCGGCGGCGTGCCGGCCTCGAACTTGTGCGGCAGGGCGGCGTAGGTCGAGCCGGCCATCTTGACCGTCTCGATCATCTCGCCGCCGCCGAGGAACGGCGGCAGCTCGGCGAGCACGGCCTCGCGGCCCCACAGCACGCCGATGCCGGTGGGTCCGGCCATCTTGTGGCCCGTGAACGCCACCAGGTCGACGCCGTCGGCGGCCAGCGCGCCCACGTCGTAGGGCAGCTGCGGCACGGCCTGCGAGCCGTCGACGACGACCAGCGCGCCCGAGACCTGCTTGGCGCGCCGGGCGACCTCGGCGACCGGGTTGACCGTGCCGAGGATGTTGGAGACGTGGACGAGCGAGACGACCTTCGTGCGCTCGGTGAGCAGCTCGTCGAGGTTCGAAAGGTCGAGCCGGCCCTCGTCGGTCAGCCCGATCCAACGCAGCGTGGCGCCGGTGCGCTCGCACAGCAGCTGCCACGGCACGATGTTGGAGTGGTGCTCCATCTCGGTGACGAGCACCTCGTCGCCGGGACCGACGCGCCACCGGCTCCCCCACGCCACGACGTTGGCGACGAGGTTGAGCGCCTCGGTGGAGTTCTTGGTGAACACCACCTCGCTGCGCGACGCGGCACCGATGAACGACACGAGCTTGTCGCGCGCGCCCTCGTAGAGCGCGGTCGCCTCCTCCGCCAGCGCGTGCACGCCGCGGTGCACGTTGGCGTTGGAGCGGCGGTAGTAGCTGTCGAGCGCGTCGAGGACGACCTGCGGCTTCTGCGAGGTCGCCGCGGAGTCGAGGTAGACCAGCGGCCGCCCTCCCGACCCGTCGGCGTCGTGCACGGTGCGCGACAGGATCGGGAAGTCGGCGCGCACGGCCTCGGCGTCGAGCACGGCCGGCGCGACCCGCTGGACGTCAGCGGTCACGAGGCCAGCTTGGTGTAGCGCTCGTAGCCCTCGGCCTCGAGCCGCTCGGCGAGCTCCTTGCCGCCCTGCTCGGCGATGCGCCCGTCGACGAACACGTGCACGAAGTCGGGCTCGATGTAGCGCAGGATGCGGGTGTAGTGCGTGATCAGCAGCACGCCGACCTCACCGGTGGCGCGCACCCGGTTGACGCCCTCGGACACCACGCGCAGCGCGTCGACGTCGAGGCCGGAGTCGGTCTCGTCGAGCACGGCGATCTTCGGCTTGAGCAGCTCGAGCTGGAGGATCTCGTGGCGCTTCTTCTCGCCGCCGGAGAAGCCCTCGTTGACGTTGCGCTCGGCGAACGCGGGGTCGACGCCCAGGCGGTCCATCGCCTCGCGGACCTCCTTGACCCAGGTGCGCAGCGCGGGCGCCGAGCCGCGGGTCGCCGTGGCCGCCGTGCGCAGGAAGTTCGACACCGAGACGCCGGGGACCTCGACGGGGTACTGCATCGCCAGGAAGAGCCCGGCCCGCGCGCGCTCGTCGACCGGCATCGCCAGCACGTCCTCGCCGTCGAGCGTGACGCTGCCGCCGGTGACGGTGTACTTCGGGTGCCCGGCGATGGAGTAGGCCAGCGTCGACTTGCCCGAGCCGTTGGGGCCCATGATCGCGTGCGTCTCGCCCGCCCGGACGGTCAGGTCGACGCCGCGCAGGATCTGCTTGGCACCGGCTTCGGTGTCGACGGTGACCTGCAGGTCTCGGATCTCGAGGGTGGACATGCGGGAGGGCTCCTCAGGGGTGGGGATCAGGCCTCGGGCGAGACGTCGACGAGGACGTCGTCACCGGCGAGGGTCACGGGGTAGACGGGCACGGGGGCGGTCGCGGGCGGCCCGGAGGGCTTGCCCGTGCGCAGGTCGAACATCGAGCCGTGCAGCCAGCACTCGAGCTCGCAGCCGTCGACCTCGCCCTCGGAGAGCTTGACGTTGGCGTGGCTGCAGCGGTCCTGGATCGCGAAGAACCCCTCGTCGGTGCGCACGACCGCGACCTGGACGCCCTCGACCGTGACGGCCAGGGGCGCGTCGAGGGCGAAGTCGGCGACCGAGCCGACGCGTACAGCGCTCACGCGCGGCCCCCGGCGAGCTCGGCCTCGATCGCGGCGATGAGCCGCTCGCGGACCGCCGGCACGGTGATCTTCTGCAGGACGTCGACGAAGAAGCCCTGCACGACCAGGCGGCGGGCCTCGTCCTCGGGGATGCCGCGCGCCTGCAGGTAGAACAGCTGCTCGTCGTCGAAGCGGCCGGTGGCGCTGGCGTGGCCGGCGCCCTCGATCTCGCCCGTCTCGATCTCGAGGTTGGGCACCGAGTCGGCGCGGGCGCCGTCGGTCAGGATGAGGTTGCGGTTGAGCTCGTAGGTGTCGGTGCCGCCGGCCTCGGCGCGGATCAGCACGTCGCCCACCCAGACGGTGTGGGCCGACTCGCCCTGCAGGGCGCCCTTGTAGGTCACCCGCGAGCGGCAGTTCGGCTGGCTGTGGTCGACGAAGAGCCGGTGCTCCTGGTGCTGGCCGGAGTCGGCGAAGTAGAGCCCGCGCAGCTCGGCGTCGCCGCCGGGGCCGGTGTACTCGACCGTCTCGACGACGCGGACGAGCTCGCCGCCCAGCGTGACCTGGGTGGAGGAGATGCGGGCGTCGCGGCCGAGGCGTACGCCGTGGTGCGCCGCGTGCACGCTGCCGTCGTCCCAGCCCTGGACGCTCACGAGCTCGAGCGAGGCGCCGTCGCCGACGACGACGGAGACCTCGGCGCCGTAGCGGGCGGCGCCGTCGTGCTCGAGCACGACCGTCGCCTTCGCGAACGCGCCGACCTCGACGACCACGTGGCCCCAGACGACGTCGGCCGCGGAGCCGGTGCCGGTGAGCCGGACGACCGCGGGCTCGTCGAGCTGGGCCTCCTTGGGCACGGAGACGACCAGCGCGCCCTCCGAGCGCGTGGCGGCGAAGGCCGAGACGCGGTCGACGGGTGCCGGCACCGAGCGCAGGAACGGGTCGTCGGCGCCGACGGTGCGCAGCTCGACGCCGTCGGGCAGCTCGCTGGAGACGCTGAGCCGGTGCGCCGACGGCTCGCCGTCGAGCAGGCCGCCGAGGGTGTCGAGCGGGGTGAAGCGCCAGTCCTCCTCGCGGCCCGAGGGCCGCGGGAAGTCGGCGGGGTCGAAGGAGCGCACGCTGTCGGCGCGGCTGCGCACGTCGACGACGGGTGCGCCCCCGCCGTGGGAGTGCTCCTTGACCACGACAGGAGCGAGGACGGACTCGGTCATCCGACGGCGCCTTCCATCTGCAGCTCGATCAGGCGGTTGAGCTCGAGGGCGTACTCCATGGGCAGCTCGCGCGCGATGGGCTCGATGAACCCGCGCACGATCATGGCCATGGCCTCCTCCTCGGTCATGCCGCGAGACATCAGGTAGAACAGCTGGTCCTCGCTGACCTTCGAGACCGTGGCCTCGTGCCCCATCTGCACGTCGTCCTCGCGGACGTCGACGTAGGGGTAGGTGTCCGAGCGGCTGATCGTGTCGACCAGCAGCGCGTCGCAGCGGACCGTCGACTTCGAGTGGTGCGAGCCCTCGAGCACCTGGACCAGGCCGCGGTAGGACGTGCGGCCGCCGCCGCGGGCGACGGACTTGCTCACGATCGAGGACGACGTGTAGGGCGCCGCGTGGACCATCTTCGAGCCGGCGTCCTGGTGCTGGCCCTCTCCCGCGAACGCGATGGAGAGCGTCTCGCCCTTGGCGTGCTCGCCGACCATCCAGACGCCGGGGTACTTCATGGTGACCTTGGAGCCGAGGTTGCCGTCGATCCACTCCATCGTCGCGCCTTCGTGGGCGACGGCCCGCTTGGTGACGAGGTTGTAGACGTTGTTGGACCAGTTCTGGATCGTCGTGTAGCGGACGCGGGCGCCCTTCTTGACGACGATCTCGACGACGGCCGAGTGCAGCGAGTCGCTGGAGTAGATCGGCGCGGTGCAGCCCTCGACGTAGTGGACGTAGGAGTCCTCGTCGGCGATGATCAGCGTCCGCTCGAACTGGCCCATGTTCTCGGTGTTGATGCGGAAGTACGCCTGCAGCGGGATGTCGACGTGGACGCCCTTGGGCACGTAGATGAACGAGCCGCCCGACCACACCGCGGTGTTGAGCGCCGAGAACTTGTTGTCGCCGGTCGGGATGACCGTCGTGAAGTACTCGCGGAACAGCTCCTCGTGCTCGCGGAGCGCAGTGTCGGTGTCGAGGAAGATGACGCCCTTCTCCTCGAGGTCCTCGCGGATCTTGTGGTAGACGACCTCGGACTCGTACTGCGCCGCGACGCCGGCGACGAGGCGCTGCTTCTCGGCCTCGGGGATGCCGAGCCGGTCGTAGGTCGACTTGATGTCCTCGGGCAGCTCCTCCCACGAGGAGGCCTGCTTCTCGGTCGAGCGCACGAAGTACTTGATGTTGTCGAAGTCGATGCCGCCGAGGTCGGAGCCCCAGGTCGGCATGGGCTTCTTGTGGAACAGGCGCAGGCCCTTGAGGCGCAGGTCGAGCATCCACTGCGGCTCGTTCTTCCGTGCGGAGATGTCGCGCACGACCTGCTCGGAGAGCCCGCGCTTGGCGGTGGCACCGGCCGAGTCGGGGTCGGCCCAGCCGTACTCGTAGCGTCCGAGGCCGTCGAGCTCGGGGTGGGCAGTCTGCGTCATCAGTGCATCCCTCCGGAAGAGGCTGTTGTGGAGCTGGTGGTCACGTGGGTGGTGCAGACGTGCTCGCCGTGTGCGAGCGTCGCGAGCCTGCGGGTCGGCGCCCCCACCAGGCGCGCGAACGAGGCCGCCTCGGCGTCGCACAGCTGGGGGAACTCGGCGGCGACGCTCTGCACGGGGCAGTGGCCCTGGCAGAGCTGCGCGCCGCCGGCCGGCGAGGTGCGCACGCTGGCCGCGTAGCCGTCGGCCGACAGGGCGGCGGCCAGCGCGTCGAGCCGCTGGGCGGGATCCTCCCCGGCGGCGTCGACGGCCGCGGCGTAGCGCGCCTCGACCTCGCCGACGCGTGCCCTGGCGAAGGCGTCGACCGCGGCCTCGCCGCCGGTGGCCGCGAGGAAGCGCAGCGCGGAGACGGCGAGGTCGTCGTAGGAGCTGGCGAGCGCCGCGTGCCCGGTGCCGGTGAGCGCGAACTCCTTGGCGGGGCGTCCGCGGCGGCGCGGCCCGGCGGCGCGCTCCTCGCGCGCCTCGACGTGGCCGGCGGCGAGCAGGGCGTCGAGGTGGCGGCGCACGGCGGCGGGGGTCAGCCGGAGCTGCCGGGCGAGGGCCGCCGCGGTGAGCGGGCCGGCCTCGGAGATGGCGCGCGCGACACGGTCGCGCGTGCGGGCGTCGGGCTCCTGCGGGCGCGCCTCGGAGACCGGCTCTGCGCCGGTCCCCTGCACGCTCGCGTCCACGACCATCAATTGCACAACACCAGTGTGTCCTAATTCGCTTCCCGCTGTCGCGCAGGGCTGAGTGGGCCGCGTCACGGAAGGCTCCCCTAACCCGGCACGGACGGGCAGGGACGAGGTGTACGCAACCGGCCCGTACGCGCTCATCCCGGGTGCATGCTGTTCACACGACGCACCGGAGGTGCGGGATGGCGACGAGCGACGGCCCGGGCGGGCCACGGCGCGGAGCAGGTGCCCGCGCGGCGCTGCTGCGCTGGCTGCAGGGCACGGCTGCGCCGGTCACCCTGCTGCCCGGCCGACCCCCCGACGCACCGCCCGCTGCCGCGCGACCGGCGCGGGACGGGGAGCCGCTGCGCGCCGTGTGCTGCTCGGGCGGCGGCATCCGCGCCGCCGCGTTCGCCCTCGGCGGGATGCAGGGCCTGCACCGCCGGCCCGCGGGCGGCGGCGCGAGCTGGTACGACGGCGTACGCCTGGTCACCGCCGTCTCCGGCGGCGCCTACATCGCGGCCTCGGCCGCCATCGTCAACCACCACCTCACCGACGCCCAGCGCGCCGAGCTGCCCGCCTACGCGCCCGGCTCCCCCGAGGACAACCGGCTGCGGGCGCACACGCGCTACCTCGCCGAGGACCCGAAGGTCGCGGCCTACGGCGCGCTGAGCATCCTCTACGGCCTCGTGCTCAACCTCGTGCCCGTCCTGCTCGTGGTCTGCATCGCCGCGCGCCTGGTCGGCTGGGCGCTCTACGAGTGGGACCTCGTGCGGGTCAGCGACGGCGGCCGCACCTGGGAGGTGGGCGACCTCACGACGGTCGCGCTGGTGCTGCTGGGCGTCGCGGGCGCCGGGCTGCTGCTCTACGCCGTGGAGCGCGTGCGCGACATCTACTTCCCGCCCCGCGAGACGTTGTACGCGGCGCTGCGCTCCTGGTCGCTGCGGCTGCTGAGCACGGCGGCCGCGGGCGCCGTGCTGCTGATGGGCGTCCCCGAGCTGATGCACCTGCTCAGCCAGGTGCGCGACGCCCGGCCGGGACTGGGCGGCGGCGCGCAGACCGGCGGCCTGCTGGGCACGACCTCCGCACTGGTGGTGCTCGTGAAGAGCACGCTGGGGCGCTTCAAGGGCCAGCTGCAGGCCACCAGCGGGAGCCGGCCGGGGCTGGTGTCGAGCGCGCTGAAGCGCGCCGTGTCGGCGCTCTCGCCGTGGCTGGGCTCGGGCCTGGCGCTGCTGGCCCTCGTCGCCGCGTTCGTGACCTGGACGACCGGGCCGGCCTGGCACGGGCTCGGCACCGACGACCGGGTCGTCGTCGCGGTGCTGGCTGCCGCGCTGCTGCTGTGGCAGCTGCTCAGCGACATCAACCGCAACTCGGTGCACCCGTTCTACAAGGAGCGGCTCTCCTCGGCCTACGTGGTGCGCCGCTCCCCCGACGGCACGAGCGCCGACTCGCTCGACTACACCCAGCCGGTGCGCTTCTCCGACTTCGCGCAGCCGCACGACGTGCCGGAGCTCGTCGTCTGCGCCGCCGTCAACACCGCCGAGGAGGGCCGCGCGCCCTCTGGCCGCGGCTGCGCGTCGTTCACCTTCTCCGCTCGGCACACCGGCGTCACCGCAGGGCCGCTCGACACCCCCGAGCGGCTCGCCGCGGCCCACCGCGCCGGCCACCTGCGCGACACCGCGGAGTACGAGCGCATCGCCGGCGTACGCCTGCTGACCCTCCCCGCGGCGGTCGCTGTCAGCGGCGCCGCGGTGTCGCCGCTGATGGGCCGCTACACCCGGGCCCCGCTGCGGCTGCTGCTCTCGCTGGCCAACGTCCGGCTCGGGCTGTGGCTGCCGAACCCCATGCACCCGGGCTGCCGGCTGCAGGCGCCGGACCCGGAGGACGGGCCGCTCGTGAAGGTGTGGCGCCTGCTCCGCACCCAGCTGCGCCAGCCCGGCATCCCCGGCCTGCTGCGCGAGATGAGCGGCCGGGTGGGGCTCTCCGGCCGCTGGGTCTACGTCACCGACGGGAGCCACTACGAGAACCTCGGGCTGGTCGAGGCCCTGCGCCGCGGAGCCGACGAGATCGTCGTCTTCGACGCGTCCGGCGACCTGCCCAACCGGTGGGCGGAGTTCGGCCAGTCGGTGGCGACGGCGCGCGCTGACCTCGGCGTCGCCGTCCGGCTCGACCCGACGACCATGACCACCGACGAGAAGACCATGCGCGCCGCAGCGCTGGTGGCGCGCGGGACGTGCGAGTACCCCGACGGCCGCGTCGCGGCGCTCTACCTGTGCAAGCTGGCGCTGCCGGCCCAGGCGCCGGCCTCGTGGGACGTGCTCGCCTGGGCGTTCGCCCACCAGGAGTTCCCCCACGACACCGTCGCCCAGCAGCTCTACGGCGACCGGGAGTTCGAGGCCTACCGGCGCATCGGCGAGCTGGCGGCGGCCGCAGCGCTCGACGCCATGGCGGCCGAGGAGCCCGTCGTCCCCGCCGCGCGGGTCGACCTGGACGCCGGTCGGACGGTCGCGACGACGCCTTCCTGACACGATCGGTCGACATGCTTGACACCGCGTCGCCGCAGGTGGTTCGGTGAGGCCCGTGGACACGCAGCGCCCCGCGGCCCTCCCCGGGCCCGCCCTCGCGCGCCACCTGCTGAGCATGTCGCCGGTGCCGCCGGGCACCTCCTGTCGCGACCTCGCGCGTCGCTGACCCCCCGCTCGACCCGCCCCTGCCCCAGCCGCCGCCGGCTCGCCGCCGGCCGCGCCCGCGCGCCTGCGTACCTGAGGAGAACCGCCATGACCTACGCCCCCTCGACCCCTGACCTGGTGCGGGCATGAGCGCCCGCGGGGTCGTCTCGCTGTCGGGCAACCCCCGCAGGGGCTCGCGCACCTCGCACGTCGCCGCGCTGCTCGGGGCCGACCTGCACGACGAGCTCGGCCTGCCCGGCGAGGCGGTGCACCTCGACCTGGCCGAGCTGCCCAACCCGCTCGCGGCGGGCGCGTCCGAGGCGCTGGCCGAGGCGGTCGAAGCCGTGCGCGGGGCCGCCGTGCTCGTCGTGGCGACACCCACCTACAAGGCGAGCTACACCGGCCTGCTCAAGGCGTTCGTCGACCTGCTGCCGCCGGCCGCGCTGGACGGCGTGCTGGCCGTCCCGGTGATCACCCTCGGCTCCCCCGCCCACACGCTGGCCGCGGAGGTGCACCTGCGGCCGCTGCTGCTCGAGCTGGGCGCCACGACGCCCACGGCGTCGGTCGCGCTGCTCGACGCCGACCTCGCCGACGCGGCTGCCACGTCACGGCGCGTCGTCGGCTCGCTCGTGCCGTACCTCACAGCGGTCGCTGCGCTCGCGGCGCGCGACTCCCCTGTGCTCAGGGTCACGGCTGCCGGAGCGGGGCTGGCGCCCTAGCATCGAGGCATGTCCGCCGCTGCCGTCGAGGTCGTCGACCTGGTCAAGCGCTACGGACCCCGGCCCGTCGTCGACGGGCTCTCGCTGCGCGTCGAGCGCGGCTCGGTCACCGCGGTCCTCGGGCCCAACGGCGCCGGCAAGACCACGACCATCGAGACGTGCGAGGGCTACCGCCGTCCCGACTCGGGCACCGTGCGGGTGCTCGGTCTCGACCCGGTCCGCGACAGCGCCGAGCTGAAGGCGCGCGTCGGCGTGATGCTGCAGGGCGGCGGCATCCCCAACGCCATCCGCCCGCAGGAGGCGCTCGAGCACGCGGCCGCGCTCTACGCCGACCCCCTGCCGCCGGGCCTGCTGGTCGAGCGGCTCGGGCTGGGCGGCTCGCTGCGCACGCCCTACAAGCGGCTCTCCGGCGGCCAGCAGCAGCGGCTCTCCCTCGCCCTGGCGCTGGTCGGGCGGCCCGAGCTGGTCTTCCTCGACGAGCCGAGCGCCGGGCTCGACCCGCACGCGCGCGGGGTCATCGGAGACCTGGTGATCGAGCTGCGCCGGGCCGGGGTGACCGTGGTGCTGACCACCCACCTGATCGACGAGGCGGAGCGGCTCGCCGACGAGGTCGTGATCATCGACACCGGACGGGTGGTGGCATCCGGCTCCCCCGCCGAGCTCACGGCCGGCGGCGCGCAGACGCGCCTGACCTTCTCCGCGCGGCCGGGGCTGCCGCTCGAGGCGCTGCGCTCGGCGCTGCCCCTCGGACTCACCGTCACCGAGGAGCCCGCCGGCGCCTACCGCGTCGACGGCCCGCTGACCCCGGCAGCGCTGGTGGCCGTGACCGGCTGGTGCGCGGCGCTCGACGTCATGCCGGTCGGGCTCTCGGTGTCGCGGCGTACGCTCGAGGACGTCTTCTTCGAGATCACCGGCCGGGAGCTGCGCGCGTGACGAGCCTGCCCGCCGTGAGCCGGCCCGGGACCACCGGCGCCGGAGCGCCGCCCGTCACGCTCGACCTCGCCCCGCGGCCGGGGACGGCGCCCGTGCAGCGGATGGTCGCCGCCCAGTCCCGGCTCGAGCTCTCGATGCTGCTGCGCAACGGCGAGCAGCTGCTGCTCGCGCTCGTCGTGCCGGCGCTGCTGCTCGTGGTCGGCGCGAAGGTCGACCTCGGCACCGCCACTGGCGCCCGCCGGGTCGACGCGGTGACGCCGGGCGTGCTCGCACTCGCGGCGATGTCGATCGCCTTCACCGGCCAGGCGATCGCCACCGGCTTCGAGCGCCGCTACGGCGTCCTGAAGCGCCTGGGCTCCACACCGCTGCCGCGCTGGGGCCTGCTCGCCGGCAAGACGGTCGCCGTGCTGGCGGTCGAGGCCGCGCAGTGGGTGGTGCTCGGCGCAGTCGCCGTGGTGCTCGGCTGGCGGCCCCACGGCGACCCCTTCTCCGTGCTGGCGCTGGTGCTCGTCGGCACCTCGGCCTTCACGGCGCTGGCGCTGCTCATGGCCGGCACCCTGCGCGCGGAGGCCACCCTGGCCGGCGCCAACCTGGTCTGGGTCCTGCTCCTGCTCGGCGGCGGCGTCGTCGTGCCGCTGTCCGACTACCCCCGCGCCGGCGAGCTGGTCGCCGAGGCCTTCCCGCTGGCCGCACTGTCCGAGGGCCTGCGCGGCGTGCTCGAGCACGGCCACGCCCTGCCGCTGGGCCCGTTCGCCGTCCTGTGCGCCTGGACCGCGGGCGCGGCGGTGCTCGCCGGCCGGTTCTTCCGGTGGGAGTGACCCGCGGCCGGGCTGCGCTGCGCCCGCGACCTCCTAGGCTGGGAGCCGTGAGCAGATCTTGGCGCATCGTCCTCGGCCTGGCCTGGGCCTCGCTGGTCGCCAACTGCCTGCTCGTCGTCACCGGCGGAGCGGTCCGCCTCACCGGCAGCGGGCTCGGCTGCCCGACCTGGCCGCAGTGCGGCGACGGGTCCTACGTCACCCACTCGGCCTACGGCCTCCACGGGGCGATCGAGTTCGGCAACCGGATGCTCACCTTCGTGCTGGCGCTCGTGGCCGTCGCGACGCTGGTCTCCGCGCTGACCGCTCGGCCCTACCGCCGCGGGCCCGTGCTGCTGGCCCTCGGGCTCTTCCTCGGCATCCCGGCCCAGGCCGTCATCGGCGGCATCACCGTGCTGACCAAGCTGAACCCCTGGGTCGTCATGCTCCACCTGATGTGCTCGCTGCTGATGGTGGCCGCAGCCGCCCTGCTCGTCGTGCGCGTCCGCGAGGGCGACGCCCCCGCCCGCTCCGAGCTGGCGCAGCCCCTGCGCCACCTGACCTCGGCGCTGCTCGGGCTCGTCCTGGTCATCTGCTACCTCGGCGCCGTCGTCACGGGCAGCGGTCCCCATGCCGGCGACCTCGAGGCCAAGCGCACGGGGCTCGACCCGGACCGCATGTCGCAGCTGCACGCCGACGGCGTCTTCCTGCTCGTCGGGCTGACCGTCGCGCTGCTCGTGGCGCTGCACGCCACGGGCGCCCCTGCGGTCGTCCGCCGCGCGGCGGCCGTCCTGCTCGTCGTCGAGCTGGCCCAGTCGGTCATCGGCTTCGTCCAGTTCTTCACCGGGCTCCCGGCGGCCCTGGTCGCCGCCCACATGCTCGGCGCCACGGTCCTCGTGGCCGCTGCCGTGCACCTGGTGCTGTCGACGCGCACGCGCGCCACACGCGTACCCGCCGCGCGTCCTGCCGCGTCCGCCGCCCGGCCGGCGGTGGCGGCCCGGACGTGAGCGGTCCGGACGACGCGCACGCGGCTGCCGCGGCGTCGTTCGGCGCGGCCGCCGGCGTCTACGAGCGCGCGCGCCCGGACTACCCCGCCGCCGCGCTCGACTGGCTGCTGCCACCGGGCGCCCGGCGGGTCCTCGACCTCGGTGCCGGCACCGGCAAGCTCACCCGCCTGCTGCGGGCCCGCGGGCTCGAGGTGACGGCGGTGGAGCCCTCGGCCGGCATGCGCGCCGAGCTCGAGCGGGCGGTGCCCGGCGTGCGCAGCCTGGCCGGGCGCGCCGAGCAGGTGCCGCTCGCCGACGGCGCGGTCGACGCGGTGCTGGTCGCGCAGGCGTGGCACTGGGTCGACCCGGCCGGCGCGGTGCCCGAGGTCGCCCGGGTCCTGGCGCCCGGCGGCCGTCTGGGCCTGGTCTGGAACGTGCGCGACGAGAGCCACGAGTGGGTGGCCCGGCTCGGCGAGCTGCTCGACGGCGGCGGCCGGCCGAACGACACCAGCGTCGACCCGCAGGTGGGGCCGCCGTTCGGGCAGCTGGAGACCCGCACGGTCGCCTGGACGCACGAGACGACGCCGGAGGGCCTCGTCGAGCTCGCCGCCTCGCGCAGCTACGTGATCCTGCTGCCGGAGGACGAGCGCGCGGCGCTGCTCGGGCGCGTGCGCTCGCTGCTCGCCTCGCACCCCGACCTGGCCGGTCGGAGCAGCATCGCGCTGCCCTACCTCACCCGGTGCTACCGCGCTGCGCTCGCCTAGCGCTCGACGACCAGGTCGGCGAACTCCTGGTGGCGCTCGACGTAGGCCGAGACGAACGGGCACTGCGCAACCACCTCGAGCCCGCGCCTGCGCGCGTCGGTCAGCGCGTCGTGGGCGAGGGTGCTGCCGAGGCCCTGGCCCTCGTGGGCCGGCTCGACGACGGTGTGCGTGATCACCATCGTGCTGCCGTCGAGCTCGTAGGCGGCGTAGCCGGCCACCTCGTCGCCGAGGCGCAGCTCGTAGCGGTGGGCCTCGGGCGCGTCGACGACGGAGGGCTGGGACTGCTCGCTCATGGGGCCAGCATCCCAGCCCGCTCCGCGACGAGCGCAGCGAGCCGGTCGAGGGAGCCCGGCGCGTGGGCGGTGAACAGGAACGGCTCGACCAGCTCGAGCTCCATCACCCGCGGGTCGCCCGGCTCGCCGACCAGGTCGACGCGGGCGTAGAGCAGCGGCTCGGGCACCGGAGCGCGGTCGAGGGCGGCGCGGGCCACGGCGAGCTCCGCGGGCGTCGGCGACCAGGCCGCGGTCGTGCCGCCGTGGTGCTCCTGCACCCGGAAGTCGCCCGCGCGGGGGACCTTCACGACCGCGTGGGAGAAGGCGCCGTCGAAGAAGAGCAGCGAGCGCTCGCCGTCGGCCACGCCGGTCTCGTAGGGCTGCACCAGCGCGTCGCCCGCGGCCACCAGCGCCTCCAGCGCCGTGCGCGCGTCGTCCGCGGAGGCGTGCAGCGAGGTGCCCTCGGCGCCGGCCGAGACGGCCGGCTTCACCACGACGCCGGCGCGGTCGTCGACGCGGGCGAGGGCGGCCGAGGGGTCGGCACCACGGCGTACGAGCTCGGTGGCGACCGTCGGCACGCCGGCCGCCGCGAGCTCGGCGAGGTAGCCCTTGTGGGCGTTCCAGCGCAGCACCGCCGCCGGGTTCTGCAGCGTGCTCGCGGCGCCGACAGCGTCGGCCCAGGCCAGGAAGGCCTCGACGCGCCCGGTGTAGTCCCAGGTGGAGCGCACGAGCACCAGCGCGGCCGCCGCCCAGTCGACGTCGGGCGAGTCCCAGAGGACGACCTGCGCCCGGGCACCCCGGCGCTCGAGGGCCTCCGCCAGCAGGGGCGCCTCGGGGTCGGCGACGGGCATGTCGCTGCCGGTGACCACGAGGACGAGCGGCCCGGCGGCCATCAGCGCAGCAGCGGGTCGATCGCGACCGCGAGGAACAGCAGGGACAGGTAGCTGATCGAGCCGTGGAAGAGCCGCATGGGCTTGAGCGCGGCGCCGCGCACGCCGGCCCGGGCGCGGGCCTGCAGGGCGTGGGCCTCCCGCAGGAACGCGGCGCCCAGCACGAGCGCGAGGGCGCCGTAGACCCAGCCCATCGAGGCGACCGGCCAGAGCAGCAGCGACGCGGCGACCATGGCCCAGGAGTAGACGACGACCTGGCCGGCGACGACCGCCTCGGTGGCTACGACCGGCAGCATCGGGACGCCGGCGGTGGCGTAGTCGTCGCGGAAGCGCATCGCGAGCGGCCAGTAGTGCGGCGGCGTCCAGAGGAAGACGACGGCGAACAGCACGACCGGCGCCCACGACAGCGAGCCGGTGACCGCGGCCCAGCCGATGAGCACGGGCATGCACCCGGCGGCCCCGCCCCACACGATGTTCTGGGCGGTGCGCCGCTTGAGCACCAGGGTGTAGACGAGGACGTAGAACGCGATGGCCAGCACCGACAGGGCCGCCGAGAGCCAGTTGACGACGGTGGCGAACAGCACCACCGACGCGGCGCCCAGCGCGAGGCCGAACAGCAGCGCCTCGCGCGGCGAGACCGCGCCGGTCGCCAGCGGGCGCCCCTCGGTGCGGTGCATGACCGCGTCGATGTCGCGGTCGATGTAGCAGTTGAGCGCGTTGGCGCTGCCGGCGGCGAGGAACCCGCCCACCAGGGTCGCGACCGTGACGAGCAGGCCCGGCAGGCCGTCGGCCGCCAGGACCATCGTCGGGATCGTCGTGCAGAGCAGCAGCTCGATGATGCGCGGCTTGGTGAGCGCGAGGTAGGCCTTCGCGACCGCCGCGGGGCTGCGGGAGGGTCGGCCGTCTCCGCTGGCGCCGGGCGAGGGGGTGATCGCCGGGCGCGGGTCGACAGCCGTCACAGGCACAGACTAGCCGTCGCCGTGCGTCCCGCCCGCCCGGCTCCGCGTGACGAGCGCGACAGTGGGCATGGATAGGCTCAGCGACGGAAGATCCGCCGGAGGGAGCACGTGGTGACCAGCACGACCAAGAGCAGCGACACGCTCGAGTGGACCGACCTCGACCGCAAGGCGGTCGACGTCTGCCGGGCCTTGGCGATGGACGCCGTGGAGAAGGCCGGCTCGGGCCACCCGGGCACCGCGATGAGCCTCGCGCCCGCCGCCTACCTGCTGTTCCAGCGCCTGCTGCGCCACGACCCGAGCGACCCGACCTGGCTGGGCCGCGACCGGTTCGTGCTGAGCGCCGGCCACTCGAGCATCACGCTGTACACCCAGCTCTACATGTCCGGCTACGGCCTCACGCTCGACGACCTCGCGCACCTGCGCCAGTGGGACAGCCTGACCCCGGGCCACCCGGAGCACGGCCACACCGTCGGCGTCGAGACGACGACCGGACCGCTGGGCCAGGGCATCGCCACCGCCGTCGGCTTCGCCATCGCGTCCTACCGCGACCGCGCGACCTACGACCCCGAGGCGGCCCACGGCGAGAGCCCGTTCGACAACACCATCTGGGTCATCGCCTCCGACGGCGACATGGAGGAGGGCGTGCAGGCCGAGGCGGCCTCGCTCGCCGGCCACCTGCGGCTCGGCAACCTCGTCGTGCTCTACGACGACAACCACATCTCGATCGACGGCGACACCGACGTGGCCTTCAGCGAGGACGTCCTCGCCCGCTACGCCTCCTACGGCTGGCACGTGCAGCGCGTCGAGGATGCCGAGGACGTGCAGGCGCTCCACGCCGCGCTCACCGCCGCGCAGGCCGAGACCGGCCGCCCGAGCATCGTCGCCTCGCGCTCGATCATCGCCTGGCCGGCCCCCAACGCGCAGAACACCGCCAAGTCCCACGGGTCGGCGCTCGGCGCGGCAGAGATCGCGGCGACCAAGCAGGTGCTCGGCCTCGACCCCGAGAAGTCCTTCGACGTCCCCGACGAGGTCCTCGAGCACTCGCGCGAGGTCGTCGCCCGCGGCCGCGCGGCGCACGCCGAGTGGGAGCCCGCCTACCTCGCCTGGCGCGAGCGCGAGCCCGAGCGCGCGGCCGAGCTCGACCGCGTCACCGCCCGCCGGCTGCCCTCCGGCTGGGCCGACGCCGTCCCGAGCTTCCCCGCCGGCAAGGACGTCGCGACCCGCAAGGCCAGCGGCGACACCATCAACGCCCTGGCCGGCGTCGTCCCCGAGTTCTGGGGCGGCTCGGCCGACCTGCACGAGTCCAACCTGACCCTCGTGCACGGCGCGCAGTCGTTCGGGTCGCCGGAGAGCGGCGCCGCCAACGTCAGCTACGCAGGGCGCAACCTGCACTTCGGCATCCGCGAGCACGCCATGGGCGCCGCGATGAACGGCCTCGCCCTCTACGGCGGCAGCCGGGTCTACGGCGGCACGTTCCTGGTGTTCTCCGACTACATGCGCGGCTCGGTGCGCCTCGCGGCCCTGATGAAGGCGCCGGTCACCTACGTCTGGACCCACGACTCCATCGGCCTCGGCGAGGACGGCCCGACCCACCAGCCGATCGAGCACCTGTGGTCGCTGCGCGCGATCCCGGGCCTCAACGTGGTGCGTCCCGGCGACGCCAACGAGACGGCCATCGCCTGGCGCACGATCCTCGAGCGCGACGACGCCCCGCACGCACTCGCGCTGAGCCGGCAGGGGATGCCGACCTACGACCGGGCACCCGGCTCGCCGTTCGCCAGCGCCGAGGACACCGCGAAGGGCGCCTACGTCCTGCGCGACGCGTCCAACGGCCAGCCCGAGGTGCTGCTCCTCGCGACCGGCTCCGAGGTGCAGATCGCGGTCGCGGCGCAGGACCTGCTCGAGGAGCAGGGCGTGCCCACCCGCGTGGTCTCCGCGCCGTGCCTCGAGTGGTTCGAGGAGCAGGACGAGTCCTACAAGCAGACCGTCCTCCCGCCCGCGGTGCGCTCGCGCGTCTCGGTGGAGGCCGGCATCGCGCAGGGCTGGTGGCGCTACCTCGGCGACACCGGCGAGGCCGTCAGCATCGAGCACTTCGGCGCCAGCGCCTCCTACAAGGTCCTCTACGAGCAGTTCGGCTTCACCGCCGAGCGCGTCGTGGCGGCGGCGCAGGCGAGCATCGCCAAGACGGCGCACATCAAGGGCAGCACCACCGGCAACTGACGCGGCCGACGGGCGGCGGTGCGCCGTCGCCCGTCTGACGCGTCACAGCCGGGGGCAAGACGGGAACAACGGGGCCGGTCGGCGCACTGACCCCTACAGACAGTCCCACGCGTCCCACGTCCCGAGGAGGACTCCGGTGGCACCCTCGACAACAGCTGCACCCGCCCCGACCGAGCTGTCGGCCGACCCGCTGCGCGCGCTCAGCGCCGAAGGGGTCGCGGTCTGGCTCGACGACCTCTCGCGGGCCCGCCTCCGGAGCGGCAACCTGGCCGGTCTGGTCCGCGACAAGGCAGTCGTCGGCGTGACGACCAACCCGACGATCTTCCAGAAGGCCATCACCGGCTCCGAGGTCTACGACGAGCAGCTGCGGCAGCTCGCGCTGCGCGGCGTCGACGTCGGCGAGGCCCTGCGCGCCGTGACGACCTACGACGTGCGTTGGGGCTGCGACGTCCTGCGCCCGGTGTGGGAGGCCAGCGGCGGCCGCGACGGCCGCGTCTCGATCGAGGTCGACCCGCGGCTGGCCCACGACACCGACCGCACGCTGGCCGAGGCCCGCGCGCTGTGGTGGCTCGTCGACCGCCCCAACCTGCTCATCAAGGTGCCGGCGACCAAGGCCGGCCTGCCGGCCATCGCCCAGCTCATCGCCGAGGGCATCAGCGTCAACGTGACCCTGATCTTCTCCCTCGAGCGCTACGACGCGGTCATGGAGGCCTACGTCGAGGGCCTCGAGCGCGCCCGCGCCGCCGGGCACGACGTCTCCACGATCGAGAGCGTCGCCTCCTTCTTCGTCAGCCGCGTCGACACCGAGATCGACAAGCGCCTCGACGGCCTGGGCAGCGACGAGGCCAAGGCCCTCAAGGGCAAGGCGGCCGTGGCCAACGCCCGGCTCGCGTACCAGCACTACGAGGCGGTCTTCAGCACCGAGCGCTGGAAGTCGCTCGAGGCCGTCGGCGCCAAGCCGCAGCGCCCGCTCTGGGCCTCGACCGGGGTCAAGGACCCCAGCTACGACGACACGATGTACGTCGTCGACCTCGCCGCTCCCGGCACCGTCAACACGATGCCGGAGGCCACCCTCGACGCCGTCGCCGACCACGGCGTCGTCAAGGGCGACCAGGTCCGCGGGCACTACGCCGAGGCCCAGCAGGTCCTCGACTCGCTCGCCTCGCTCGGCGTCGACTACGACGACGTCGTCCAGGTCCTCGAGGACGAGGGCGTCGACAAGTTCGAGGTGAGCTGGAACGAGCTCATCGACTCGGTCTCGGGCCAGCTCGAGAAGTTCGGCGCCGAGGTCGGCGCCGACGGCTCGACCAGCCCGGCCCACGGCGGCCCGTCCGCTGCGGGCAAGTAGCCCCACCGCACGTAGGTCCATCCCGCGCGCCGGGACCCGCGGGGTCCCGGCGCGGCTCCGCGACCGGAAGGCACCCGCTCTATGACTGCCAGCGAGGCGATGGAGAGCGGCCTGCTCTCCGCGTCCAACCCGTTGCGCGACATCCGCGACCGGCGCCTGCCGCGCGTCGCCGGGCCGGGCGGCCTGGTCATCTTCGGCGTGACGGGCGACCTGTCGCGCAAGAAGCTGATGCCGGCCATCTACGACCTGGCCAACCGCGGCCTGCTGCCGCCGGGCTTCGCCCTCGTCGGCTTCGCCCGCCGCGACTGGGCCGACCAGGACTTCGCCCAGGTCGTGCACGACTCGGTCAAGGAGTTCGCCCGCACCCCCTTCCGCGAGGAGGTCTGGCAGCAGCTCGCCGAGGGGGTGCGCTTCGTGCCCGGCGAGTTCGGCGACGCCCAGGCCTTCGAGCAGCTCAAGCGCACCATCCACGAGCTCGACGAGCAGCGCGGCACCGGCGGCAACCACGCCTTCTACCTCTCCGTACCGCCGAAGTTCTTCCCCGACGTCGTCCGTCAGCTCAAGGAGACCGGCCTGGCCGACGGGCCGCCCGACGCCTGGCGCCGGGTCGTCATCGAGAAGCCGTTCGGGCACGACCTGGCCAGCGCCCAGGAGCTCAACCGGATCGTCGCCGAGGTCTTCCCGCCGCAGTCGGTCTTCCGCATCGACCACTACCTCGGCAAGGAGACGGTCCAGAACATCCTGGCGCTGCGCTTCGCCAACGAGATGTTCGAGCCGATCTGGAACCGCGGCTACGTCGACCACGTGCAGATCACCATGGCCGAGGACATCGGCATCGGCGGCCGCGCCGGCTACTACGACGGCATCGGCGCCGCGCGCGACGTCATCCAGAACCACCTGCTCCAGCTGCTCGCCCTCACGGCGATGGAGGAGCCGGTCTCGTTCGACGCGCGCGACCTGCGCCTGGAGAAGCTCAAGGTGCTGGGCGCGACGCACGCCCCGGCCGACCTCTCGCTGGCGACGGCGCGCGGGCAGTACGCCGAGGGCTGGCAGGGCGGGGTCCACGTCCCCGGCTACCTGCAGGAGGAGGGCATCCCGGCCGACTCCACGACCGAGACCTACGCCGCGGTCAAGCTGGAGATCGACACCCGCCGCTGGGCAGGCGTCCCGTTCTACCTGCGCACCGGCAAGCGGCTCGGCCGCCGCGTCACCGAGATCGCGGTCGTCTTCCACCGCGCGCCCCACCTGCCCTTCACCCGCAACGCGGTCGAGGAGCTCGGCCAGAACGCGCTCGTCATGCGCATCCAGCCCGACGAGGGCATGACGGTGCGGTTCGGCTCCAAGGTCCCCGGCACCTCGATGGAGGTGCGCGACGTGACCATGGACTTCGCCTACGGCCACTCGTTCACCGAGTCGAGCCCCGAGGCCTACGAGCGGCTGATCCTCGACGTCCTGCTGGGCGACCCGCCGCTGTTCCCGCGCCACGAGGAGGTCGAGAGCTCCTGGCGGATCCTCGACCCGATCGAGGACTACTGGCGCACCCAGGGCCAGCCGGAGCAGTACCCCTCCGGCACGTGGGGCCCGACGTCCGCCGACGAGATGCTGGCGCGCGAGGGCCGCGCCTGGCGTCGACCCTGAGAGGCGAGCACCCCGCATGAACATCGACCTGACCGACACCACCGCCGGCAAGATCCACAACGCCATCCTCGACGCCCGCCGGCGCTCGGGGTCGGCCGCGACCGGCGCCGTGCTGACGCTGGTCATCGTCACCGACGAGCAGGGCCACTACGACGCGCTGAAGGCGGCCACCTCGGCCTCCCGAGAGCACCCGTCGCGCATCCTCGTGGTCGTCGCCCGCCCCGGGCGCGGCGAGCCCCGCCTCGACGCCGAGGTCCGCACCAGCGGCGAGTCCGGCCCGGGCGAGGTCGTCATCCTGCGCATGCACGGCGAGCTGGCGCACCACGCCGACAGCGTCGTGCTCCCGCTGCTGCTCACCGACGCGCCCGTGGTGGCGTGGTGGCCCGGTGGTGCGCCGGAGAACCCGAAGACCCACCCCATCGGCGCCATCGCCCAGCGGCGGATCACCGACGCGGCCGCCAGCATGGAGCCGATGGAGGAGCTCGCCAAGCGGGCGGCTGGCTACACCGACGGCGACACCGACCTGTCGTGGACCCGGCTGAGCCAGTGGCGCACGTTCCTGGCCGGCGCCCTCGACCAGGTCCCCGCCCGCGTGACGGCGGCCTGGGTGGAGAGCGAGCCCGAGTCCCCCAGCGCCGAGCTGCTCGCCCGCTGGCTCGACAACCGGCTCGGCGTCCACGTCGAGCGGGCGACCAGCAACGGGCCGGGGATCACCGGCGTACGCCTGACGACCACCGTCGGCGACGTCGCCATCTCCCGCGGCGACGGCCGCGTCGCGGCGATCAGCCTGCCGGGCTCGCCGCAGCGCTCCGTCGCGCTGCCCCGCCGCCCGCTCACCGAGCTGCTGGTCGAGGAGCTGCGCCGCCTGGACGCCGACGAGGTCTACGGCGAGTCGCTCCGGGCGCCGCACGACGCCCACCCGGCGGGCGCTGGGCCCGAGCCCCGGGGCGAGGGCCAGCCGCAGGACGACCAGCCGCACACCGACGAGCACGGCGACGCGCACAGCGGCGACCCGTCGGACGCGCCGGCCGAGGGGGGCTCCGAGCAGGAGGTCCTCGAGGGCCACCCGCAGTGAGCGCCGAGCGGTCCCCCGAGCTGGTCCGCCGTCCGGACGCCTCGGCGCTCGCCGACGCCGTCGCCGAGAGGCTGCTCGCCCGCATCGCCGAGGCGCAGCAGCAGCGCGGCCGGGCTGCGGTGGTGCTGACGGGCGGAGGCATCGGCACGGCGACGCTGCGCAGCGTCGCCGCAGCCCCCGGCCGCGAGACCGTGGACTGGTCGCGCGTCGAGCTGTGGTGGGGCGACGAGCGCTACCTGCCCGCGGGCGACCCCGACCGCAACGACACCGGCGCCGACGAGGCGCTGCTCCGAGCGGTGCCGCTCGACCCGGCCAAGGTCCACCGCGTCGCGGGCCCCGAGCGCAGCGAGAGCGTGGAGGCCTCGGCCGCCGACTACGCCGAGGCGCTGGGCGCCGCGCCGGCCCGCGACGGGCTGCCCGACCTCGACGTGCTGCTGCTCGGCGTCGGGCCTGACGCCCACGTGGCCTCGCTCTTCCCGGAGCACCCGGCCCAGGACGCCGACGGGCTGGCGGTGCCGGTGCACGACTCGCCCAAGCCGCCGCCGACGCGGGTCAGCCTCAGCTGGCGGGCGATCGGCGCCGCCCGTGAGGTCTGGCTGCTCGCGGCCGGCGGCGAGAAGGCGTCGGCGGTGGCCGCCGCGCTCGCCCCGGGCGCCGAGCGGCGCACGACGCCCGCCTCGGGCGCGCACGGCCGGGAGCGTACGGTGTGGTTCCTCGACGACGCCGCGGCCGCCGAGCTGCCCGGCTGAGACCGAGCCGGCGCTCCGGCGGCTACTCGCCCCGGCGCTTGCGCAGCTGCTCGAGCGCCTCGGAGAGGATCGCCTCTCCGTCGGCCTCGGTGCGCCGCTCCTTCACGTAGGCCAGGTGCGTCTTGTAGGGCTCGGTGCGCGGCGCGGCCGGCGGGTTGTCGCGGTCCTGGCCGGCCGGGAGGCCGCAGCGCGGGCAGTCCCACACCTCGGGCGGCGCGACACCCGGCTCCTCGGCGAAGCTGGGCTTGCTCTCGTGCCCCCGGGCGCACCAGTAGGACACGCGGATGCGCGGCGCGGTGTCGCCGCGCTCGGCCTCGCCCATGGGTCCGGCGCCGACGCGGCTCCCCCGGATCGCGTTGCCACTGGCCACTGGAGTTCTCCTGGAGGTCGCTCGTGCTGGGGACGGTCGTCGCGCGGGTCGTCGTGCGCGGGTAGGACGGGCCCGGGCGCGCCGGGCTGGGGTGCAGCCTAGACGCGCGCGAGCAGGCCGAGGGCGACGATGCAGGCGAACCACACGATCCCGATGCCGATCGTGAGGCGGTCGAGGTTGCGCTCGACGACGCTTGAGCCGCCCAGCGAGGTCGAGACGCCACCGCCGAACATGTCGGACAGGCCACCGCCCTTGCCCTTGTGCAGCAGGACGAGCAGGATCATCAGCAGGCTCGCGACGACCAGCACGGCAGAGAAGATCGTCTCGACGACGCTCACGGGACCTCCGGGGAAGAAGCTGTCACGGACAGGGTACGACGCGGAGCGGGGGGTCTAGGACTTCGCCGCGTCGAACCGCACGATCCGGGTGAAGTCCTCGGCGTCGAGGCTCGCACCGCCCACGAGCGCACCGTCGACGTCGGGCTGCGCCATGATCGCGCCGGCGTTGCTGCCCTTGACCGAGCCGCCGTAGAGGACGCGCACAGCGCCGGCGACCTCGGGCGAAGCCAGGTCGGCGAGCCGCTCGCGCACCGCGGCGCACACCTCCTGGGCGTTCTCCGGGGTGGCGACCTCGCCGGTGCCGATCGCCCAGACGGGCTCGTAGGCGATGACGACCTTCGCGACCTCGTCGGCCGACAGGCCGGACAGCGCTCCGTCGAGCTGGCTGATGCAGTGGCTGACGTGCCCGTCGGCCTTGCGGACCTCGAGCCCCTCGCCGATGCACAGGATCGGGGTGAGCTCGTGCTTGAGCGCAGCCTTGACCTTGGCGTTGACGACCTCGTCGGTCTCGGCGTGGTACTGCCGGCGCTCGGAGTGCCCGACGACCACGTAGGTGCAGCCGAGCTTCGAGAGCATCGAGCCGGAGACCTCGCCGGTGTAGGCGCCCGAGTCGTGCGCGCTGATGTCCTGCGCGCCGTAGGCGATGCCCAGCTTGTCGCCGTCGACCAGCGTCTGGACGCTGCGGATGTCGGTGAACGGCGGGAGCACGACCACGTCTGCCCGGTCGAAGTCCTTCTCCTCCAGGCGGAAGGCGAGGTCCTGCACGAGGCGGATCGCCTCGAGGTGGTTCAGGGTCATCTTCCAGTTGCCCGCGAGGAGGGGCTTGCGGGTGGTGGCCATGCTCATGCTCCCAGTGCCGAGAGACCGGGCAGCGTCTTGCCCTCGAGGTACTCGAGGCTCGCACCGCCGCCGGTCGAGATGTGTCCGAACGAGGCCTCGTCGAAGCCGAGGGTGCGTACGGCTGCGGCTGAGTCGCCGCCGCCGACGACGGTGAGCGCGCCGGCCGCCGTGGCGTCGGCGAGCGCCTGGGCCACCGCCCGGGTGCCGCCGGCGTAGGGCTCCATCTCGAACACGCCCATCGGGCCGTTCCAGAAGACCGTCCGCGCGTCGGCGAGGGCCGCGGCGAACGCGGCGCCCGAGGCGGGGCCGATGTCGAGCCCGAGGCGGTCGGCCGGGATCGCGTCGGCGGCGACGACCTGCGGGTCGGCGTCGGCCGCGAACGCGGTCGCCGCCACGACGTCGGTGGGCAGCAGGATCTCGATGCCGGCCTCCTCGGCGCGCGCGAGGTAGCCCCGCGCGGTCTCGAGCTGGTCCTCCTCGAGCAGGCTCTTGCCGACCTCGTGGCCCTGGGCCTTGAGGAAGGTGAACAGCATGCCGCCGCCGATGAGCAGGCGGTCGCCGCGCACCATCAGGCGCAGCAGGTTGTCGATGACTCCGAGCTTGTCGGACACCTTCGAGCCGCCGAGCACCACCGCGTAGGGGCGGGCCGGGTCGACGGTGAGCCGGCGCAGCACCTCGACCTCGGCGAGCACCAGGCCGCCGACGGCGGCCGGCACGCGCTGGGGGACGTCGAACACGCTGGCGTGCTTGCGGTGGACGGCGCCGAAGCCGTCGCCGACGTAGGCGCCGTCCTCGCCGAGCAGCGCGACGAGCGCGTCGGCGAAGGCGCCGCGCTCGGCGTCGTCCTTGCTCGTCTCGCCCGGGTTGAAGCGCAGGTTCTCGAGCAGCGCGACGTCGCCGTCGCCGAGGCCGGTGACCGCGGCCTGCGCCTCGGGCCCGACGGTGTCGCCGGCGAAGACGACCGGCGCGCCGAGGACCTCGGCCAGCCGCGCCGCGACCGGCGCGAGGGAGTACTTCGCCTCGGGCGCGCCCTTGGGGCGGCCGAAGTGCGCCACGACCACGACGCGGGCGCCGCGGGACGCGAGCTCGCGGATGGTCGGCACGGAGGCGCGGATGCGCCCGTCGTCGGTGATGCGCGGGGCCTCCGGCGCGCCCTCCATGGGCACGTTGAGGTCGGAGCGCACCAGCACGCGGCGGCCGCGCAGGTCGCCCAGGTCGTCGATCGTCTTCACGAGGAGCCCTTCTCCGGTAGGCGCACGACAGTCCCGGGCCCGACGGGGCCCGGGACTGTCGTCAGCGTGGACGCGTCAGAGCGAGCGGCCGACGAGGGACGTCAGGTCGACGAGCCGGTTGCTGTAGCCCCACTCGTTGTCGTACCAGCCGACGACCTTGGCCTGGTTGCCGTTGACGATCGTGAGCTGGGAGTCGAAGGTGCACGACGCCGGGCTCGTCACGATGTCGCTCGAGACGATGGGGTCCTCGGTGTAGTCGAGGATGCCCTTCAGGGCGCCCTCGGCAGCGGCCTTCATCGCGGCGTTGACCTCGTCCTTGGTGGTCTCGCGCTCGAGCTCGACCGTGAGGTCGGTGACCGAGCCGGTCGGCACCGGGACGCGCAGCGCGTAGCCGTCGAGCTTGCCCTTGAGCTCGGGCAGCACCAGGGAGATCGCCTTCGCGGCGCCCGTGGTGGTAGGGATGATGTTGGTCGCGGCGGCCCGCGCGCGGCGCAGGTCCTTGTGCGGGAAGTCGAGGATGACCTGGTCGTTGGTGTAGGCGTGCACCGTGGTCATCAGGCCCTTGACGATGCCGAACTGCTCGAGCAGCACCTTGGCCATCGGGCCGAGGCAGTTGGTCGTGCAGGAGGCGTTCGAGATGATGTTGTGCTTGGCGGGGTCGTAGTCACCCTCGTTGACGCCCAGGACGACGGTGATGTCCTCGTCCTTGGCCGGCGCGGAGATGATGACCTTCTTGGCGCCCGCGCTGAGGTGCTTGCCCGCGGCCGCGGCGCTGGTGAAGTGGCCGGTCGACTCGATGACGACGTCGGCGCCCAGGTCGGCCCAGGGCAGGTTGCCCGGGTCGCGGTCGGCGAGCGTGCGGATCTTCGCACCGCCCACGACCAGGTAGTCGTCGTCGAAGGAGACGTCCTTGCCGAGACGGCCCAGGATGCTGTCGTACTTCAGCAGATGGGCGAGCGTCTTGTTGTCGGTGAGGTCGTTGACACCGACCACCTCGATGTCCGCCCCGGAGGCGAGAGCCGCCCGGAAGAAGTTGCGCCCGATGCGCCCGAATCCGTTGATGCCAACGCGTACCGTCACTGAAGACTCCCTGTGAAGCGCCGTCTGTCAAGCCACCTGGAGCCTATCGCGGCCGGGTGCGGGCGCGGACCACGGGTCCAGCCCGTGGACGCTCCCCGCGCTCCCCCGACCGGTCGGTCGGGCTCAGGCCTCGCTCGCCACCTCGGGCGGCACGGAGGCCTCCGTGCCCGGGACGCCGTCGTCGGCGGCGCGCTTGTCGGCCAGCGCGAGCAGCCGGCGGATGCGCCCGGCGATGGCGTCCTTGGTCATGGGCGGGTCGGACAGCGCGCCCAGCTCCTCGAGGGAGGCCTGCTTGTGCTCGAGGCGCAGCTGGCCCGCGGTGCGCAGGTGCTCGGGCGTCTCCTCGCCCAGGATCTCGAGGGCCCGCGCCACCCGCGCACCGCTCGCGACCGCGGCGCGCGCGGAGCGGCGCAGGTTGGCGTCGTCGAAGTTGGCGAGCCGGTTGGCGGTGGCGCGCACCTCGCGCCGCATCCGCCGCTCCTCCCACGCCAGCAGGCTCTCGTGGGCGCCGAGGCGGGTGAGCAGCGCGCCGATCATGTCGCCGTCGCGGATGACGACGCGGTCGACGCCCCGGACGTCACGGGCCTTGGCGTTGGGGACGCCGAGCCGGCGCGCGGCGCCCACCAGGGCCAGCGCGGCCTCGGGCCCGGGGCAGGTGACCTCGAGCGAGGACGAGCGACCCGGCTCGGTCAGCGAGCCGTGGGCGAGGAAGGCCCCCCGCCAGGCGGCCTCGGAGTCGCAGACCCCGCCGCTGACGACCTGCGCCGGCAGCCCGCGCACCGGCCGGCCTCGCCCGTCGAGCAGCCCGGTCTGGCGGGCGAGCGCCTCGCCGTCGCGGCTGACCCGCAGGAGGTAGCGGTTGCCCTTGCGCAGCCCCCCGGGCGAGACGACGGCGAGCTCGGCGGCCGACCCGTAGACCTCGGCCAGGTCGCGGCGCAGGCGCCGGGCGGTCTGGGCGGTGTCGAGCTCGGCCTCGACGACGATCTTGCCGTTGACGATGTGCAGGCCGCCCGCGAAGCGGAGCAGGGCGGCGACCTCCGACTTGCGGCAGCAGGACTTGACGACCGGCAGCCGGCTCAGCTCGTCCTTGACGGAGGCGGTCATCGCCATGGGGAGGCTCCTTGCGCGGACGAGGTAGACGAGAAGACGGCGGAGTACGCCTGGGCGAGCAGGTGCGGGTCGTGCGCGTCGCTGCGCCCGGCCGACGCGAGGGGGGCCACGACCAGCCGGCCCCCCGCCGAGGCGACGACGTCCTCGAGCGAGGAGCGGTCGGTCACGGTGGCGGGGTCGGCGAGCACGACGTCCCACCGCGTCCCCGGCGCGTGGGCGAGGAGCACCTCGACGTGGGCTTCGGCGCTGAAGCCCGAGGTCTCGCCCGCCTGCGTGGTGAGGTTCAGCGCGAGCAGCCTACGCGCCGGCGACTCGGCGATCGCCTGCCCCAGAGCGGGGACCTGGAGGTGCGGGAGCACGCTGGTGAACCACGAGCCCGGCCCGAGCACGATCCAGTCGGCGGCGCGCACGGCCTCGACGGCCTCGCGGCAGGCAGGCGGGTCGGCGGGCAGGAGCTCGACGCCGAGGACCCGGCCCTGGGTGGTCGCGGCGGCGACCTGGCCCCGCACGGTGCTGACCTCGTCGGGGTTCTCCGGGTCGGCGCCCAGCACGGTGGCCGAGATGTCGAGCGGCACCTCGGCCATGGGCAGCACCCGGCCCTCGGCCCCCAGCAGCCGGCCCATCCAGTCGAGGGCCGCCACGACGTCGCCGCCCAGGCGCTCCCAGAGGGCGACCAGCAGCAGGTTGCCCAGCGCGTGGCCGTGCAGGGCGCCGGAGCTGACGAAGCGGTGCTGCACGACCTCGGCCCAGGTGCGGCCCCACTCGTCGTCGCGGCACAGCGCGGCCAGCGCCTGGCGCAGGTCGCCGGGGGGCAGGACGCCGAGCTCGCCGCGCAGGCGGCCGCTCGAGCCGCCGTCGTCGGCGACCGTCACGACGGCGGTGAGCTCGCGGGTCACCCGGCGCAGCGCCGACAGCGACGCCGCCAGCCCGTGACCGCCGCCGAGGGCGACGACCTTCGGGCCGCCGTCCGGGGCGCTCACTCGCGGCCCAGGTCGCGGTGGACGACGGTGGCCGAGATGCCTCGCGCGCGCAGCTGGGCCGCGAGGGCCTCGCTCATCGCGACCGAGCGGTGCTTGCCTCCGGTGCAGCCCACCGCGATGGTCGCGTAGTGCTTGCCCTCGCGCTCGTAGCCGGGGGCGACGGTCTCGAGGACGCGGAGGTAGCCCTCGAGGAACTCGGAGGCCCCGGGCTGGCTGAAGACGTAGTCGCGCACGGCCTCGTCGCGCCCGGTCCGGGCGCGCAGCTCGGGCACCCAGTGCGGGTTGGGCAGGAAGCGGCAGTCGGCGACGAGGTCGGCGTCGACCGGCAGGCCGTACTTGAAGCCGAAGGACATCACCGTGGCCCGCAAGCCCGGGTCCTCGTTGCCGGTGAAGTCGCGGGCGACCGCGTCGGAGAGCTGGTGGACGTTGAGGACGCTGGTGTCGAGCACCAGGTCGGCCTCGAGCCGCACCTCCTCGAGGATGCGGCGCTCGGCGGCGATGCCGTCGAGGATGCGCCCGATCCCCTGCAGGGGGTGGGGCCGTCGGTTGGACTCGAACCGGCGCACCAGCACCTCGTCGCTGGCGTCGAGGAAGAGCATGCGGGTGCGCGAGCCCGACTCGTGCAGCGCCTTGACCGCGGCGCGCAGGTCGGCGGTGAACGCGATGCTGCGCACGTCGATGACGGCGGCGATGCGCGACACGTCGCCACCCGTACGGCCCCCGAGGTCGGCGAGCCGGGGCAGCAGCGAGGGCGGGAGGTTGTCGACGACGTACCAGCCGAGGTCCTCCAGCGCGTTCGCGGCCGTGCTGCGGCCCGCGCCCGACATCCCGGTGACCAGCACCATCTCGACGGGTGCCGGCTGCTGCTCGGGCGCCTCGTCGGCGCCCGGTGCTCCTGCTGCGGCCTCGGTCACTGGTCCCCCTCCGCCGGCTGCGCGTCGTCGACCAGCACCCCGGCCGGCGAAGCAGAGAGCATCGCACCCGCGGCCGGCGCGCCGTCGTGCAGGGCGGCGACGACCGCCTCGGCGGTGCGCGGCCCGAACCCGGGCAGGCTGGCGATCTCCTCGGCGCTGGCCTCGCGCAGCCGCTTGACCGAGCCGAACTCGCGCAGCAGCGCCTTGCGCCGGGCGTCGCCGAGGCCGGGCACGTCGTCGAGGGCGCTGGCGCGCACGGTCTTCGTCTTCTTCTGCCGGTGGTAGGTGATCGCGAAGCGGTGGGCCTCGTCGCGCACGCGCTGGAGCAGGTAGAGGCCCTCGCTGGTGCGCGGCATGACCACCGGGTGCGCGTCGTCGGGCACCCACACCTCCTCGAGCCGCTTGGCCAGCCCGCACAGCGCGACGTCGTCGATGCCGAGCTCGTCGAGGGCGCGCTGGGCCGCGGCGACCTGCGGCGGGCCGCCGTCGACCACGACGAGGTTGGGGGCGTAGGCGAACTTGCGCGGGCGGCCGGTCTCGGGGTCGATGCCGGCGGGCGTGCCCTCCGCCGCCACCTCCCCCGTGCCTGCCGTCGAGTCGACGCCGGCCTCGCCGGTGCGCTCGCGCTCGTCGAGGTAGCGCTTGAACCGCCGGGTGATCACCTCGTGCATCGAGGCGACGTCGTCGGAGTGGCCGTTGACGCCGCGGATCGCGAAGCGGCGGTACTCGGAGCGGCGGGCCAGGCCGTCCTCGAAGACGACCATCGAGGCGACGATCTCCTCGCCCTGGTGGTGGGAGACGTCGTAGCACTCGATGCGCAGCGGCGCCTCGTCGAGCTCGAGCGCCTCCTGGATCTCCTGCAGCGCCCGGCCTCGGGTCGTGAGGTCGCTGGCCCGGCGGGTCTTGTGCAGCGCGAGGGCCTGGCCGGCGTTGCGCGCGACGGTGTCGAGCAGGGCCTTCTTGTCGCCGCGCTGCGGGACGCGCAGCGCGGTGCGGGCACCCCGCACGACCTGCAGGATCTCCTGCACCAGAGCGGGGTCGTCGGGCAGCGCCGGCACCAGCACCTCGCGCGGCACCTCGTTGCCGCCGTCGAGGTAGAACTGCTCGACGAAGCGCTCGACCAGCCCTCCGGTGTCGACCTCCTCCACCTTGTCGACGACGAACCCGCGCTGCCCGCGGACCCGCCCACCGCGTACGTGGAAGACCTGCACCGCTGCCTCGAGCTCGTCCTCGGCGAAGGCGATGACGTCGGCGTCGGTGGCGTCGGGCAGGACGACCGCGCTCTTCTCCATCGCGCGGGTCAGCGCGCCGATGTCGTCGCGCAGGCGCGCGGCCCGCTCGTACTCCATCTCCTTGGCGGCCTGCTGCATCTGGCGCTCGAGGCGACGGGTGAACTTCGCCGTCGAGCCGGCCATGAAGTCGCAGAAGTCCTCGACGATCTCGCGGTGCTCCTCGGGCGTCACCTTGCCGACGCAGGGTGCGGAGCACTTGTCGATGTAGCCGAGCAGGCAGGGGCGCCCGACCTGCTGGGCCCGCTTGTAGACCCCGTTGCTGCAGGTGCGCGCCGGGAAGACGCGCAGGAGCAGGTCGAGCGTCTCGCGGATCGCCCAGGCGTGGGCGTAGGGGCCGAAGTAGCGCACGCCCTTGCGCTTCGGGCCGCGCATCACCATCAGCCGCGGCACCTCGTCGGCCAGCGTCACGGCCAGGCTGGGGTAGGACTTGTCGTCGCGGTACTTGACGTTGAACCGCGGGTCGAACTCCTTGATCCAGCTGTACTCGAGCTGGAGCGCCTCGACCTCGGTCGACACGACGGTCCACTCGACGCTCGCCGCGGTGGTGACCATCGAGGCGGTGCGGGGGTGCAGCTGCAGCAGGTCCTGGAAGTAGTTGTTGAGCCGGTTGCGCAGGCTCTTGGCCTTGCCGACGTAGATGACCCGGCCGGACGCGTCGCGGAACTTGTAGACGCCCGGCGAGTCGGGCACCTCCCCGGGACGGGGGCGGTACGTCGACGGGTCAGCCACGGCACCGATGCTACGTTCGCCCGCCGACAGAGGTGGACCGGTGGCCGTCAGCCCAGCGCCGCCCGCACCGCCGCACCCACGCCGCCCGAGGTCAGGGCGCTCAGCCCGTCGACGAGCAGGCCGCGGAAGCGCTCGTCGTGGGGCAGGTCGTCGCCGAAGACCTCGCCCAGCGAGAGGAAGGCGTCCACCACTGCCTGCGGCGTGCTCGCGGACGCCGTCACCTGTGCGATCCGGTCGGCGAGCGGGTCGTCGAGCACCAGCGGCGAGCCGTCCTCGGCGGTCCCGGCCGTCGCGTACCTCATCCATGCGGCGATCCCGAGGCAGGCGAGCCGGGGGTCGACGCCGACCGCCAGCAGGTCGCGGGCCACGGCAACCTGGCGCTGGGGCAGCTTCTGCGAGCCGTCCATCGCGACCTGCGCGGTGCGGTGGCGCAGTGCCGGGTTCGAGAAGCGCTGCACGAGGTCGGCCTGGTAGCCGGCCAGGTCGAACCCGTCAGGAACCTGCAGCGTCGGGGTCACCTCGTCGCGCATCAGCCGCTCCACGACCTCGCGCAGGCCGGGGTCGGCGACGGCGTCGGCGACGTAGGGGTGGCCCGCCAGGCCGCCGAGGTAGGCGAGCGTGGAGTGGCTGCCGTTGAGCAGCCGCAGCTTCATCGCCTCGTAGGGCGTGACGTCGGCCGTGAGCACGGCTCCGGCCCGCTCCCACACCGGCCGGCCGGCGGCGAAGGAGTCCTCGACCACCCACTGGCGGAACGGCTCGGTGGCCACCACGCCCTCGTCGTCGATCCCCAGCAGCCGTGCCGCGTCCCGCCGGTCGTCGTCGGTCGTCGCCGGCACGATGCGGTCGACCATCGAGGAGGGGAAGGCGACGCTGTCGCGCACCCAGTCGAGCAGCGGGCCGCCCTCACCCGCCGGCAGCGCGGCGCAGAACTCGCGGACCAGCCCCGCCAGGACCTCGCCGTTCGACGGCAGGTTGTCGCAGGAGAGCAGGGTGACCGGCCCGGCGTCGGCGCGGTGGCGGGCCTGCAGCCCGCGCACCAGCTGGCCGACGACCGTACGCGGTGCCCGGCCCCCGAGGTCCGCGACGACCTCGGGGTCGTCGGTGCGCAGCCGGCGGGTGGCCGGGTCGTGCCGGTAGCCCTTCTCCGTGACGGTGAGGGTGACGACGCGTACGCGGGGGTCCGCCAGCCGCGCGGTGAGCGCGTCGGGGTCGGCACGCGCGAAGAGCAGCTCGCGCACGGCGGCGCTGACCTGGACGTCGGCACCTCTGGCGGTGCGGACCAGCACCGAGTAGAGGCCGTCCTGCGGCCCGAGCTGGTCGAGCACGTCGGTGCTGCGCTGGGTCACCCCGCAGATCCCCCAGCCCAGGTCGCCGGTCGCCGCCATGGCGTCCTGCGTGAAAGCCGCCTGGTGCGCCCGGTGGAAGGCGCCGATGCCGAGGTGGACGATGCCGACGCCGACCTCGCCGGGGTCGACCGGTGGTCGCGCGGCGGGCGCGACGAGCGGCAGCGTACGAAGGCTGAGGCGCACCATCAGCGTGACCCGACGGACGCGGCAAGCAGACCACTGCATGCCACGCAATGGCCGACGCGTGCCGACGGAGATGTGGTCACGTGTGGTCTCCTCTGTGCGCGACGTGTGGCGCAGAAGCCTACGGCGCTGGGGTGGAGAGCCGGTGCACGCCCTTCCGGGGAGGGGTGGCAGGGTCGTGCGGGACCGGTGCCCGAAGACAGCTGGAGGCCGCTGTGCGACCGCTCGTGCTCGACGACGACCGCATCCTGCCGGCCGACCCGGCCACCCGCGCCGTCGCGCGCCAGATCTACGCGTCGGTTCGCGGCCTGCCGATCGTGAGCATGCACGGCCACGTCGACGCCGGCGTCCTCGCCCGCGACGAGCCGTTCAGCGACCCGGCGCACCTGCTCGTCGTGCCCGACCACTACGTCACACGGATGCTCGTCTCCCAGGGAGCGCGGCTGGAGGACCTCGGCGTCCCGCGGCTCGACGGCGGCCCCGTCGAGACCGACCCGCGCGCCGTCTGGCGGCGCTTCTGCGCAGGGTGGCCGCTGTTCCGCGGCACTCCGAGCCGGCTGTGGCTCGAGCAGGAGCTGCACGACGTCTTCGGCGTACGCGTCGCGCCCTCCCCCGAGACCGCCGACGACATCTTCGACGCCATCACCGACTGCCTCGCCCGGCCGGAGTTCCGCCCGCGGGCGCTGTTCGACAGCTTCGGCATCGAGGTGCTGGCCACCACCGACTCGCCGCTGAGCAGCCTCGCCGACCACGAGGCGATCGCCGCGTCCTCGTGGGGCGGCACGGTGGTGCCGACGTTCCGCCCGGACGCCCTCGTGCACGTGGCGCGCACCGGCTGGCAGCGCGACGTCGAGGCGCTGGCGGAGGTGTCCGGCGTGGACACGTCGACCTACTCCGGGTTCCTCGACGCCCTGCGCCAGCGGCGCGAGCACTTCGTGCGCCACGGGGCCCTCTCGACCGACCACGGGCACGAGTCGGCGGGGACGACGCCGCTCGACCCCGCGGACGCCGGGCGCATCTACGCGGCCGCGCTCGCCGGCCGGGTCGACGAGAGCGACGCGCGTGCCTTCGCCGGCACCATGCTGTTCGAGATGGCGCGCATGAGCTCCGAGGACGGCCTGGTCATGCAGGTCCACCCGGGCGTCCTGCGCGACCACGACTCCGCCGTCCACGACCTCTTCGGGCCCGACCAGGGCTTCGACATCCCGGTCGGCGTCGACTTCGTGCACGGGCTGCGCCCGATGCTCGAGGCCTTCGGACGCCACCCGGGCTTCCGCTGCGTGGTCTTCACCATCGACGAGACGACCTACTCGCGCGAGCTCGCGCCGCTGGCCGGGGTCTACCCGGCGATGCGGCTCGGGGTGCCGTGGTGGTTCCTCGACAGCCCGCTGGCCATGCGACGGTTCCGCGAGGCCACCACCGAGACCGCCGGGTTCTACAACGGCGCCGGCTTCGTCGACGACACGCGCGCCTTCGCCTCGATCCCCGCGCGGCACGATATGGCCCGCCGCGTCGACAGCGGGTTCCTCGCGGGCCTCGTCACGGGCGGGCTGCTGCCGCTCGACGAGGCCCTCGAGACCGCCACCGACCTCACGGTGACCCTCCCCCGGCTCGCCTACCGCCGCCGCGGCTGACCGGGCCGCGCGCGCCAGCGGTCGGTGGGTGCGTCAGCTGGCGGTCTTCGCGGTCCGCTTGCTCGCCGCGGCCTTCCCCTTCGCGGTCGGTGCTGCGCCGACGGTCGCGGTGGCGACCGACTTGGCGGCGGGCGAGCGCTTGGCGGCGACGGTGCGCGACCCCGCGGCGGCGGGACGGCGGAGCCCCTGCCCGCCGCCCATGCCGAGGACCTCGCGCAGGAACCTGCCCGTGTGGCTCGCGGGCTCGGCGGCCACCTGCTCCGGCGTGCCGGTGGCGACCACCGTGCCGCCGCCGTTGCCGCCCTCGGGACCCATGTCGATGACCCAGTCGGCCGTCTTGATGACGTCGAGGTTGTGCTCGATGACGACGACGCTGTTGCCCGCGTCGACGAGCCGGCCGAGCACCCCGAGCAGCTTGTTGATGTCCTCGAAGTGCAGGCCGGTCGTGGGCTCGTCGAGCACGTAGATGGTGCGGCCGTTGGAGCGCTTCTGCAGCTCGGCCGCCAGCTTCACGCGCTGCGCCTCGCCGCCAGAGAGCGTGGGCGCGGGCTGCCCCAGGCGGACGTAGCCGAGGCCGACGTCGGCCAGCGTGCGCAGGTGGCGCGCGATGGCCGGCACGGCGGCGAAGAAGTCGGCCGCCTCCTCGATGGGCATGTCGAGGACCTCGGCGATCGTCTTGCCCTTGAAGTGCACCTCGAGGGTCTCGCGGTTGTAGCGGGCGCCCTGGCACACCTCGCACGGGACGTAGACGTCCGGCAGGAAGTTCATCTCGATCTTGATCGTGCCGTCGCCGGAGCAGGCCTCGCAGCGCCCGCCCTTGACGTTGAACGAGAAGCGCCCGGGCAGGTAGCCGCGCACCTTGGCCTCGGTCGTCTCGGCGAACAGCCGGCGCATGTGGTCGAAGACGCCGGTGTAGGTGGCCGGGTTGCTCCGGGGCGTGCGGCCGATCGGGCTCTGGTCGACGTGGACGACCTTGTCGAGGTGCTCGAGGCCGGTGACGGTGCGGTGGCGGCCGGGCACCTGGCGCGCGCCGTTGAGCTTGTTGGCGAGCACGGTGTAGAGGATGTCGTTGACCAGGGTCGACTTGCCCGAGCCGCTCACGCCGGTGACGGCGACGAAGCAGCCCAGCGGGAAGGCGACGTCCACGCCCTGCAGGTTGTGCTCGCGGGCACCCTTGACGACGACCTCGCGGCCGTCGGGCGCACGGCGCTCGGTCGGCGCGGGGATCTCGCGCCGGCCGGACAGGTAGGCGCCCGTCAGCGACTCCTCGCTCGCCAGCAGCCCGGCCAGGTCGCCGGAGTGCACGACGTGGCCCCCGTGCTCACCGGCGCCGGGGCCGATGTCGACGATCCAGTCGGCGGTGCGGATGGTGTCCTCGTCGTGCTCGACGACGATGAGGGTGTTGCCGAGGTTGCGCAGCCGGGTGAGCGTGTCGATCAGCCGGCGGTTGTCCCGCTGGTGCAGGCCGATCGAGGGCTCGTCGAGGACGTAGAGGACGCCGACGAGGCCCGAGCCGATCTGGGTGGCGAGCCGGATGCGCTGGGCCTCGCCGCCCGAGAGCGTGCCGGCCGCGCGGTCGAGCGAGAGGTAGTCGAGCCCCACGTCGAGCAGGAAGCCGAGCCGGGCCTGGATCTCCTTGAGCACGCGCTCGGCGATCTGGCGCTCGCGCGCCGAGAGCTCGAGCGAGCCGAGGAACTCGGCGGCGTCGGCGATGGGCAGGGCGCACGCCTCGGAGATCGACCTGCCGCCCACGGTCACCGCGAGGATCTCGGGCTTGAGCCGTGCGCCGTGGCACGCGGGGCACGGCACCTCGCGCATGTAGCCCTCGTAGCGCTCGCGGCTCCACTCGGAGTCGGTCTCGCTGTGGCGCCGCTTCACGAACGGGATGGCGCCCTCGAAGCCGGTGAAGTAGGAGCGCTCGCGCCCGAAGCGGTTGCGGTACTTGACGTGGACCTGGTAGTCGAGGCCGTTCATCACGGCGTCCTTGGCGCGCTTGGGCAGCGTGCGCCACGGGGCGTCGAGGCTGAAGTCGAGGGCGTCGGCCAGCGCGTCGAGCAGGCGCACGAAGTAGTCGGCCGACTGGCCGTTGGCCCACGGCGCGACCGCACCCTCGCGCAGGGAGAGCTCGTCGTCGGGCACCAGCAGCTCGGGGTCGACCTCGAGCCGGGTGCCGATGCCGGTGCACTCGGGGCAGGCGCCGAACGGGGAGTTGAAGGAGAACGAGCGCGGCTCGAGCTCCTCGAAGGACAGGTCGTCGTAGAGGCAGGCGAGGTGCTCGCTGTAGATGCGCTCGCGGCCGGGGTCGCCCTCGGGCAGGTCGACGAAGTCGAAGACCACCAGGCCGCCCGCCAGCCCGAGCGCGGTCTCGACCGAGTCGGTCAGCCGCCGCTTGGTGGAGGCCTTGACCGAGAGCCGGTCGACGACCACCTCGATGGTGTGCTTGTAGCGCTTGTCGAGCTTGGGCGGCTCGGCCAGCGAGATCGTCTCGCCGTCGACGCGGGCACGGCTGTAGCCCTTGGTCTGCAGGTCGGCGAACAGGTCGACGAACTCGCCCTTGCGGGCGCGCACGACCGGCGCCAGCACCTGGAACCGCGCGCCCTGCTCCATCTCGAGCACGCGGTCGACGATCTGCTGCGGGGTCTGGCGGGCGATCGGGCGCCCGCACTTGGGGCAGTGCGGGTGGCCGGCGCGCGACCACAGCAGGCGCAGGTAGTCGTAGACCTCGGTGATCGTCCCGACGGTGGACCGCGGGTTGCGGCTGGTCGACTTCTGGTCGATCGAGACCGCGGGCGAGAGGCCCTCGATGAAGTCGACGTCGGGCTTGTCCATCTGGCCGAGGAACTGGCGGGCGTAGGACGACAGCGACTCGACGTAGCGGCGCTGCCCCTCGGCGAAGATCGTGTCGAAGGCGAGGCTCGACTTGCCCGAGCCGGACAGCCCGGTGAAGACGACGAGCGCGTCCCTGGGCAGGTCCAGGGACACGTCCTTGAGGTTGTGCTCGCGCGCACCTCGCACGATCAAGCGGTCAGCCACGACTTCTCGCAGTCCTTCGTCGGAGTGTGCAGCGTCCGTCGGCGGGCCGCGCCGGAGCCGGCGCGGCCGCTGGGGAGGGGTCGACTCCCATGCTAGGTGCCCTCACTGACAGAGTGCTCCGCAGCGACCGGCGGGCGACCCCGCGCAGCGAGCCCGCGGCCCGGGCGACCGGGCCCCGAGCGACCGGAACCCTGGAGGACCCCCGATGCCCTACACCGGAGACGTGCAGGTCGGCGGCCCGCCCGACGTGCTCGAGCTCGAGACGCTCACCGTGACGAAGGTCGCGGTCGGGCCGATGGACAACAACGCCTACCTGCTCCGCTGCCGGCGCACGGGCGGCACGCTGCTCGTGGACGGCGCTGCGGAGGCCGAGACGCTGCTCGCCGTCGTCGGCTCGGCCGGAGGCGGGCGGCTCGACGGCGTCCTGACGACCCACCGCCACCACGACCACTGGAGCGCGCTCGCCCACCTGGTGCAGGCGACGGGCGCCCCCACCTGGGCGGGCGAGGCCGACGCGCCGGCCATCGACGTGCCGACCACCACCCTGCTGCGCCACGGCGACGTGGTGCGGGTGGGCCAGTGCGACGCGCACGTCGTCGCGCTGCCCGGCCACACGCCCGGCTCGGTCGCCCTGGTGCTCGAGCGGGGTTCTGCCGCCCCCGTGGTGCTCACCGGTGACGCGCTGTTCCCCGGCGGCGTGGGCCGCACGAGGTCGCCCGAGGACTTCACCTCGGCTCTGGACGCCGTCGAGCGCGAGCTGTTCGGGCCGCTGCCCGACGCGACCCGCGTGCTGCCCGGCCACGGCCGCGACACCACGCTCGGCGCCGAGCGCCCCGCGCTCGAGGAGTGGCGCGCCCGCGGCTGGTGAGGCCTCCGGCGGTCGGGCCGTCGGGGCGCGTCGCCGCGTCGGCCGCGGCGGCCGGGCGGCGGTCAGCCGACCCCGGCCGCGCGCATCCCGCGCAGCTCCTTCTTCAGCTCGTGCACCTCGTCGCGCAGCCGCGCCGCCAGCTCGAACTGCAGCTCGGCGGCGGCGGTGTGCATCTGGTCGGTGAGGGTCTGGATCAGCCCGGCCAGGTCGGCCGCCGCCATGGTCGAGGCGACCGCTCCGGCGTGGGCGCCGGCCTCGCCCGGCCGGGACGAGAGCCCCGGCACCGGCGACTTGCCGCGCGACTGCTGGCGCCCGGACCCGCCGAGCAGCTCGGCGGTGTCGGCGTCCTCGCGGTTGAGCATGTCGGTGATGTCCGCGATGCGCTTGCGCAGCGGCTGCGGGTCGACGCCCTTCTCCTTGTTGTAGGCGACCTGCTTCTCCCGCCGCCGGGTCGTCTCCTCGATGGCCTGCGCCATCGAGGGCGTGATCTTGTCGGCGTACATGTGCACCTCGCCCGAGACGTTGCGGGCCGCGCGCCCGATCGTCTGGATGAGCGAGGTCGCCGAGCGCAGGAAGCCCTCCTTGTCGGCGTCGAGGATCGCCACCAGCGACACCTCGGGCAGGTCGAGGCCCTCGCGCAGCAGGTTGATGCCGACCAGCACGTCGTAGTCGCCGCGGCGCAGCTCGCGCAGCAGCTCGACCCGCCGCAGCGTGTCGACCTCGGAGTGGAGGTAGCGCACCCGGATGCCGAGCTCGAGGAGGTAGTCGGTCAGGTCCTCGGACATCTTCTTGGTCAGCGTGGTGACCAGCACGCGCTCGTCGCGCTCGGCGCGCACCCGGATCTCGTGCACCAGGTCGTCGATCTGGCCCTTCGTCGGCTTGACCACGACCTGCGGGTCGACCAGCCCGGTCGGCCGGATGACCTGCTCGACGAACTCGCCGCCGGTCTTGGTCAGCTCGTAGGGCCCCGGGGTCGCCGAGAGGTAGACCGTCTGGCCGATGCGCTCGAGGAACTCCTCCCAGCGCAGCGGCCGGTTGTCCATGGCGCTGGGCAGGCGGAAGCCGTGCTCGACCAGCGTGCGCTTGCGCGACATGTCGCCTTCGTACATGCCGCCGATCTGCGGCACCGCGACGTGCGACTCGTCGATGACCAGCAGGAAGTCGTCCGGGAAGTAGTCGAGCAGCGTGTTGGCCGCCGAGCCGCGCGCGCGGCCGTCGATGTGCATCGAGTAGTTCTCGATGCCGTTGCAGAACCCGACCTGGCGCATCATCTCGATGTCGTAGGTGGTGCGCATGCGCAGGCGCTGGGCCTCGAGCAGCTTGCCCTGCTTCTCGAAGGTCGCCAGCTGCTCCTCGAGCTCCTTCTCGATGCCGGCGATCGCGCGCTCCATGCGCTCCGGGCCGGCGACGTAGTGGGTGGCCGGGAAGATGCGGACCATCTGCTCCTCGGAGAGGACCTCCCCGGTGAGCGGGTGCAGCATCATCAGCCGCTCGATCTCGTCGCCGAACATCTCGATGCGCACGGCGAGCTCTTCGTACATCGGGATGATCTCGACGGTGTCGCCGCGGACGCGGAACGTGCCGCGGGTGAACGACAGGTCGTTGCGGGTGTACTGGTTGGTCACGAACCGGCGCAGCAGGGTGTCGCGGTCGATCTCCTGGCCCACGCGCAGCTCGACCATGCGGTCGACGTACTCCTGCGGGGTGCCCAGGCCGTAGATGCACGAGACGGTCGCCACCACCACGACGTCGCGCCGCGTCAGCAGCTTGCTGGTGGCGGAGTGCCGCAGCCGCTCGACCTCCTCGTTGAGCGAGGAGTCCTTCTCGATGTAGGTGTCGGTCTGCGGGACGTAGGCCTCGGGCTGGTAGTAGTCGTAGTAGGAGACGAAGTACTCGACCGCGTTGTTCGGCAGCATCTCGCGCAGCTCGTTGGCCATCTGAGCCGCCAGCGTCTTGTTGGGCTCGAGCACGAGGGCAGGGCGCTGCAGCCGCTCGATGAGCCACGCGGTGGTCGCGCTCTTGCCGGTGCCCGTGGCGCCGAGCAGCACGACGTCGTTCTCGCCGCCCTTGATGCGCCGCTCGAGGTCGGCGATGGCGGTCGGCTGGTCACCGGCGGGCTCGTAGTCCGAGACGACCGTGAACGGGGTGGCGCTGCTGCGCTGGAGGTCGGTGACAGGTCTCACCCTTCGACACTACGACGCCCCACCGACAGTGTCGTCCGACGACGGTGCCCGCTCAGCCCCGCAGCCGCCGCCACAGGGCGTCGACCTGCTCGCGCAGCGCCCTCGGCTCCCCCGAGCCGTCGAGCACCACGTCGGCGGCGGCCAACCGCTCGGCCCTGGTCGCCTGGGCGGCGACCCGCGCCCGCGCCTCCTCCTCCGCCAGCTCGCGGGTGCCCACCAGCCGCTGCACCTGCAGCTCCTCCGGCGCGTCGACGACCACCACGAGGTCGAGCCCCGCTGTCAGCCCCTTCTCCACCAGCAGCGGCACGTCGTGCACGACGACCGCGCCCGGGTCGGCGGCGAGGGCGGCCGCCGAGAGCTCTGCGCGCTGCGCAGCGACCCGCGGGTGCACGATGCGCTCCAGCTGCGTACGCGCCGCTGCGTCCGCGAACACCAGCCGCCCGAGGGCGGCGCGGTCGAGGGCGCCCGACGGGTCGAGGACCGCGGGACCGAAGGCGGCGACGACCTCGGCGAGCCCGTCGCTGCCCGGCGCGACCGCCTCGCGCGCGAGCACGTCGGCGTCGACGACCACGGCACCCAGCTCGGCGAGCCGGGCGGCCGCCGTCGACTTGCCGGCGGCGATGCCGCCCGTCAGCCCGACCTGCACGCCACCGACTCCCACGCCGCCATCCTGCCGCCGCACCCGCGCCGGACGCACGACGCCCCCCGGACCGCGTGGGTCCGGGGGGCGTCGTCGACGCGGGCTGGGGTCAGCTGGCGCCGGTGAGCTTCTCGCGCAGGGCCGCGAGCGCCTCGTCCGTGGCGAGCGTGCCGCCGCGGTCCTCCTCGGGGGCCTCGGCCGCCGAGCTGTAGGACGACGCGCTGCTCTCGCCGGTGGCCTCGGCCTCCGCCTCTGCAGCCGCCGCGATCTGCTTGCGGTGCGCCTCGAAGCGCGCCTGCGCCTCGGCGTACTGGCGCTCCCACTCCTCGCGCTGCTTCTCGAAGCCGGGGAGCCAGTCGTTGGTCTCCGGGTCGAAGCCCTCGGGGTAGATGTAGTTGCCCTGCTCGTCGTAGGTCGCCGCCATGCCGTAGAGCGTGGGGTCGAACGCCTCGCTGACGCTGTCGCCGCCCTCGTTGGCCTGCTTGAGCGAGAGCGAGATGCGACGGCGCTCGAGGTCGATGTCGATGACCTTGACGAAGATCTCCTTGCCCACGCCGACGACCTGCTCGGGCAGCTCGATGTGGCGCTCGGCCAGCTCGGAGATGTGGACCAGGCCCTCGATGCCCTCGTCGACGCGGACGAACGCACCGAACGGCACCAGCTTGGTGACCTTGCCGGGGACGACCTGGCCGATCTGGTGCGTGCGGGCGAACTGCTGCCACGGGTCTTCCTGGGTGGCCTTCAGCGACAGGGACACGCGCTCGCGGTCCATGTCGACGTCGAGCACCTCGACGGTGACCTCCTGGCCGACCTCGACGACCTCGCTCGGGTGGTCGATGTGCTTCCACGAGAGCTCGGAGACGTGGACGAGGCCGTCGACGCCGCCGAGGTCGACGAACGCGCCGAAGTTGACGATCGAGGAGACGACGCCCGAGCGGACCTGGCCCTTCTGCAGGGTCTGCAGGAAGGTGGAGCGCACCTCGGACTGCGTCTGCTCGAGCCACGCGCGGCGCGAGAGGACGACGTTGTTGCGGTTCTTGTCGAGCTCGATGATCTTGGCCTCGAGCTCCTTGCCCACGTAGGGCTGGAGGTCGCGGACGCGGCGCATCTCGACCAGCGAGGCCGGGAGGAAGCCGCGGAGCCCGATGTCGAGGATGAGGCCGCCCTTGACGACCTCGATGACGGTGCCGGTGACGACGCCGTCCTCGTCCTTGATCTTCTCGATCGTGCCCCAGGCGCGCTCGTACTGGGCGCGCTTCTTCGACAGGATCAGGCGGCCTTCCTTGTCCTCCTTCTGGAGGACCAGGGCCTCGACCTCGTCGCCGACCTTGACGACCTCGGAGGGGTCGACGTCGTGCTTGATCGAGAGCTCGCGCGAGGGGATGACGCCCTCGGTCTTGTAACCGATGTCGAGGAGGACCTCGTCACGGTCGACCTTGACGATGACACCTTCGACGATGTCGCCGTCGTTGAAGTACTTGATCGTGGAGTCGATCGCTGCGAGGAAGTCCTCGGCGGACCCGATGTCGTTGATCGCGACCTGCCGGGTGGCGGGCGCTGCGGACGTCAGGGTGTCGACTGGGGTGGCCGTCATGAAAGGAGGGGCTCCGATGCGGGCAAACTGGTAGGCGTCACGCGCTCAGGCCTGTGGTCGGCCGCATCGTCCGGGGCCGGGTCCGCCGGTTGCCCCTGCGGTCGGAGGGACCCTCCGGAGGGACACGGCAGCCGCGAGGACGACACCGCTGAGCGCGACCTGCTCCGTCTGAGGACGCGCAGGACTGGGCACGCGTACCTCACTCTACGCGCACGGCATCATGGCGGTCAACGAGAGGAGCCGCGTGAGCGAGCACGAGCCCAGCGGCGTGGCGCGCCGCGCCGCGACGTCCGAGGAGACCGTACGCGCCAACCGCCTCTGGTGGGACGCCGAGGCCCCCGCCTACCAGCGCGAGCACGGCGCCTTCCTCGGCGACGCCGACTTCGTCTGGTGCCCGGAGGGGCTGCGCGAGGCGGACGCCCACCTGCTCGGCGACGTGCGCGGCGCGACCGTCCTCGAGGTCGGAGCGGGTGCGGCGCAGTGCTCGCGGTGGCTGCTCGGTGCCGGGGCCGCCCGCGTGGTCGCGACCGACGTCTCGGCCGGCCAGCTGGCGGCCTCGCTGGAGCTCGACGAGCTGCACGGCACGCGGGTGCCGTTGGCCCAGGCCGACGCCCAGCGCCTGCCCTTCGCCGACGCCGCCTTCGACGTCGTGTGCTCCGCCTTCGGCGCCGTGCCCTTCGTCGCCGACTCGGCGGCGGTGATGCGGGAGGCGGCGCGGGTCCTGCGGCCCGGCGGGCGCTGGGTGTTCTCGGTGACCCACCCGCTGCGCTGGGCGTTCCCCGACGACCCGGGCCCCGGCGGGCTCACCGCGACCTCGTCGTACTTCGACCGCACGCCCTACGTCGAGCACGACGACGCCGGCCGGGCGACCTACGTCGAGCACCACCGCACGCTGGGCGACCGGGTCCGCGAGGTCCGGGCCGCTGGCCTGGTGCTGGTCGACCTCGTCGAGCCGGAGTGGCCCGCCGGGCACGAGCGCACGTGGGGCGGGTGGAGCCCGCTGCGCGGGAGGCTGCTGCCCGGCACGGCGGTCTTCGTCTGCGAGAAGCCGGCTCAGCGCCAGCCGTAGGACCGCCGCAGCTCGCCGGCGACCCGGTCGAACCGCGCGCGGTCGAGCACGGCGCCCTCGCGCCGGATGCCCGCCTCGGCCACCTCGAGGACCCGGTCCAGCCGCACCCAGCTCGGCCGCCCGGCGCGGTCCCAGGGACCCGCGCCGAGGGCCAGCCAGCCGTGCTGGCCGTCGCGCTCGTGCTGGCTCGAGAGCATGAGGCCGAGCAGCGTGCGGCCGGAGCGGGCCACGACGAGCACCGGCCGGTCCTTGCCCCGCGAGGCGTCCTCCTCGTAGGGCACCCACGTCCACACGACCTCGCCCGGGTCGGCGCGTCCGTCGGGCTGGGGCGCGTAGTCCAGGTGCCGGCCCCTGGGTGCGGCCGGCCGCACGCGCGCCCGCGCCGGAGGGCGCGGGCGCAGCAGCGCGGCGAGCGCGTCCCAGAGGCCGGCCACGTACTACCGACCGCCGATGATCTTGCGGCTGCGCTGCTCGGTGCCGGGCAGGCCGTAGGGGTAGTCGGCCGCACCCGGGTCGCTGGCCACGTCGAGCCGGGCGGTCTCCTCGGCGGTGAGGTGCAGCCCCGCCGCGCCGAGGTTGTCCTCGAGCTGCTCGACCGTGCGCGCGCCGAGGATGACCGAGGTGACGGACGGGCGGTCGTGGAGCCAGGCCAGGGCGACCTGCGCCATGCTCACGTCCCGGGCACCGGCGATCTCGCGGACCGCGTCGACGACGTCCCAGGTGCGCTCGACGGTGCTGCGCCGCGAGTACGCCTCGACCCCCCGGTCCGGGTTCTCGCCCAGGCGCGTGGCGCCGGTGGGGGCCGACTCGCGGGTGTACTTGCCGGTCAGCCAGCCACCGCCCAGCGGCGACCAGGGCAGCAGGCCGAGCCCGTTCTCCTGCGCGGCGGGGACGATCTCCCACTCGATCTCGCGAACCAGCAGGTTGTACTGCGGCTGCAGGGTGACCAGCGGCGCCCAGCCGCGGTGCTCGACGATGTCGCACGCCTTCTGCAGCTGCCAGCCGGTGAAGTTCGAGAGGCCGGCGTAGCCGATCTTGCCCGCGCTCACCGCGTCGTCGAGGAAGCGCAGCGTCTCCTCGACCGGGGTCAGCGGGTCCCACGCGTGCACCTGGTAGAGGTCGACGTGGTCGACGCCGAGCCGCGTGAGCGACGCGTCGAGCGCCCGGCGCAGGTGGCGCCGCGACAGGCCGAGCCCGTTGGGCGTGCTGTCGGTCGGGAAGCGGCCCTTGGTGGCGATCACGACGCGCTCGGTGACGTCGGCGGGCCGGTCGGCCAGCCAGCGCCCGATGATCGACTCGGACTCTGTCTCGGCGTAGACGTCGGCCGTGTCGACCAGCGTGCCGCCGAGCTCGACGAACCGGTCGAGCTGGGCGTGGGCGACCTTCTCGTCGCTCTCGCGGCCGAAGGTCATCGTGCCCAGCGCGTAGGTCGAGACGGCGGCGCCACTGGCGCCCAGCGTGCGGTACTCCACGGGATCTCCTCGGACGGGTCGGTCGGAGCGGCTCGGGCTCCGGTCGCTGCACGAGCCTCCGGAAGCGTTCCCGCGGGGCCCGCGCCGAACCGTACGCGCCTGCGCCGTCTGCCTTCAGCGGCGCCTCGCGCTGCCGATGGGCGGGAGGCGCAGGACACGGCACGGGAGGAGGGTGGACCAGTGGCCAAGAACCGCTCGGAGACCGAGCAGCAGGTGGCCGACCTGCTGCGCACGGCGAAGGAGTCGCTCGGCCTGAGCGTCGCCTTCCTCAGCCGGATGGACGAGACGACCCAGCACCTCGAGGTGGTGGAGTCGGCCGTGCCGTTCGTGTTCAAGGAGGGCTGGAGCACGCCGCGCGAGACCACCCTGTGCCAGGCGATCATGGACGGGGCGCTGCCCGCGGTGATCCCCGACCTCGCCGAGCACCCGGTGGCCATGGCCCTGCCCTCGGCCCGCTTCCCCCGCATCCGCAGCTTCGTCTCCGTGCCGGTCGTGCTCAGCGACGGCACGGTCTACGGCACCTTCTGCGGCGCCGGGCTCTCGCGCGACCGGGGCCTGAGCCGGCGCGACAAGGCCCTCATGGACGTCCTGGCCCACGCGGCGTCGGTGGTCCTCGAGCCCTCGGTGGCCCGGCGGGCGCGCGAGGCCGAGATCGAGGGCCGGCTCACCCCGGTGCTCGAGAGCGGCGGCCCGACGGTGGTCCTGCAGCCGATCGTCGACCTGGCGACCGGCCGGCGCGTCGGCGCTGAGGCGCTGAGCCGCTTCCCCCGCGAGTGGGCCAAGGCTCCGGACGTCTGCTTCGCCGAGGCCCACAGCATCGGCGAGGGCGACCGCCTCGAGCTCCAGGCGATCGAGCGCGCCGGCGCGCTGCTCGACGTGGTCACCGGCTACGTCGCGATGAACGTCTCGCCCGCCACCCTCCTGCTGCCCGAGTGCCGCTCGCTGCTGCTGAGCATGCCGCTCGACCGGGTGCTCGTGGAGCTCTCCGAGCACGACCCCGTCGAGGACTACGAGGTCCTGCGCTCGGTGCTGACCCCGCTGCGGGAGCGCGGCGCCCGCCTGGCCATCGACGACGTGGGAGCGGGCTTCTCCTCGCTGCGCCACATCGTGCTCACCGCGCCGGAGGTCATCAAGATCGACCGGACGCTCGTCGACGGCGTGGCCGCCGACCCGGTGCTCACCGCGCTGGTGAGCTCGCTCGTGAGCTTCGGGCACGGCGCGGGGGCCAAGGTCGTGGCGGAGGGCATCGAGACGGCGACCGACGCGGACGCCCTGCTGGCGCTCGGCGTCGACCTGGGGCAGGGCTGGTGGTTCGGCCGGCCGGGGCCCGCCGACGCCTTGAGCGAGGCGTACGTGCCAGCCGCGGCACCCGTGCCGCAGGCGTCGTTCGTCGGACAGGCGCACGTCTGAGCTGGGCGGCGGAAAAGCAGTCGCGGGCGGGAGGACTGGACGCGTAGCGTCGTGCGCATGCTGTCCTGACGCGCTGGTCCGAGCCCCCTCTCCCCCGCGCAGCAAGGAGCACGCCCGTGCGACCCAGCACCCCTTCCTCCAGCGGATCGGCCCTGTCAGCGCTGCTGGCCCTGGTCGACTCCCCCGCCGAGCGCGCCGCGGCAGCGGTGCCGAGCTCGTCGCCCGCCGTGACGCCCGGGCCCGAGGACGCAGCCGCCGCGACCGGGCAGCCCGCCCACCACGGCCCCCGCCGGCTGGGCGGCCGGCCGCAGGCCCCGTCGACCGGCTCGCACAGCGCCTACAGCTTCCGGAGGGTCTGAGCGGAGCGGCGTACGTCGTCGACCGTGACGTCGCCTGGCCGGCCGCCGCGGCGCACCAGGTCGTGGACGAGCGCCTGCACCGCCGCGTTGACCGGCGTCGGCACGTCGTGCAGGCGGCCGAGCAGGACGACCTCGCCGTTGAGGTGGTCGACCTCGGTCGACGTGGCCCCCTTGGTGACGCTCTGCCAGGTCGACCCGCCGCCGCGCGGCCAGTCGGGCAGGTCGACGAGCTCGACCTGGTCGCCGCGGCGGGCCACCTCCTCCTCGCGGGAGGGCCAGTCGAGCCCGGCTGCCGCGAAGCACCGCCGCGCCTCCTCGCGGGCAGCGGCCAGCAGGTCGGACGCGTCGGCCTCCGGCCCGCACAGCGCCTCGACGCCGTTGCCGAGGTTGGCGAGCAGCTTGCCGCGCTTCCACCGCATGACGTCGGGGTCGGGGCGGGCGACGAAGCCGCTGCGCTCGAGGTCGGCGGCCACGGCCTCGCTGGTCGCGTCGGTGCCGCTCGGGAACCTGCCGAGGTCGAGGTTGCCGCTCATCGGCGCGCCCTGCGCCACGACGACGCCCGGGCGCGGCGAGCTGGCCGGGAGCCACACCCGCACGCCGTGCACGCGGCTGGTGACGCGCAGCGCGAGCAGCTCGTTGGACACGCCGTTCTGGGCGCACACGACCGGCTGGTCGGGCGCCAGGCCCGCGCGGACGAGGTCGGCCAGGACGCCCGGGGTGTCCTGGCTCTTGACCGCGAGCAGCACGACGTCGTCGGGTGCCAGCCGGAGCCGCGCGACCTCGGTCTCGACGGCGACCGCCAGCACGTCGTCGGCTCCGGGGCGCACGAGCCGGAGCCCGTCGCGGCGCATCACCGCGGCGTGCTCGCCTCGCGCGACAAGCAGCACGTCGGCTCCGGACTGGTGGAGCCGACCGCCGATGGTGCCGCCCACCGCGCCGGCACCCACCACGACGTAGCGCACCTCAGTGGGCCGCGTCCTGCCAGGTGCGGCCCGACCCCACGCTGACGTCGAGGGGCACCGACAGGGAGGCCGCAGCCCCCATCTCGCGCCGCACGACGGCCTCCAGCTCCTCGAGCTCACCGGGCGCCACCTCGAGCACGAGCTCGTCGTGGACCTGGAGGAGCATCCGCGAGCGCATCGAGGCCGCCTGCATCGCAGCGTCGACGCGCAGCATCGCCACCTTGACGATGTCGGCGGCCGAGCCCTGGATAGGGGCGTTGAGCGCCATCCGCTCGGCCATCTCGCGCCGCTGGCGGTTGTCGCTCGTGAGGTCGGGGAGGTAGCGCCGCCGGCCGAGCACGGTCTCGGTGTAGCCGGACAGGCGCGCCTCGTCGACGACGTCGCGCAGGTAGTCGCGCACGCCGCCGAAGCGCACGAAGTACTCGTCCATCAGGCCCTGGGCCTCGCCGTAGTCGATGGAGAGCTGCTTGCCCAGGCCGTAGGCCGACAGGCCGTAGGCGAGGCCGTAGGACATCGCCTTGATCTTGGCCCGCTGCTCGGGGCTGACCTGCGCCGGCGCCACCCCGAAGACGCGCGACGCGGTGAACGCGTGCAGGTCCTCGCCCGACTGGAACGCCTCGATCAGCCCGGCGTCCTCGGACAGGTGGGCCATGATGCGCATCTCGATCTGGCTGTAGTCGGCGGTGAGCAGCTGGTCGTAGCCCGGGCCGACGACGAAGCCCTCGCGGATGCGGCGGCCCTCCTCGGTGCGGATCGGGACGTTCTGCAGGTTGGGGTCGATGGAGGACAGCCGGCCCGTCGCCGCGATCGTCTGGTTGAAGGTCGTGTGGATGCGGCCGTCGGGCTGGACCTCCGCGAGCAGGCCCGTGACCGTCTGCTTGAGGCGCGAGGCGTCGCGGTGGCGCAGCAGGTGGGCGAGGAACGGGTGCCCGGTCTGGACGTAGAGCGCCTGGAGCGAGTCGGCGTCGGTGGTGTAGCCGGTCTTGGTGCGCTTGGTCTTGGGCATGCCGAGCTCGTCGAACAGCACGACCTGCAGCTGCTTGGGCGAGCCGAGGTTGATCTCCTTGCCGATGACCGCGAACGCCTCGTCGGCAGCGAGCTTGACCGCGTCGGAGAAGGCGGACTCCAGCCCGCCGAGGTGGTCGAGGTCGACGGCGATGCCGGACTGCTCCATGCGGCCGAGCAGCGGCACGAGCGGCAGCTCGACCTCGCGCAGCAGGCGGTCCTGGCCCTTGTCGGCCAGCTCGGCGTCGAGCGCCGCCGCCAGGTCGATGACCGCGCGGGCCCGCAGCATCGCCGCCGACGCCCGCTGGTGCTCGTCGCCGCCGTCGAAGCTGAGCTGGCCGTCGTCGTCGGACTCGGCTCGCAGCTCGCGCTTGAGGTAGCGCAGCACCAGGTCGGACAGGTCGAAGGTGCGCGTGTCGGGCCGGGCGAGGTAGGCGGAGAGCTGGGTGTCGCTGGTGAGCCCCTCGAGCGCCCAGCCCCGCTCGCGCAGCGCGTGGGCCGGGCCTTTGGCGTCGTGCAGCGCCTTGGGCCGGGCGGGGTCGGCGAGCCAGGCGGCGACCGCCGCGTCGTCGTCGGGGCCGAGCGTCGTGGGGTCGACGAAGGCGGCCGTGCCGTCGGCGGCGGCGAAGGCGAGCCCGTGGACGTCGCCGGTGCCGCTCCCCCACGTGCCGAGCACGTGCACGCCGGTGCGGCCCTCGCCGCTCGCGTGCTGGGCGAGCCACGCGCCGACCCCGCCCGGCGCCAGCACCTCGCCGGCGAGGTCGAAGCCCTCGTCGGCGGTGGGCTCCGGGGGCGCGAAGGCGGAGTAGAGCCGCTCGCGGAGCACCCGGAACTGCAGGGTGTCGAAGAGCTGGTGCACCGCGTCGCGGTCCCACGACTGCCACACCATGTCGTCGGGCTGCTCGTCGATGGGGACGTCGCGCTCGAGCTCGGTGAGCTGGCGGTTGCGGATGACCTGGGCCAGGTGGGCGCGCAACGCGTCGCCCGCCTTGCCCTTGACCTCGTCGACGCGGTCGACGAGCGCGTCGAGCGAGCCGAACTCGACGACCCACTTGGCCGCGGTCTTCTCGCCGACGCTGGGGATGTTGGGCAGGTTGTCGCTCGGGTCGCCGCGCAGGGCCGCGAAGTCGGGGTACTGCGTCGGCGAGAGGCCGTAGCGCTCCTGCACGGCGTCGGGGGTCATGCGCGAGAGGTCGCTCACGCCCTTGCGGGGGTAGAGCACCGTGACCTGGTCGTTGACGAGCTGGAACGCGTCGCGGTCGCCCGAGCAGATCAGCACGTCGAAGCCCTGCGACTGCGCGCGCTCGACCAGCGTCGCGATGACGTCGTCGGCCTCGTAGCCCGGCGCGGTCACCACAGGGATGCGCAGCGCCTCGAGCACCTCGCGGATCAGCGGCACCTGGGAGCTGAACTCGTCGGGCGACTTGGTGCGGTTGGCCTTGTAGTCGGGGAAAGCCGCCGTGCGGAAGGTCGCGCGCCCGACGTCGAAGGCCACCGCGACGTGGGTCGGCTGCTCGTCGCGCAGCACGTTGATCAGCATCGAGGTGAAGCCGTAGACCGCGTTGGTCGGCTGCCCGGTGGTGGTCGAGAAGTTCTCGACCGGCAGGGCGTAGAAGGCGCGGTAGGCCAGCGAGTGCCCGTCGAGCAGCAGCAACCGCCCGCCGCGCTGGGTGCCGCTCGTGTCCGGGGCGCCGGGGCCGGTGCTGGTGTCGACTGTCACGGCTCGATCGTAGGACCGGGCACCGACACTCCGCCCCGCTCGGTGCCCTGCGGCCCGGGCGGCCGCACCTACGCTGGGGCCATGCACCCGCTCCCCGCGTCGCTCGGACCGCTCGTCGACAAGCTGGGGATCGTGGTGCTGGACGCGAGCGCGAGCCAGGTGGTCGGCACGATGCCGGTCGAGGGCAACACCCAGCCGGCCGGCGTGCTCCACGGCGGCGCCAGCGTCGCGCTGGCCGAGACCCTCGGCTCGATCGGCGCCGCCCTGCACGCCGGCGCCGGCCGGGCGGCCGCGGGCGTCGAGGTGAGCGCCACCCACCACCGCGCGGCCCGCTCGGGCACCGTCATCGGCACGGCGACCGCGCTGCACCTGGGGCGCACGCTGGCGAGCTACGAGATCGTGCTCACCGACGAGCAGGACCGCCGCCTGTGCACCGCCCGGCTCACCTGCGCCATCACGACGCTGGGCTGAGCCCGCCGACGAACGGGCGGCTCGGTCAGTCGCCCATCCCCGCGAGCCGCAGCCGGCTGCGCGTGCGCATGGACCGGCGGCGCACCAGCAGGTCCTCGACCGCCGAGACGGCGCCCGCGTCGGCCGCCAGGCGGCGGCGCACCGTCGCGACGCCGGCCGCGCGCCGGATGACGACGGGGGCGAAGCCGAGCCGTGCGAAGAACCGGTTCTCGTCGCGGGTCTGCGGCAGCGTGCTGGTCATCAGCTGCTCCGCGCCGACCTCCTCGGCGAACGACGCCGCGGCCGCGACCAGGGCGTGGCCGACGCCGCGACGGCGGAACTCCGGGCGCACGTGCATGAAGTGCAGGTGCACCGAGCGGGTGTCGAAGAGCACCGCGAACGGCTGGTGCGTGAGCACCGCCATGCCCGCGACCGCGCCGTCGAGGTCGGCGACCAGGATGCGCAGGTTGGCGTCGGCCTCGGCGGCCTCCAGCCGCTCGAGCACCCCCCGCTCGCTGGGCACCGGCGCCGCGCGGTCCATCGACCGGGTCGACTCGCGCAGCTCGCACCACATGCGCAGCAGCTCATCGGCGTCGTCGCGCCGGGCCCGGCGCACGCACACGTTGGCTCGAGGCACCGCTCCTCCTCCGCAGACACGCCTCCTCCACGGAGGAAGCGCACGCTGACCCCACCCCGCACACGCCTCGTTCTCCCTGCTCGCAGCGGCCTCCTAGTCTTGGCCGCGCGCCCCCAGCAGGGCTGCCAACCCCGGGGCCGTGCCCGGAGGTTGGATCAAGCTCGGGCGGAGCCTACGACCATCGCGACACCGCCCGCTAGTCCTTCGTGCAACCAGGTTCGAAAGAGGGTCCGCCCGCGTGGTCGCAGGTACCGGCACGTTGCTCAACGTCACCACGATCCTCGTGGGCACCGCCGCCGGTGCTGCCCTCGGCGACCGGCTGCCGCGGCGTACCCGCGACGTCGTCACCGACGGCCTCGGCCTCGTGACGATCCTGCTCGGCGGGCTCAACGCGGTGGCGGTGCGCGACGAGGCGCTGCGCGCCGACGTCGGCGGCAGCGCCCCGCTGCTCGTCGTCCTGGGCGCCGTCCTCCTGGGCGGGGTGGTGGGCTCCCTGCTCGACCTCGAGGGGCGGCTGGCGGGCGCCGGGGAGCGCCTCAGACGTACGCTGCACCGCCTCGCCGGGCACGCCGACCCCTCGCGCGAGCGCTTCGTCGAGGGCTTCGTGACGGCCAGCCTGGTCTACTGCATCGGCCCGCTGGCGATCCTGGGGGCGCTCGACGACGGGCTCGGCCGCGGCATCAGCTCGCTGGCGGTGAAGTCCAGTCTCGACGGCGTCGCGTCGGTGGCCTTCGCGGCCTCGCTCGGGTGGGGCGTCGCCTGTGCCGCGCTCCCCGTGCTGCTGCTGCAGGGCGGCGTGACGGCGCTCGGCGCCACCCTGGGCGACGTGGTGCCCGGCTCCGACATCAGCGCGATGACCGCGACCGGCGGGCTGCTGCTCGTGGGGGTGGGGCTGCGACTGCTGCGGGTGCGCGACGTGCCCGTCGCCGACCTGCTGCCCGCGCTCGTGGTGGCCCCGGTGCTGGTCGAGGTGGTCGCGGCGCTCCGGTGAGCCGCGACGACCTCGACCGCGTCGTCCCGGGGCGGTCAGGCGGAGACGTCGCCGCCGAGGTAGGCGGCGCGCACCGACGGGTCGTGCAGCAGCTCGCGGCCGGTGGCGCTGCGCACCACGCGACCGGTCTCGAGGACGTAGGCGCGGTCGGCGAGCGCGAGCGCCTGAGAGGCGTTCTGCTCGACCAGCAGCACGGTGACGCCCTGCTCGTTGATCTCCTTGATGATCTGGAAGATCAGCTGGATGACCTTGGGCGCGAGGCCCATCGAGGGCTCGTCGAGCAGCAGCACCTTGGGCTGGGCCATGAGCGCGCGGCCGATGGCGAGCATCTGCTGCTCGCCGCCGGACAGCGTGCCCCCGGCCTGGTCCTTGCGCTCGGCCAGCCGCGGGAACAGCGTGAAGACGCGGTCGATGTCGGCCTTGAGCTCGTCCTTGCGGATGTAGGCGCCCATGTAGAGGTTCTCGAGCACCGTGAGGCCCGGGAAGACGCCGCGGCCCTCGGGTGCCTGGCAGAGCCCGAGCGCGACGCGCTTGTGCCCCGGCACCCGCGTGATGTCCTGGCCGCGCAGGCGGATCGCGCCCTTGGTCACCGCACGCAGGCCCGACACCGTCTTCAGGGTGGTGGTCTTGCCCGCGCCGTTGGCGCCGATCAGCGCGACGATCTCGCCCTCGGCGACGTCGACCGAGATGCCCTTGAGCGCCGCGATCTTGCCGTAGTAGACGGAGATGTCGTCGATCTCAAGCAGCATCTGTGGGCACTCCCAGGTAGGCCTCGATGACCCGCGGGTCGTTCTGCACCTCGGCGGGCAGCCCCTCGGCGATCTTCTGGCCGAAGTCCAGGACCGCCACGCGGTCGCTGATGGTCATGACGAGGCTCATGTCGTGCTCGATGAGCAGCACGGCGACTCCGGTGTCGCGGATGCGGCGGATCAGCGCCTGCAGCTCGACCTTCTCGGCCGGGTTCATGCCGGCGGCTGGCTCGTCGAGCAGGAGCAGCTTGGGCTCGGTCGCCAGCGCCCGGGCGATCTCCAGCCGGCGCTGGTCGCCGTAGGAGAGGTTCTTCGAGGTCTCCTCGGCCACCCGGCGGATGCCGACCAGCTCGAGCAGCTCGAGCGCCCGCGCCTTGCCGTCGCGCTGCTCCACGCGGTGCAGCGGTAGGCCGAGGATCGCGCTGATGGCACCGGTCTTGTGGCGCGCGTCGGCACCGACCATGACGTTCTCGAGCGCGGTCATGTTGCCGAACAGGCGGATGTTCTGGAACGTCCGGGCGATGCCGCGGCGGGTCACCAGGTGCGGCGCCCCGCTGGGCAGCTGCTCCCCCATGAACGTCAGCGTGCCGCTGGTGGCGGTGTAGACCCCGGTGGTCACGTTGAACGCCGTGGTCTTGCCCGCGCCGTTGGGTCCGATGAGGGCGAAGATCTCGCCCTCGTCGACGTGCAGGTCGAGCTCGTTGACGGCGGTCAGGCCGCCGAAGCGCATGGTGACGTCGCGCAGCTCGAGCAGCCGGCTCACTCGTCCACCTCCACGTTCTGCACCGCGACCGGGCCGACCTCGGCACCGAGGCTGCCCATGCCGCCGGTGCCCTCTTGCATCTCGGCCCTGCGCTGGCGGTTCGGCAGCAGGCCCTCCGGGCGGAAGATCATGATGAGGACCAGCGCGGCACCGAAGAACAGCTGGCGCCACTCGACGAACTGGCGGAACCGCTCCGGCAGCCAGGCGATGAGGAACGCACCCAGGATGACGCCGGGGATGTTGCCAGAACCACCCAGCACCACTGCGGCCAGGATGAGCGCCGACAGCACGAAGGGGAAGTTGTCGGGCACGATCGCGGTCTGCCGCGAGGCGAACACCGCGCCGCCGGAGCCGGCGATGCCGGCGCCGATGAAGAAGGCGGCCAGCTTGAACTTCAGGGTCGGCACGCCCATCAGCTCGGCGGCGTCCTCGTCCTCGCGGATCGCGGCCCACGCCCGCCCGACGCGGCTGTCCTCCAGCCGCTTCGCGATCAGGATGATCAGCACGATCAGGACGACGATGACGTACCAGTAGGCCTTCGCCTTCAGCGCACCGAACTCGAGGGTGTCGCCGACGTTCGGCGGGCGCGGGATCTGCGAGATGCCTCGAGGACCACCCAGCCAGTCGGTGTTGTTGGCGGTGACGCGGATGATCTCACCGAAGCCGAGGGTGACGATGGCGAGGTAGTCGCCGCGCAGGCGCAGCGTCGGAGTGCCGAGCAGCAGGCCCGCCGCCATCGAGAGGACGACACCGACGACCAGGGCGGGCCAGAACGACCAGTCGTACTTGGTCGTCAGGACGCCGACGGTGTAGGCGCCGATCGCGAAGAACGCGACGTAGCCGAGGTCGAGCAGGCCGGCGTAGCCGACGACGACGTTGAGCCCGAGCGCCATGACGATGTAGAGGCCGATGGGGTAGACCAGCACGCCGCCCCAGTCGTTCTGGGGACTCATGACGTTGGCGATGCCCGGCACCGACGGGAGCCACAGCGCCACGACGAACAGCAGGAGGTACGCGGCCCACCGCACCGCCGCGGGCACGCGGTCCCAGCTCGGCAGGGACGGCCGACGGCCGCCCCGCGTCGTGGACCCGCTGACGAGGGTGCTCATGCCTTCGACCTCCCCATGGACTCGCCCAGCAGACCAGTGGGCCGGAACAGCAGGACCAGGACCAGGATGGAGAACGTGATGACGTCCTTCCACTCGGCGCCGAAGATGCTCGCGCCGTAGTTCTCCATCAGCCCGATCGACAGCCCGCCGAGCAGGGCTCCGCGCAGGTTGCCGATGCCGCCGAGCACCGCGGCGGTGAACGCCTTGATGCCGAGCACGAAGCCGATGAGGTTCTTGGTCTGCTCGAAGTAGACGACGTAGAGGGCGCCGGCGAGGCCGGCCATCGCGCCGCCGATGAGGAACGTCAGCACGATCACGCGGTCGATGTTGACGCCCATGAGGACGGCGCTCTCGCTGTCCTGCGCGGTCGCGCGGATGCCGCGCCCGAGGCGCGTCTTGTTCACGAAGCGGTCGAGGACCAGCATCATGAGGATCGCGGCGACGAAGACCAGCAGCTTGTCGGCACGGACGATGCCGTCGCCGATGTGGAACAGCGTGGACTTCTTCAGCACGCGGTCGGTGTTGATGTAGTCGCGACCGGTGAGGTGGATCGCGCCGTTGTGGATGCGGGCCGCGAAGAGCTCCTGGAGGAACAGGCTGGCGCCGATCGCGGAGATCAGGGCGGCGAGCCGGTTGCTCCCCCGGTTGCGCAGCGGCCGGTAGGCCACCCGCTCGAGGACGACCGCGCTCGCGCCGGCCGCCAGCATGCCGGCGGCGGTGGCGCAGAGCAGCACCGCCACGAGCAGGAACCCCGTGGCGGGGGCGTCGAGCCCGAACATCGACACGGTGCCGAGCGCGGCGAACGTGCCGATCATGAAGATCTCGGAGTGCGCGAAGTTGATCAGGCGCAGCACGCCGTAGACGAGGGTGTAGCCGAGCGCCACGAGGGCGTAGATCGAGCCGATGGTCAGCCCGTCGATGGTTGACGACCAGAACTGGTCGACGAAACCGCTCACAAGAGTTCCTCCGTGGACCCCGGCTGCGGGCCGGGTCCGGAACCAGGGACCCGGCGCACCACCGTGGCGGTGCGCCGGGTCATGGGGTCAGGGCCTTGCGGACGACCGCGAGGGGACTACTGCGGCTTGGCCGTCTTGTAGTCGCCCAGCGCGATGATCTTGCCGTCCTTGACCTCGTGCATGTAGACCGAGCCGGAGGTCAGCTCGCCCTTGTCGTCCCACTTGATGGGCTTGGAGATGCCCTTGAAGTCCTCGGTGCTGAGGAAGGTGTTGATGTCGGCGGGCGAGGTCTTGCCGGCCTGCAGCGCCTTGATGAACGCGGTGGCCGCGTCGAAGCCCTCGGCCGAGTAGGTGGCCGGGCCGGTGCCGTAGGCCTTGGTGTAGTCGTCGATGAACTTCTGCACGGCCGGGTCGTCGGACGCGGTGGCCAGCACGCAGGTGCAGGACAGGAACGCGCCCTCGGCCGCGTCCTTGCCGCCGTCGATGAACTTCTGGTCGAGCGTTCCGTCGCCCGAGACGAACTTCGCGGTCACGCCGCCGTCGCGGAGCTGCTTGACGAACTTCGCCGCCTCGGCGTAGTAGCCGCCGTAGAAGATCGCGTCCGGGTTGGCGGACTTGATCTTGCTGACGGTCGAGGAGTAGTCGTCGGCCTTCGGGTCGATCGAGTCGCGGGGGCTGGCCGCCGAGCCGATCGTCTTGGCGACGACGTCGGCGAGGCCCTTGCCGTACTCGCTCTGGTCGTCGATGACGGCGACCTTCTTGGCGCCGAGCGGGCCGGTGATGAAGCCCGCGACGCCGGGGCCCTGCACGTCGTCGTTCGCGAGGACGCGGTGCCAGAACTTCCAGCCGTTGGCCGAGAGCGTGGCGTTGGTGGCCGAGGCGGAGATGTTGGGGATCCCCGCCTCCTCGAGCGTCGGGACGGCGGTCTTCGACTCGCCGGAGAAGGCCGGGCCGATGACGCCGACGACCTTGTCGGAGGCGACCTTGGGCGCCAGCGACGTGGCCTGGGCGGGGTCGCCCGCCGTGTCGTAGTCCTTGAGCGTGATCTTCACCGCGGGGTTCGAGGCGTTGTAGGCGTTGATCGCCACCTCGGCGCCCTGCTTGATGTTGATGCCGAGCTGGGCGTTGGGGCCGGTCAGCGCGCCCATGAAGCCGATGTTGACCGACGAGCCGCCGCCGCCCGTGCCGCCGCTGGCGGCGCTGGAACCGGCGGGCGCGCTGCCCGAGTCGTCGCTGGCGCTGCTGCCGCCACAGGCGGTAACGCCGAGGCTGAGGGCCGCGAGCACCGCGAAGACGGATGCCCCTCGCTGGACGTTGCGCACTGTGTCTCCTTCCTGCGGTCCGGGACACTCCCTGGACCGTTCCTGAACATCGCAACCGGCACGCGGAGCCCCCTGGAGGGCGTGCCGCGCTCCGGGATGCAAGTAGTACCAGCCCCCGGCGCCCCTCACGGCACGCCGCGCACCATTGCAACAAGGTTGTGACACGCGGGAAACACGGGCGGCCGACGCGGCGGTCCCCCGGTCCCGTGCAGACCGCCGCAGACCCGGGCAGGGCGGGCGGCGGGCGTGCCGGCTGCTAGTTGGCCTCGGCCTCGACGGCGGGGGCGCCACCGGCCTCGATGACCGACGCGGCGATCTCGCGCATGGGGGCGCGGCGGTCCATGGCGGTCTTCTGCAGCCAGCGGAACGCCTCGGGCTCGGACAGGCCGAGCGACACCTGGAGCAGGCCCTTGGCCCGGTCGACGAGCTTGCGGGTCTCGAACCGCTCCTGCAGGTCGGCGACCTCGGCCTCGAGCGCCTTGGTCTCCTGGTAGCGGGCGACGGCGAGCTCGATGGCGGGGACCAGGTCGGAGCGCCCGAACGGCTTCACGACGTAGGCCATCGCGCCGGCGTCGCGGGCGCGCTCGACCAGCTCGCGCTGGCTGAAGGCGGTGAGCATGACGACCGGCGCCAGCCGCGCCTCGCCGATGCGGGTCGCCGCGCTGATGCCGTCGAGCTTGGGCATCTTGATGTCGCAGACGACCAGGTCGGGGCGCAGCTCCTCGGCCAGCCGGACGGCCTCCTCGCCGTCGCCGGCCTCGCCGACGACCGTCCAGCCCTCCTCCTCGAGCATCTCGCGCAGGTCCAGGCGGATGAGCGCCTCGTCCTCGGCGATCACGACACGTCGCTGGGTGCTGGGGCTCGGCATGGGACTCCTCCGGGTCGGGCAGCTCGTCGCTCCTGCGGCGCAGCAGCAGCGTGTCGGACAGCGTACTGGTGCGAGCGGGCACCGGCGCCCGGCAGCGTCCGAGCAGCGCTGCACTACGCTGGGCGTCCGCCCGCCGGGGTGGTGGAACGGCAGACACGGAGGTCTCAAAAACCTCTGCCCGCAAGGGCGTGCGGGTTCGAGTCCCGCCCTCGGCACCAGCGACAGCGCCGCCCGGCGGGAGTCCCGCGGGGCGGCGCTGTCGTGCGTGCCGGGGTCGGCTACTGGGCCGGGGCCAGGTCGCCGTAGGCGGGCGCGACCTTGTTGACCGCGTCACCGATCTTGTGCACGCGCATCGAGTTGATCGAGCCCGGGATGCCGGGCGGGGCACCGGCGACGATCACCACGAGGTCGCCCTCCTGCGAGAGCCCGAGCTCGAGCAGCGTCTTGTCGACGTGGAGCACCATCTGGTCGGTGTGCTGGACCATCGGCACCTCGAAGGTGGTGATGCCCCAGGAGAGCGCGAGCTGGCGACGGGTCGCCGAGTCGGGCGTGAACGCGAGCAGCGGGGTCTCGTGGCGCAGGCGGGAGACCCGGCGGGCCGAGTCGCCGCTCTGCGTGAACGTGACCAGGTAGGTCGCACCGAGCGCCTCGGCGACCTCGGCCGCGGCGCGCGTGATGGCGCCCGACTTCGAGTGCGGCCGGCTGGTGAGCGGGCGGATCTCGCCCAGGCCGTTGACCTCGACGGTCTCGACGATCCGCGCCATCGTGGCGACGGTCTCGAGCGCGTACTTGCCGACGCTCGTCTCGCCGCTGAGCATGACCGCGTCGGCGCCGTCGAGGACGGCGTTGGCGACGTCGCTCGTCTCGGCGCGCGTCGGGCGCGAGGCCGAGATCATCGACTCGAGCATCTGCGTCGCGACGATGACCGGCTTGGCGTAGCGGCGCGCGATGTCGACGCAGCGCTTCTGCACCAGCGGCACCTGCTCGAGCGGGAGCTCGACGCCGAGGTCGCCGCGGGCCACCATGATGCCGTCGAACGCGTCGACGATGCCCTCGAGCGCGTCGACGGCCTGCGGCTTCTCGATCTTGGCGATGACGGGGAGGCGGACACCCTCCTCGTCCATGATCCGGTGGACGTCCTCGATGTCCTTGGCGTCGCGCACGAACGAGAGCGCGATCACGTCGGCGCGCAGGTGCAGCGCCCAGCGCAGGTCGGCGATGTCCTTCTCCGACAGCGCGGGGACGCTGACCCCGACGCCCGGCAGGTTGATGCCCTTGGAGTTCGAGACGACCCCGCCCTCGACGACGCGGGTGACGACACGCGGGCCGTCGACCTCGACGACCTCGAGCGAGACGCGGCCGTCGTCGATGAGGATCGGGTCACCGGGGGCGACGTCTCCGGCCAGGCCCTTGTAGGTCGTCGACACGATGGAGGAGTCGCCGTCGACGTCCTCGGTCGTGATCGTGAAGGTGTCCCCCGCGGCGAGCATCACCGGACCCTCGGCGAAGTAGCCGGTGCGGATCTTCGGGCCCTGGAGGTCGACGAGGACGGCGACAGGCATGTCGAGCTCGGCCGAGGCGTCGCGGACCCACTTGTAGCGGGCCTCGTGCTCGGCGTGGTCGGCGTGGCTGAGGTTGAAGCGGGCGACGTTCATGCCCGCCTGGATGAGGGCCTTGATGCGCTCGTACCCGTCGACGGACGGGCCGAGCGTACAGACGATCTTCGCACGGCGCATGGGGCCAAGAGTAGTGAACCCGCGCGGGACGACGACGCCCGGTACCCCCTGCAGGGGCACCGGGCGCCGTCGTCAGCGGGTGTCAGCGAGTGACGAGCTGGGTCACGGGCGCACGTGCGCCGCGTCGAGGCCCACCGCGGCGGCGGCGTCGACGACGCCGTAGCCGAAGAAGCTGTTGTAGTGCGCGTCACCGGTGCAGGTGGCGTTGTAGACGGTCGAGAGCGGTGCGTAGGTCTGCAGCGCCGGCGTGGGGCACGGGGTGTCGGTCGCGGTGCCCAGCAGGACCCGGGCGACCTCCTTGGGCCGCATGGTGAAGTCGGCCTGCGTGCTGCCCTTGCCGTACTGGCTGACGATCAGCGCCGCCACTCCGGCCGCGTGCGGCGAGGCCATCGACGTGCCCTGGAGCCAGCCGTACCAGCCGCAGAGGTGGTAGTCGGTGACCCCGGCCGGGCACTGCTCGATGACCCCGTCGACCACGCCGGCGGGCGTGATGTTGCCCGCGGAGTCGACGTCGCCCTCGGCCTGCATGACCTCGACGGGGTAGGTCGAGAGCACGAGGTTCTCGTTGGTGCGGTAGGCGGGCGTGCCGTAGCCGTCGTAGAAGTCGCCGCCCGGGGCCGCTACGTCGATCTGGCCGAGGCCCCAGTTGGAGAAGTAGGACTTGCGGCCGGACTTCGCGATGTCGGACACCGCGATGACGTTCGGGCCCTGGGTCGGCATCGAGACGCAGGTCGCCGGGTCGATCTGCCGCGCGTGCGGTGCGGCGCCGTAGTCGGGGCTGGACGTGTCGACCGAGGGCGAGGCCAGGTCGGTGTAGTCGTTGCCCGCGGCCGAGACCATGGTCACGTCGTGGTGGTAGGCGTACTTGAGCGCGCGGTTCATCGCCTTGATGATGACGTGCTGCTCGGCCTGCTCGGCCGGGCTGTCGGCCGGGTTCTTCTCGCAGTTGAAGAGCCACGGGTCGACGTAGAACGACATGTTGACCACGTCGATGCCGTTGTCGGCCGCGTAGGTGAGCGCGTCGACGGTCGGCTGCAGGAAGAAGTAGCCGCTGTCCTGGCCGGCGCGCAGGTTGACCAGCGAGACGCCAGGGGCGACGCCGGAGACGCCGAGCCCGTTGGCCGCCGCGGCGATCGTGCCCGCGGTGTGGGTGCCGTGCTCGGCACCGTCGACGTTCGCCGGGTCCTTGCACCCGGCGTACTCGCAGGGGCCGTCCAGGACGACCGGCTCGCCCTTGTCGTCGAGCACCGGCTTGCCGTCCGGCCCGATGACGTTGGGGATGTCGGTCGTGAAGTTGCGCGACAGGGCGGCGTTGAAGTTCGGCGCGATGTCCGGCTGCTTGGCGTCCATGCCGGTGTCGATGTCACCGACGAGCACGCGGGCGTCGCCGGCCTGGACCTGGTGCGCCTGCGCCGCGTGGATCATCGACAGGCCGTAGGACTTCGCGTCGAGCGGGTCCGGCGTCGAGGTGGTCTTGGCGCCCGGGCGCGGGCGCACGTTCTGACGGACGACGGCCTTGCCGAGCTTCGAGGGCTCCTTGGAGGCGCGGCGGGTGGTGGCCGCCTTCGCGAGCGCCGCGCGCGCGGCCTTCTCGACCGACGCCGACGGCGCGACGAGCTTGGAACTCGGCGCGTGGCCGATGGTGATGTCGTGCGCGACGCCGTCGACGAGCCCGGTGCGCTGGAGCGACCGGGCGAAGGCGGCGCGGTCCGACGACACGGTGAGCAGCCCGACGGCCGTGTTGGACGACTTCACGGTGCCGCCGGCCGCCTTCACGGCCTTGGCGACCTTGGACGCCGCGACGCCGTCCTTGGCGAGCACCACGTAGGAGATGGTGGCGGTCCTCGCCGACGACGAGCTGGTCGAGGCGGTCGCGCTCGGCGCGACGGCCAGCGCGGCGGCGCCGAGCGCCACGGCGGAGAGGGCGGAGGCTGCGGTGCGCCTCCGGGACAGTCGATGCACGGGGTCTCCCTGCTAGCGACGGAGCGGAAGCCCGGACACTAGCCCGCGGGGCCGACAGTGGGAAGGCCCCGGGCCGCGCGACTCGCCGCAGACGCTGACGGGACCCCGGCGCACGCGGCGCACGGGGTCCCGTCGTGGTCTGCGGGACGAGGGTCAGACGAGCAGCGGACGCGCCGTCGGCGGGATCGGTCGCGGCAGTTCCGAGGGACCGCCGCGGAGGTACGCGTCGACGCCGTTCGCGCACGCCCGGCCCTCCGCGATCGCCCAGACGATGAGCGACTGCCCGCGGCCGGCGTCGCCGGCCACGAAGACGCCCGGGACGCTCGACGCGTAGGAGTCGTCGCGCACGACGTTGCCGCGCGCGTCGAGCGCGACGCCCAGCTGCTCGAGCAGCGAGCCCTTCTCCGGGCCCACGAAGCCCATCGCCAGCAGAACCAGCTGCGCGGGGATCTCGCGCTCGGTGCCCTCGACCGGCTGGAAGCGACCCTCGACCATCTCGACCTCGACCAGCTGCAGCGCGCGCACCCCGCCCTCGTCGTCGGCGAGGAACGCCTGGGTGTTGACCGCGTACATGCGCTCGCCGCCCTCCTCGTGGGCGGAGGTGACCTTGTAGGTCATCGGCATCGTCGGCCACGGCTGGCTGCCGGGGCGGCTGTCCGAGGGGCGGGGCATGATCTCGAGCTGGGTGATGGAGCGCGCGCCCTGGCGGATGGCGGTGCCGAGGCAGTCGGCTCCGGTGTCGCCGCCGCCGATGATCACGACGTCCTTGCCCTCGGCCGTGACGGGCACCGAGTAGTTCGCGTCGCGGGCGTGGCGGTTGGCGTGCGGGAGGTACTCCATCGCCTGCAGGATCCCGGTGCTCTCGCGGCCGGGGACCGGCAGGTCGCGCCACGCCGTCGCGCCCACGGCCAGCACGACGGCGTCGTAGCGGGCGTAGAGCTCGTCGGCGCTGATGTCGGTGCCGATGGCGATGCCGGTGCGGAACCGGGTGCCCTCGGCCTTCATCTGCGCGATGCGGCGCTCGACGTGGCGCTTCTCCATCTTGAACTCGGGGATGCCGTAGCGCAGCAGGCCGCCCGGCTCGTCGGCGCGCTCGTAGACCGCGACCGTGTGCCCGGCGCGGGTCAGCTGCTGGGCGGCGGCGAGCCCCGCGGGACCCGAGCCGACCACGGCGACGGTCTTGCCGGTGAGCCGGCCGGGGGCCTTGGGCTGGACCCAGCCCTCGTCCCACGCCCGGTCGATGATCGAGACCTCGACCTGCTTGATCGTCACCGGGTCGTCGCCGATGCCGAGCACGCACGCGCTCTCGCACGGCGCGGGGCACAGCCGCCCGGTGAACTCCGGGAAGTTGTTGGTCGCGTGCAGCCGCTCGATCGCCTCGCGCCAGTCGTCGCGCCAGGTCAGGTCGTTCCACTCGGGGATGAGGTTCCCGAGCGGGCAGCCGTTGTGGCAGAACGGGATGCCGCAGTCCATGCACCGGCCGGCCTGCGCGCGCAGGTCGTCGGAGCTCATCTCCTCGTAGACCTCGCGCCAGTCGCGGATGCGCACGTCCACGGGACGCCGCTTGGGGAGCTCGCGCCCCTTCTCCAGGAAACCTCGGGGGTTAGCCACGTGCGGACTCCATCACCATCTCGTCGACGCGCTCGCTGTCGTAGCCCTCGGCCAGGGCCTTGGCGCGCGCCTCGAGGACGCGCTTGTAGTCGCGCGGCATCACCTTGGTGAACCGCGCCAGTGCCGCGTCCCAGTCGGAGAGCAGGCGCAGCGCGACGGCCGACCCCGTCTCCTCGCGGTGGCGCGTGACGAGCAGGCGGAGCAGGTCGGCGTCCTCGCCGTCGAGCTCCTCGATGTCGGCCATGTCGCCGTTGAGCCGCTCGCGGCGCATGTCGAGCACGTAGGCCACGCCGCCGGACATGCCGGCGGCGACGTTGCGGCCGGTCGGGCCGAGGATCACCGCGATGCCGCCGGTCATGTACTCGCAGGCGTGGTCGCCCACGCCCTCGACGACCGCGGTGGCGCCGGAGTTGCGCACGCAGAACCGCTCCCCCACGAGACCGGAGAGGAAGACCTCGCCCGCCGTCGCGCCGTAGAGCGCGACGTTGCCCGCGATGGTGTTGCGCTCGGCGACGAAGGGCGCCGACGCGTCGGGCCGGACCACCAGGCGACCGCCGGACAGCCCCTTGCCGAGGTAGTCGTTGGCGTCGCCGTGCAGCCGGATCGACACGCCCTTGGGCAGGAACGCGCCGAGCGACTGGCCGGCGGACCCGGTGAGCGTGACCGCGATGGTCTCGTCGGGCAGGCCCGCACCGCCGTAGCGCTTGGTCACCTCGTAGCCGAGCATCGTGCCGACCGTGCGGTTGACGTTGCGCACCGGGAGCTCGATGCGCACCGGGCTGCCCGACTCGAGCGCGTCGGAGGCCAGCGCGATCAGCTGGTGGTCGAGCGCCTTGTCGAGGCCGTGGTCCTGGCCGGTCGTGTTGTGCAGCGGCGTCCCCTCGGGCAGGTCGGGCACGTGCAGCAGCGGCGACAGGTCGAGCCCGGAGGCCTTCCAGTGGTCGACCGCGGCCGTGGTGTCGAGCAGCTCGGCGTGGCCGACCGCCTCGAGCACCGAGCGGAAGCCGAGCTGCGCGAGCAGGGCCCGCACCTCCTCGGCGATGTACTCGAAGAAGGTGACCACGAAGTCGGGCGAGCCGTTGAACCGCTTGCGCAGCTCGGGGTTCTGCGTGGCGACGCCGACCGGACAGGTGTCGAGGTGGCAGACGCGCATCATGATGCAGCCCGAGACCACCAGCGGAGCGGTGGCGAAGCCGAACTCCTCGGCGCCCAGCAGCGCGGCGATGACGACGTCGCGCCCGGTCTTCAGCTGGCCGTCGGTCTGCACGACGATGCGGTCGCGCAGGCCGTTGAGCAGCAGGGTCTGCTGGGTCTCGGCGAGGCCCAGCTCCCACGGCGCGCCGGCGTGCTTGAGGCTCGTCAGCGGCGAGGCGCCGGTGCCGCCGTCGTGCCCGGAGATGAGCACCACGTCGGCGTGCGCCTTGCTGACGCCGGCCGCGATGGTGCCGACCCCGACCTCGGAGACCAGCTTGACGTGGACCCGCGCCTCGCGGTTGGCGTTCTTCAGGTCGTGGATGAGCTGGGCGAGGTCCTCGATCGAGTAGATGTCGTGGTGCGGCGGCGGGGAGATGAGCCCGACGCCCGGCGTGGAGTGCCGGGTGCGCGCCACCCACGGGTAGACCTTGTGGCCGGGCAGCTGGCCGCCCTCGCCGGGCTTGGCGCCCTGCGCCATCTTGATCTGGATGTCGTCGGCGTTGACCAGGTAGTCGCTGGTCACCCCGAACCGACCGCTGGCGACCTGCTTGACGGCGCTGCGGCGCACGGGGTCGTGCAGGCGGTCGGCGTCCTCGCCGCCCTCACCGGTGTTCGACTTGCCGCCGAGGCGGTTCATCGCGACGGCGAGGGTCTCGTGCGCCTCCTGGCTGATGGAGCCGTAGCTCATCGCGCCGGTGCCGAAGCGCTTGACGATCTCGGAGACCGGCTCGACCTCGTCGAGCGGCACCGGCGTGCGGCCCTCGGTCTTGAGCTCGAACAGCCCGCGCAGCGTCATCAGCCGCTTGGCCTGGTCGTTGACCCGCTCGGTGTACTGCTGGAAGACGTCGAAGCGGCGCGCCCGGGTCGAGTGCTGGAGGCGGAAGACCGTCTCCGGGTCGAACAGGTGCGGCTCGCCCTCGCGGCGCCACTGGTACTCGCCGCCGACCTCCAGCCGGCGGTGCGTCTGGAACGCGCCGGAGGCGGGGTACGCCTGCCGGTGCCGGCGGTGCACCTCCTCGGCGATGACGTCGAGGCCGACGCCGCCGAGCTTGCTGTGGGTGCCGGTGAAGTAGGTGTCGACCAGCTCGTGCGACAGGCCGAGGGCCTCGAACACCTGCGCGCCGCGGTAGGACGCGACCGTCGAGATGCCCATCTTGCTCATGACCTTGAGGACGCCCTTGCCGAGCGCCTTGACCAGGTTGCGGACCGCCTGCTCGGGCTCGACGCCGGTGACGACGCCCTGGCGGACGAGGTCCTCGACGGTCTCCATGGCCAGGTAGGGGTTGACCGCGGCCGCGCCGTAGCCGATGAGCAGCGCGACGTGGTGCACCTCGCGCACGTCGCCGGCCTCGACGACCAGCCCGGCCTTGAGCCGGGTCTTGGCCCGGATCAGGTGGTGGTGGACCGCGGAGGTCAGCAGCAGCGACGGGATCGCCGCGCGGGTGGAGTCGGAGTCGCGGTCGGAGAGCACGAGGAACTGAGCGCCGGCGTCGATGGCGCGCGAGGCCTCGTCGCAGACCTCCTCCAGCCGGCGGGCCAGCGCCTCGGCGCCGCCGTCGACGTCGTAGAGGCCGCGGATCACGTGCGTCGCGTAGCCGGGCTGCACGCCCGGCAGGTTGATGTGCACGATCTTGGCGAGCTCGTCGTTGTCGATGACCGGGAACGGCACGACGACCTGGCGGCAGTGCTCGGGCGTGGCGGCGAGCGCGTTGAGCTCGGGCCCGATGCTGGCGGCCAGCGAGGTGACGAGCTCCTCGCGGATGGCGTCGAGCGGCGGGTTGGTCACCTGCGCGAACAGCTGGGTGAAGTAGTCGAACAGCAGGCGCGGACGCTCGGAGAGGACCGCGATCGGGGTGTCGGTGCCCATCGAGCCGATCGGCTCGGCGCCGCTGCGGCCCATGGGGGCGAGCAGGATGCGCAGCTCCTCCTCGGTGTAGCCGAACGCGCGCTGGCGCCGGGTCACCGAGGCGTGGGTGTGCACGACGTGCTCGCGCTCGGGCAGCTCGCGCAGGTCGACCGTGCCCTGCTCGATCCACTCGGCGTAGGGCGCCGCGGCGGCCAGGTCGCCCTTGACCTCGTCGTCCTCGACGATGCGCCCGCGCTCGGTGTCGACCAGGAACATCCGGCCCGGCTGCAGCCGGCCCTTGCGCACGACCGTCGACGGGTCGAGCTCGAGCACGCCGGCCTCGGATCCGAGCACGACCAGGCCGTCCTCGGTCACCCAGTAGCGGCCCGGGCGCAGGCCGTTGCGGTCGAGGACCGCGCCGACCAGCGTGCCGTCGGTGAAGCAGACGGCGGCGGGGCCGTCCCAGGGCTCCATGGAGAAGGAGTGGTACTCGTAGAAGGCCCGGCGGGCCGGGGCCATGTCGGCGTCGCCCTCCCACGCCTCGGGGATCATCATGAGCACCGCGTGCGGCAGCGAGCGCCCGCCCAGGTGCAGCAGCTCGAGCACCTCGTCGAAGCTGGCGGAGTCGCTCGCACCCGGGGTGCAGATCGGGCTCAGCCGCGAGAGGTCGCCGGGGACGAGGTCGGACTCGAGCAGGCTCTCGCGCGCGGCCATCCAGTTGCGGTTGCCGCGCACGGTGTTGATCTCGCCGTTGTGGGCGATGAGGCGGTAGGGGTGCGCCAGCGGCCACGACGGGAACGTGTTGGTCGAGAAGCGCGAGTGGACCAGCGCGAGCTCGGTGGCGAAGCGCTCGTCGGACAGGTCGGGGAAGAACTGCTCGAGCTGCGTCGTCGTGAGCATGCCCTTGTAGACGAGGGTGCGCGCGGACAGCGACGGGAAGTAGACGTCGAGCTCGCGCTCGGCGCGCTTGCGCAGGCAGAAGGCGAGCCGGTCGAGCGCGATGCCGCGGGCCTCGCCGTCGGCGGCGGCCACGACCAGCTGGCGGAACTCCGGCATGACGCTGCGCGCGGTGCGCCCGAGGATGTCGGGCGTCGTCGGCACGTCGCGCCAGCCGAGGACGACCAGGCCCTCCTCGGCGGCGATGCGCTCGATGCCGGCGACGGCCTTGGCGCCGTCGTCGCCGTGGGGCAGGAAGCCGGTGCCCACGGCGTAAGCGCCCTTGGCGGGCAGCTCGAAGGGCAGGACGCCGCGCAGGAAGGCGTCGGGCACCTGGGTCAGGATGCCCGCGCCGTCACCGCTGTCGGGCTCGGCGCCCGAGGCGCCGCGGTGGTCGAGGTTGCGCAGCGCGGTGAGCGCCAGCTCGACGATGTCGTGGCCGGCGGTGCCGCGCAGGGTGGCGACCATGGCGACGCCGCACGCGTCGTGCTCGGCGCTCGGGTCGTAGAGACCCTGGGCGGCGGGCAGCGCGGAGTGCGTGCTGAGCATGGGCGAGGGGCTGGGGCGCTGCACGGCAGGCAGAGCCGACGGCACGGTGGCCATGGTCGTCTCCTCCACTGTTAGGGGGGACTGGGGGACGACGTTGGCCCGTAGCGGTCGCGAGGTTACAGCAATGTTGCCGGGGGTGTACGCGCTGTTCGCTTGCAGTTCGGCAACGACTCGGAAGTGGCGGACACCGACCGGGTCACGGTCCTCGGACGTCCTGCGCGCAGCGCTGTGCCGGGCTGCGCAGTCCAAGCGTACGGCCTCCGCGGCCGCGCGCACGACAGCCGGCGGCGCGGGCCGTGGTCGGGCTCTCCGCGGGCGCGCCTCAGCCGGCGACGCCGCCCACGGCCTGGCCGACGGCGTAGGTCAGCGCCAGGGCCGCGCCGCCGAGCACCAGCTGGCGCGAGCCGCTGAACCACCACGGCCGCGCCGTGACCTGGGCGACGACCGCACCGCCGGCGAACAGCGCCACGAGGGTCGTGAGCACCGAGGCCGCCAGGCCTGCGCCGAGCAGGTAGGGCAGCACCGGCAGCACCGCGCCGAGCGCGAAGGAGACGAACGAGGAGCCCGCGGCCAGCAGTGGCGAGGGCAGCGCGTCGGCGTCGAGGCCGAGCTCCTCGCGCACGTGCACGGCCAGCGCCTGCTCGGGGTCGCGGCTGAGCTGGTCGACCACCTGGCGGGCCAGCTCGCGGTCGACTCCGCGCGCGACGTAGACCTCGACCAGCTCGAGCCGCTCGCCGCGCGGGTTGGCCGCCAGCTCGGCGCGCTCGACCTCGATCTCGGCCTGCGCGAGCTCGGACTGCGAGGCGACCGAGATGTACTCCCCCGCCGCCATGGAGAACGCGCCGGCGCACAGGCCGGCGAGCCCCGCTAGGAGCACCGCGTGCCGGGCGGAGCTGCCACCCGCCACGCCGGCCACCAGCGCAGCGTTGGACACCAGCCCGTCCATGGCGCCGAACACGGCCGGCCGCAGCCAGCCGCCGCTCACGTCGCGGTGGGTGTGGTGCACCTCCGGGCCGGTGCGGGCCACCCGCTCCTCCGCTCCCTCGACCGGCACGCTCAGGCCGGGGTCTGGTCGCTGGGCGGCAGGCGGTGGCTCCCGCCGTGGGCGGCGCGCACGTCCACGGGGTCGTCTCCGTCAGCCGGGTGGTCGACCACCGGGTCGTGGGCCGGCGTCGCATCGTCGTCGACGTCCGCGCTCGGCGCCGCGGCACCCGGCTCGACGTCGACCTCGCGCCCGGGGCGCAGCCGCGCCGAGACGACGATGTAGGCCGTCGCCAGCAGGAACAGCACCGCCGCGGTGAACTGGTTGAGGCGCAGGCCGAGGAAGTGCTCGGCGGTGTCGACGCGCATGGCCTCGATCCACGAGCGGCCCACGCAGTAGGCGGCGACGTAGAGCGCGAAGGCGCGCCCGTGCCCCAGCCGCCACTTGCGGTCGGCCCACACGACCAGGCCCGCGACGCCGAGGTCCCAGATGCACTCGTACAAGAAGGTGGGGTGGTAGGTGCCGAGCTGCGGCGTGTCCTCCGGCCGGTGGGCCGGGTCGATCTCCAACCCCCACCAGCGCGTGGTCGGCGAGCCGTAGAGCTCCTGGTTGAAGTAGTTGCCCCACCGGCCCAGCGCCTGCGCGAGCACGATGCCCGGAGCCAGCGCGTCGGCGAACGGCGGCAGCGCGATGCCGCGGCGCCGGCAGCCGATCCACGCACCGACAGCGCCCAGCGAGATGGCGCCCCAGATGCCTAGGCCGCCCTGCCACACCTTGACCGCGTCGAGGGGGTGGCCGCCCTTGCCGAAGTAGGGCTCCGGCGTGGTGATCACGTGGTAGAGGCGGCCGCCGACGACGCCGAAGGGCACCGCCCACACCGCGACGTCGCTGACCGTGCCCTCACGGCCGCCGCGGGCCTGCCAGCGCCGCTCACCGACCCAGACCGAGAGGATGACGCCCGCGATGATGCAGAGCGCGTAGGCGCGCAGCGGCAGCGGGCCGAGGTGCCAGACGCCGCGTCCGGGGCTGGGCAGGAAGGCGTAGGAGTTCATCGTGCCGAGAGCCTAGTGCGGTCGTCGGGCAGCGGGGCGGAGAGCGCCTCCCCCATCACCAGGACGGCGAACAGCGCGAGCGTGAGCAGGTGCACGACCGTGCACCACAGGCAGATGGCGTCGATGCGGAAGAGCTCGGCCCACACCAGCCACAGCACCGAGACGACGCCGACGGCGGCGCCGGCGAGCCGGGGTGCGCGCAGGGCCGGCCGCCACGCCGGCGGCAGCGAGAGCGCGCCCATGACCGCGAAGAACACCAGGCCCAGCACCGCCACGGGGACGCCCAGGACCTTCGAGTAGCTGCTCGTCGTGACCTTGACGCAGTTGATCGTCGACGACTCCGGGCAGGCGAACGACGTGCCGTGCGAGAAGTGCTCGACGGTGAGGTAGCCGGAGACCGCGAGGCCGGCGGCGCACAGCACCAGCGAGGTGGTCACCATCCAGCCCGGCGCGGCGGGACGCGGCACCGCCTCAGCCGTTCTGCGGACTGAGCGCGGCGGCGGCCTTGGTCACCCCGGCGGCCGAGCACACCGCCGCCGGCTGCTGCCCCGTCAGCGTGCAGACCGCGGCGGTGATGCTGTTGGCGGTGCCGAGCACGCCCTTGGCGATCTCGCTCGTCGGGTCGGAGAGCGCCTGCGCCACCTGGGCGTGGGTCTTGCCCTGCAGCACCTGCGCGTCGTAGCTCGCTCCCGAGACGGCGTAGCGCCCGCCGATGTCGAGGAAGGGGTAGGCGCCCTTGCCGACCGAGCGCAGCAGGGCGAGGTCGGCGGGCGCCGCCGTGTCGAGCGGCGCGTAGCCGTTGCCCTCGCGCTCGTTGCTCTCGAGCTCCTGGCCGGTGAACGAGATGTAGTCACTGGTGTAGGTCGCACCGTGGAACGAGAGCGTCGGCGTGCTCGGGAAGACGTCGCTGGGCGAGGAGTGCGTCTGGGCGAGCCCGCTGAACGTGCCGAACCTGGAGAGCGCCGCCACGACGCCCCACCGCTCGGCGGCGCAGAAGGGGCAGTACTCGGCGCCGAGGTAGAGGACGCGGGGCTTGCCGTCCGCGGTCAGGGCCGGCTGGCCCGACAGCGGCGTCGGCTGGGCGGTCACCGTGCCGGTGCCCACAGCGGCGTACGCGGTGGCCGGGACCCCGGTCACCGCCGCGACCACGGCGGGGTCGGCAGGCTGCGAGGCCGCACCCGACTCGTCGGACGAGCCGCCGCTGGCCAGCCGGATGGCGACCAGGGCGACGACGAGGGCGACGACGACCGCGACCGAGCTGCCGGCGAGCAGGACCCTGCGGCGGCGCTCGCTCCTGGCCTGCTGGAGCCGGAGCTGCTCGGCCTTGGCGCGTGCGGCGGCGCGCCGGTCGGTCGGGGTCTTGCGCGCGGCGGGCATGCGGTGGTGTCTCCTCTGTCGGGCGGGCGGCTCCCGCTAGGGGAACCGCTCAGGAGGTCAGCGGGTTCCCGCGGACGCCGACGCGATGCCCTCGCGCAGGGCGCCGGCCAGCTCGCGCGCGGCCGTGCGACCGGCCTCGGCGTCGGGCGCGTCGAGGAACCGGCGGACGAACGCGCTGCCGACGATGACGCCGTCGGCGTAGCCGGCCACCTCGCGCGCCTGCTCGGGCGTCGAGACCCCCAGCCCCACGCAGACGGGGAGCTCGGTGCGGGCGCGCACCCGCTCGACCAGAGCGGCAGCGGTGCCGCTGAGCGAGGAGCGCACACCGGTCACCCCCATGAGGGAGGCGGCGTAGACGAAGCCGGAGCTCGCGGCGGCGACCTTGGCGATGCGGTCCTCGCTCGAGGACGGCGCGACGAGGAAGACGCTGTCGAGACCCGCCGACGCGGCCACCGACGTCCAGGCCGAGGCCTCCTCGGGCGGGAGGTCGGGCAGGATCACGCCTGCTCCGCCCGCTTCGACCAGCATCTCGGCGAAGCGCTGGGGGCCGATGCGCTCGATCGGGTTCCAGTAGGTCATCACGAGCGCGGGCGTGCCGGTCGCCGCGACCGCAGCGACGTCGGCGAAGACGTCGAGCGGGGTCGTGCCGTCGGACAGCGCGCGGTCGACCGCCTCCTGGATGACCGGGCCGTCGAGGACCGGGTCGGAGTAGGGCAGGCCGATCTCGACGACGTCGACGCCGCCCTCGACCATGGCCTGCAGGGCGGCCGCGCTGTCGGCCCGCGAGGGGAAGCCCGCCGGCAGGTAGCCGACGAGCGCGGCGCGGCCCGCGCCCCGCACGGCGGCGAGGCGCTCGGAGAGGACGCTCACCAGCCCTCGCCCGCCGAGTCCTGAGGCGCCCGCTCGACGGTCGCCTCGGCCGCCTCGACGATCTCGTCGTCGCCCAGCACGCCGAACCAGCGGGCGGCGGTGTCGACGTCCTTGTCGCCGCGGCCGGACAGGTTGACCAGCACGGTGCCGCGCTCGCCGAGCCGCCGGCCGACGCGCAGCGCGCCCGCCAGGGCGTGGGCGCTCTCGATCGCCGGAATGATGCCCTCGGTGCGGCACAGCAGGCGGAACGCCTCCATGGCCTCGCTGTCGGTGACCGGCTCGTAGTCGACGCGCCCGACGTCGTGCAGGTAGGAGTGCTCCGGCCCGACGCCGGGGTAGTCGAGCCCGGCGCTGATGGAGTGGCTCTCGACGGTCTGGCCCCACTCGTCCTGCAGGACGTAGGAGCGCGAGCCGTGCAGCACGCCCGGGCTGCCGCCGGTGATCGTGGCCGCGTGCCGACCGGTGTCGACGCCGTCGCCACCGGCCTCGAAGCCGACCAGCTGCACCCCGGGGTCGTCGAGGAACGCGGTGAAGATGCCGATGGCGTTGCTGCCGCCGCCCACGCAGGCGCACACGGCGTCGGGCAGCGCCCCGGTCAGCTCGAGCACCTGGGCGCGCGCCTCGTCGCCGATGACCCGCTGGAAGTCGCGGACCAGCTGCGGGAACGGGTGCGGGCCCGCGACGGTGCCGAAGAGGTAGTGGGTGGACTCGACGTTGGTGACCCAGTCGCGGAACGCCTCGTTGATCGCGTCCTTGAGGGTGCGGCTGCCCGTGGTGACGGGGACGACCTCGGCGCCCAGCAGGCGCATGCGCGCGACGTTGAGCGCCTGGCGGCGGGTGTCCTCCTCGCCCATGTAGACGACGCACTCGAGGCCGAACAGCGCCGCGGCGGTGGCCGTGGCCACGCCGTGCTGCCCCGCGCCGGTCTCGGCGATGACGCGCGTCTTGCCCATGCGCCGCGTCAGCAGCGCTTGCCCCAGCACGTTGTTGATCTTGTGGGAGCCGGTGTGGTTGAGGTCCTCGCGCTTGAGCAGGACGCGGGCACCGCCGGCCGAGGCCGCGAACTTCGGCACCTCGGTGACCGGGCTGGGTCGGCCGGTGTAGTCGCGCAGCAGTCCGTCCAGCTCGGCGACGAAGGCCGGGTCGTTGCGCGCCGCGGCGTACTCGGCCGCCACCTGGTCGAGCGCCGCGACCAGCGCCTCGGGCACGAACCGGCCGCCGAAGCGGCCGAAGTGGCCCTCGGCGTCGGGCAGCTCGGCCAGCGACGGCCGCTCGGGTGCGGCGGTCACGAGCGCGGCTGCTTCAGGGCGGGGTGCGCGCCGGCGGCGACCAGGTCGGCGACCGCCGTGCGCGGGTCCTTGCCGGTGACCAGGGACTCGCCGACGAGCACGGCGTCGGCGCCCTCGCGGGCCAGCTCGATGACGTCGTGCGGGCTGCGGATGCCGGACTCGGCGATCTTGACGCAGCCGTCGGGGATCAGGCCGGCCAGGCGCGGGAAGGCCCCCGGGTCGACGTCGAGGGTCTTGAGGTTGCGGGCGTTGACGCCGATCACCGTGGCGCCGGCGTCGACCGCGCGGCGCACCTCGTCGGCCTCGTGCGCCTCCACCAGGGGGGTCAGCCCGATCGACTCGGCCCGCTCGATCAGCGAGACCAGCGCGTTCTGCTCCAGCGCGGCCACGATGAGCAGCACGAGGTCGGCGCCGTGGGCCCGGGCCTCCCAGAGCTGGTAGCTGCTCACCACGAAGTCCTTGCGCAGCACGGGCACGTCGACCGCCTGCCGGACCGCGTCGAGGTCGGCCAGCGTGCCACCGAAGCGGCGCTGCTCGGTGAGCACGCTGATGGCGAACGCACCGCCCGCTTCGTAGTCGGCCGCGAGGACGGCGGGGTCGGGGATGTCGGCGAGCGCGCCCTTGCTGGGGCTGCGCCGCTTGACCTCGGCGATCACCCGGACGCCGCTGTTGCGGAAGCTCGGGACCACCGGCTTGCCGTCGGGGACGCGGGCGCACCGGGCCTTCAGCTCGTCGAGCGGGACCTGCGCCTGGCGCTCGGCCAGGTCAGCGCGGACCCCCGCGAGGATCTCGTCGAGGACTGTCACCTCGGGCGGCTCCCTAGAACGATGCTGCTCGTGACCTGCACGTGACCTGCTGGGCCCGCAGTGCGGCAGGGCCCCGACGCCGCAGCCAGACTAGACCGAGGGACCGACGACGTCCTTCCGGGGTGCTCCGGACGGGTGACGGGCCGGCGCGACCGGGTCGCGGCAGGAGAGCGCTACGCCCGGAGCGCGGCGAGCGCGGGCAGGTTGCGCAGCACCGCGAAGGCCACCACGAGGCCCAGGGCCGCACGCCCCCTCAGCACCGCCGGCACGACCAGCGGGCGGCGGGTCGCGCCGCCCGCCGAGCGGACCAGCCAGGCCGCCCACGTGGCCGCCACCGCGGGCAGGACCAGCAGGACCACCAGGGCGTTGCTCGCGACGGCAGCCCCGGGCGAGCCCGTGGCGAGGTCCTCGACGGCGCGGAGCCCGCCGCAGAGCGGGCAGTCCAGCCCGGTAGCCGCGTGCAGCGGGCACAGGCCCCACGAGCCCTGCTCGTGCGGGTCGCGCGCGACCAGCGCGAGGACTCCGGCGAGCGCGGCGCCGGCCGCGCCGAGGGGGGCGCGCAGGCGTACGCCCCACCCCTCGGCCGGCGCGGGCGGCGCCGTCGTCGCGCTCACGGCCTCAGACCGTGATGACCAGCGTCTGCATGATCTTGTCGGCCAGCGTCTGGCGCTTGGAGTCCCACAGCGGGAAGAGGAAGCCGATGTAGCAGATGACGCTGTCGACGAAGTGGGCGATCTGGCGCACGAACGACATGAGCGGGCCGACGACGGCGCCGTCCTGCTCGCGCACCAGCTTGATGCCGAGCATGCGCTTGCCCACGGTCTGGCCCGTGGTGCCCTGCTGGAACACGAAGTTCCAGATCCCGTAGGCGACGTAGCCCAGCCACGCGACGAAGACCAGCAGGCCGCCGACGCCGTGGCCGATGGCCGTGCCGACCGCCACGAGCACGACGAACGGCACGAAGCCGACCAGGAAGTCGACGACGAACGCCCCGGCGCGCTGGCCCCAGTTGGCGTACGGCGGCGTGCCGTAGCCGGCGGGCTGGCCGTACTGCTGGCCGTAGGCCGGCTGGCCGTACGCGGGTGCGCCGTACTGCTGCTGGCCGTACTGCGGCTGGCCGTAGGCGGGCGCACCGTACTGCGGCTGGCCGTACGGCTGCTGCTCGCCCTGCGGCTGGCCGTAGGCGGGCGCGCCGAACTGCGGCTGCTCGCCCTGGGGGGCGCCGTACTGCGGCTGGCCGTAGGAGGGGGCGCTCGGCGCGGGAGGCTCAGCGGCCGGCTTCTCGAACGACGGGCCGGTGGAGCTGCCGTAGGCCGGGGGCTCGGGCTCCGGCGCGCTCCCGGAGCTGTCCGGGGGCGGGGGGAGTTCGCTGCTCATGGGGTGGCCTTCCTCGACCGACGGGGGCGATGACGAGCGCGCAGCCTAGTGCCGGCCGACCGTGCCGCGGAGCGGAACCGGGCCTCACACGCCGGACGTGGGGTCCTCGCCGCGGTCGAGGGCCTCCCACGCCGACCGGGCGCCGGCCGGCCGCGCCGTCGGGGCGTCGTAGCGCGCGCCCAGGGCGCTCCAGCGGCGGGCCGCCAGCGCGACGGCACCACCGCCGACGACGAGCAGCGCCCCGACCAGCGCGAGGACGGGCCAGCCGGTGGCCGTCGCGGTCCACCCGCTGGAGCCGGCGAGCGAGCGCCGCGCCTCCTCCCAGGCGTGCTCGCGGGCGCCGGGCAGCACGCCGCGGGCGAGGGTCAGCGCCGCGGCACCGGCGCCGGCCGCGACCAGCAGCGCGCCGACCAGGCGCCGCGCGGCTCCCCGGGCGGCGAGCAGGCCGCCTGCTCCCGCGAGGGCCACCAGCCCGAGGGCGGGGACGCCGGCGGCCAGGGTGCGGCCCGTGAGGTGCACCGGCGGGAGCGGCACGCCACCGCGTACGCGCACCGTGGACCACGTGCGCCCTGCCGCGAGCAGCAGCAGCGCTCCCCCGGCCAGCGTCGCGGCGACCGCGCTGCTGCGCGGGCTGCCGGCGGCCATCAGGCGCGCGCGGGACGCAGCGTGCCGGCCGCGGCGACCGCCCGCAGCACCGCCGCCGCCTTGTGGGAGCACTCCTCGTCCTCGGTGGCCGGGTCCGAGTCGGCGACGATGCCGGCGCCGGCGGCGACGTAGGCGGTGCCGTCGCGCAGCACCGCCGTGCGGATCGCGATGGCGGTGTCGGCGTCGCCGGCGAAGTCGAGGTAGCCCACGATGCCGCCGTAGAGGCCGCGGCGGGTCGGCTCCAGCGACTCGATGATCTCCATCGCGCGCGGCTTGGGCGCGCCGGACAGCGTGCCGGCCGGGAAGCAGGCCGTGAGCGCGTCGAACGCCGTGCGGCCCTCGGCCAGCCGGCCGACGACGGTCGACACGATGTGCATCACGTGGCTGAAGCGCTCGACCGACATGAAGTCGACGACCTCGACGCTGCCCGGCGCGCTCACCCGGCCGAGGTCGTTGCGCCCGAGGTCGACGAGCATCAGGTGCTCGGCACGCTCCTTCGGGTCGGCGAGCAGCTCGGTCGCCAGAGCCGTGTCCTGCTCGGGCGTCGCGCCGCGCGGCCGGGTGCCGGCGATCGGGTGCAGCATGGCGCGTCCGCCGGTGACCTTGACCAGGGCCTCGGGGCTCGAGCCGACGATGTCGAAGCCCTGCGGCAGGCGCAGGAGGTACATGTAGGGGCTCGGGTTCGTGACCCGCAGGACGCGGTAGACGTCGAGGGCGCTGGCCGCGGTGGGCGCCTCGAAGCGCTGCCCGACGACGATCTGGAACGCCTCGCCGGCGCGGATCGCCTCGCGTGCCGTGTCGACGGCGGCGCGGTAGTCGGCGGAGCTCGTGCGCCGGCGGAAGTCCGGCTCCGCGGCGCGGTCGAGCACCGCGGCGGTGGCGGCGGCCGGTTGCGCCAGCTCGGCGGTCATCCGGTCGAGCCGCTCGACCGCGCCGGACCACGCCTCGTCGACCCGGTCGTCGCTGTCGTCCCAGTTGACCGCGTTGGCGATGAGCACAACCGTGCCGTCGGCGTGGTCGAGCACCGCGAGGTCGGTGGCGAGCATGAGGCTGAGCTCGGGCAGGTGGAGGTCGTCCTCGGCGACGCTGGGCAGCCGCTCGAGCCGGCGCACGGCGTCGTAGCCGATGTAGCCGACCAGCCCACCGGTGAGCGGAGGCAGCGCGCGGGCCGGGTCAGGGGCCTGTGTGTGCAGGGCCCGCAGCGTCTCGCGCACCGCGTCGAGCGGGCTGCCGCCGCTGGGCATCCCGACGGGCGGGGTCCCCAGCCAGGTGGCTTCGCCGTCGACCTCGGTGAGCGTGGCGGCGCTCTGCGCGCCGACGATCGAGTAGCGCGACCAGACGCCGCCGTGCTCGGCCGACTCCAGCAGGAACGTGCCCGGCCGCTCCCCCGCCAGCTTGCGGTAGAGACCCACCGGGGTCTCGCCGTCGGCCAACAGCCGGCGGACGACCGGGATCACGCGGCGGCCCTTCGCGAGCGCCCGGAACTCCTCGAGCGAGGGCTCCACGGCGCCGTAGCCCGGCGTGCTCACGAGGCTGCCGCGTCGAGCAGCACGCGCGCGTCGAAGCACGTGCGGTCGCCCGTGTGGCAGGCGGCGCCGGTCTGGTCGACGCTCACGAGGAGCGCGTCCCCGTCGCAGTCGAGCCGGACGCCGTGCACGTGCTGCACGTGGCCGGAGGTGTCGCCCTTCACCCAGTACTCCTGGCGGCTGCGGCTCCAGTAGGTCGCCCGACCGGTCGTCAGCGTGCGGTGCAGCGCCTCGTCGTCCATCCACCCGACCATGAGCACCTCGCCGGAGTCCCACTGCTGCACGACGGCGGCCACGAGGCCGTCGGCGTCGCGCTTGAGCAGCGCGGCGACGTCAGGGGCGAGGGCGGAGGCGGTGGCGGGGACGCGGCTGGGCACGTCGCCATCCTGCCAGCCGCGTACGCAGCGGTGCGCCTCAGCCGCGTACGCAGCGGTGCGCGGGGAAGGGGGGGCGCCATGACCACCTACGCGCGCGACGAGCGCGCCGCCCTGGCCAGCACCCTGCTCGACGTGGGACCGGCCGCCCCGACGCTCGACGAGGGCTGGGCCGCGCGCGACCTGGCCGCGCACGTCGTGCTGCGCGAGGGCCGGCCCGACCTCGCTGCGGGCGTGTTCGTCGCCGCGCTTGCCGGGCGCACGGAGCGGGCGCAGGCCGAGCTGGCCCACGGCGACTGGGACGAGCTGGTGGCCCGCGTGCGCTGCGGCCCCCCTCGGTGGTCGCCGCTCGGGTGGGGCCCGGTGCACGAGCAGGTCAACCTGCTCGAGCTGTTCGTGCACCACGAGGACGTGCGCCGCGGCGGAGCCGGCTGGAGCCCCCGCGAGCTGCCGGCCGGCATGGAGCAGGCGCTGTGGGTGCAGCTGCGCCGCGCCGCTCCCGTGCTGACCCGCAGCACGCCCACCGCGCTCGTGCTGAGCCGTACCCCGGGGCACGACGAGGTCCGCCTCCACGCGCGCCGCGGGAGGACCACGACGGTCCGCGGGCTCGTGCCCGAGCTGGTGCTGTGGGTCTTCGGGCGGGTGGCGGCGGCCAGGGTCGAGGTGTCCGGCGACGCGGACACCGTCGGGGCGGCCGAGGACGCGCTCGGGGTGTGAGCGCGGCGGTCGGGCCGGCTCAGCGCACGGGCAGCTCGGCCGCGCGCAGGGCGTCCTTGACCTCGCCGATGCGCAGGTCGCCGAAGTGGAAGACGCTGGCGGCCAGCACCGCGTCGGCACCTGCCTGCACCGCCGGCGCGAAGTCGCCGACCGCGCCGGCGCCACCACTGGCGATGACCGGCACGGTGACGGCCGCTCGGACCGCGGCGATCATCTCGAGGTCGTAGCCGTCGCGCGTGCCGTCGGCGTCGATGCTGTTGAGCAGCACCTCGCCGGCGCCGAGCTCGGCCGCTCGCGCGGCCCACTCGACGGCGTCGAGGCCGGTGCCCTCGCGACCGCCGTGCGTGGTCACCTCGAAGCCGCTGGGCGTGCGGGCACCGTCGGGCCGGCACCGGCGCGCGTCGACCGAGAGCACCAGCACCTGCGAGCCGAAGCGGTGGGCGACCTCGCGCACCAGCTCGGGACGGCGTACGGCTGCGGTGTTGACGCCGACCTTGTCGGCGCCCGCCCGCAGCAGCCGGTCGACGTCGTCGACCGTGCGCACCCCGCCGCCGACGGTGAGCGGGATGAACACCTGCTCGGCGGTCCGTCGGACCACGTCGTAGGTGGTCTCGCGCCCGCCGCTGCTGGCGGTGATGTCGAGGAAGACCAGCTCGTCGACGCCCTCGGCGTCGTAGACGCGCGCCATCTCGACCGGGTCGCCGGCGTCGCGGATCTCGGTGAAGTTGACGCCCTTGACGACGCGGCCGCGGTCGACGTCGAGGCAGGCCACGACGCGCACCGACAGCGTCACGAGGCCGCGCCCTTCAGCGAGGTCGCCCCGAACGACGCCGTCGCGCCCGCCCACGACGACGTGACGGCCTCGCAGGCGGGGTAGTGGCCGGAGTCGGCCCGGCTGGTCGTGTAGGTCGACGCGGTCGAGCCGGCGACCACCGCGGTGCCGGCGGGGAACCCGGAGCCGACCGCCGACAGCGGCGAGGCCAGCCGGGCCCACCGGTAGGTGGTAGCGGTGCCGGGCGTCCCGGAGGTGACCGAGCAGGTCAGCACCGTGCCGACCGGCAGGGTCCCCGCCCCCGCCGGCACCGCGCCGGTCGGGGCCACGCCCGCAGAGGGGGTCGGCAGCATCAGCCCTGCGGCCACCTGCACGCTGCCCATCGAGTTCGAGGCGGTCACCGTGCAGACCAGCGTCGCCGACGGACCCACCTGTGCCAGCAGCGCCGGTGTCAGCGGCAGCGTCGAGGCCGTGCCGAGGACCACGGCGGGAGCGGTGGCGCTCGCCCACGCGTAGCCGCTCACCACGCCGGCACCGCTGAGGACGGGCGGGGTGCAGGTGAGCGCACCGGCGCCGTAGGCCGTCGTGACCGCTGGTGCGGTCACCGTCGTCGGGCCCGCGGCACGCGGCGCGGCCGGGAACCGCAGGCGTACGAGCGACCGGACGTGCGAGCGGGGGTAGCTCGCGGCCACGGTGCACGTGAGCGTGCGGCCGGCGTCAGCCGCCTCCACCACGTGGGTGGAGCCGGCGGCGGTCACCGTCGCGGCGAGCGGGGTGGGGTCCCCGTTGCGGGCCCAGGTGTAGGAGAGCGTGACGCCCTCGGTGTAGCGCCCGGGGGTGCAGGTGACCTGCGCCCCGAGCGCGGCGACCGGTGCCCTGCCGCGGGTGCGGATGCTGGGACCGACGAGCGTGAGGGGTACGGCGCGGCTGCGCGCCGCCGCGAGCGCCGGCAGCGAGGCGCTGGCCTGCCGGAGCCACCTGGCGTAGGCACCGACGCTGGTGAAGACGGTCGGGGTCGTCTGGCAGCCCCTCTCCGAGCCGTAGCTGGTGACGCCGACGACGTAGGGGACGCCACGCACCCGCGCGACCAGCGGACCGCCGCTGTCGCCCTCGCACGACGAGGCGTAGGTGCCGTCGCCCAGGCTCCGGCCGGCGCCGAGCTGGCGGCGGTCGTCGAAGGAGTAGAAGGTCGCCCGCGCCACGCTGTTGAGCTGGCGCAGGCTGGCCGTGCGCAGGTGGCCGTCGGGGTACTTCACGCGGTCGGACCAGCGGCCCCACCCGTAGAGCGAGAGCGGCAGCGTGCGCCCGCGGCGCAGGGCCGACGCCAGCGACGGCGTGCCGACCTTCGCGTAGGAGCTCAGCCCGAGCGGCACGGCCGAGCGCATGACGGCGATGTCGTCGTTGATGAGCAGCTTGGTGTAGGCCTCGTCGTAGCGCACCGCCTCGACCGGCACGACCCGACCGCGGGAGAACGGCTTGCCGAAGTCGTAGGCGTTGCCGTCGAGCAGCAGGTAGAAGGCGCCGCGGCCCACCGCGCAGTGGGCCGCCGTCAGCAGCAGCCGGGAGGACACCGCCGACACGGTGCACAGGCCGACCTCGCCCCGGGGGTCCGTCGGCACGAAGATCATGGGCAGGACCCAGGGCAGGGTGCGGCTCGGCGTGCGCACCACCGTGCCGTGGACGACGTCGCGCACCACCGGACGGTCGGGCAGCCGCACGGCCGGCAGGTCGTGCACCGCCCCTGCGGGCACCGGGACCGCCGCGGGCGCCGGGACCGCCGCGGGCGCCGGGACCGCCGGCGAGGCGGCGGCCAGCGCGGGCGCGGCCGGCACGAGCAGCGCGACGACGGCGAGCAGGACGGCGAGCGCGGGGCGGACGGTACGCCGGCGCGCGGCGCCGGACGGGAGCAGGAGCACGGGCGTCACAGTAGACGGACCGGACGACACGGGGCGAGCAGAGCGGAACGCCCGAACCAGGTGGTGCAGGACACGTCGGTCCACGTCAGGAGCTCGCCGCTCGCAGCGCGTCCTCGAGGGTGAAGGCCCCCGCGTAGAGCGCCTTGCCGACGATCGCGCCCTCGACGCCCTCGCCCGTGAGGCCGCGCAGGGCGGTCAGGTCGGCCAGCGAGGAGATGCCGCCGGAGGCGACGACGGGCCGCTCGGTCGCCGCGCAGACCGAGCGCAGCAGCTCGAGGTTCGGGCCGGTCAGGGTGCCGTCGCGGGCCACGTCGGTGACGACGTAGCGGGCGCAGCCGTCGGCGTCGAGCCGGGCCAGGACCTCGAACAGCTCGCCGCCCTCCTGCACCCAGCCGCGCGCCGCGAGCGTGGTGCCGCGCACGTCGAGCCCGACCGCGATCCGGTCGCCGTGCTCGGCGATCGCCCGTCGCACCCAGTCGGGCGACTCGAGCGCCGCCGTGCCGAGGTTGACCCGGGCGCAGCCGGTGGCCAGCGCGGCCCGCAGCGACTCGTCGTCGCGGATGCCGCCCGACAGCTCGACCGACACGTCGAGCCGTCCCGTGACCTCGGCGAGCAGCTCGCGGTTGCTCCCACGGCCGAAGGCGGCGTCGAGGTCGACCAGGTGGATCCACTGCGCACCGGCGGACTGCCAGGCGAGCGCCGCCTCGAGCGGGTCGCCGTAGGAGGTCTCGGAGCCGGCGGCGCCCTGGACGAGCCGGACGGCCTGCCCGTCGGCGACGTCGACGGCGGGCAGCAGGACGAGCGGGGCCTCGGCGCGGGGCGCGGTCACGGCAGTCAGATCCTTCGGTCGGAGACGGCGGTCAGCAGGACGGGGAGGGCGACGAGGGCGACGACGACCGCGGCGACGCGCAGCCCGGCGTCGTCGGTGAGGGCCACGACCGCGGCGAGCGCGACCAGCTCGACGAGCACGACGGCCCCGGCGCGCAGCCGCCGCCGCCGGGCCAGCACTCCCCCGGGGCGCCCCACGCGGGTCGGCCGGGGCCGCAGCGCGCCCAGCCGGCGGCGCCGGGCCGACGCGCGCGCCGCTCGCCGCTCGTGGCCGGCGCGCGCGGCAGCCCGCCGGCGCTCGAGCTCGGCCCGCCGCTGCGCCCGTTGGCCCTTGGCGCTCACGACAGCGTGCGCACCCAGTTCTGAAGCAGGGCGGCACCGGCGTCGCCGGACTTCTCGGGGTGGAACTGGGTGGCCGAGAGCGCGCCGTTCTCGACGGCCGCGACGAACGGGTGCCCGTGCTCGGCCCACGTCACCAGCGGCGCGCGCAGCCGCTCGGAGGGCGGCAGGTCGAAGCTGCGCACGCCGTACGAGTGCACGAAGTAGAACCGCTCGTCGGCGATGCCGTCGAAGAGCACCGAGCCCTCGGGCACCGTGACGGTGTTCCAGCCCATGTGCGGCAGCACCGGGGCGTCGAGCCGGTCGACCACGCCGGGCCACTCGCCGCAGCCGGCGGCCTCGACGCCGTGCTCGACGCCCTTCTCGAACATCACCTGCATGCCCACGCAGATGCCGAGCACCGGGCGGCCGCCGGCCAGCCGGCGGCCGATCACCTCGGGCCCCCGGACCGCGCGCAGCCCCTCCATGCAGGCGGCGAAGGCGCCGACGCCGGGGACGACGAGCCCGTCGGCCTCCTCGGCGACGGCGCGCTCGGAGGTGAGGACGACCTCGGCGCCCGTGCGCTCGAGCGCGCGCACCGCGGAGCGCAGGTTGCCCGAGCCGTAGTCGAGGACGGCGACGCGGGGCACCTAGAGCGCGCCCTTGGTCGAGGGCACGCCGACGACGCGCGGGTCGAGCGCGACGGCGTCGCGCAGCGCCCGGCCCAGCGCCTTGAACTGCGCCTCGACGATGTGGTGGGGGTCGCGCCCGGCGAGGACCCGGACGTGCAGCGCGATCGCCGCGTTGGAGGCGAGCGACTCGATGGCGTGGCGGGTCAGCGAGCCGACGTAGTCGCCGCCGATGACGACGTAGGCCTGGCCCTCCGGCTCGCCGGTGTGGACGCAGTAGGGCCGGCCGGCGAGGTCGACGGCGACCTGCACGAGGGTCTCGTCGAGCGGCACGAGCGCGTCGCCGAAGCGGCGGATGCCCGACTTGTCGCCCAGGGCCAGGCGCAGCGCCTCGCCGAGCGCGATCGCGGTGTCCTCGACGGTGTGGTGGGCGTCGATGTGGGTGTCGCCGGTGGTCTTGACCGTGAGGTCGAGCAGTCCGTGCTTGCCCAGCTGGCCGAGCATGTGGTCGTAGAAGCCCACGCCGGTGGAGACGTCGACGGTGCCGCTGCCGTCGAGGTCGACCTCGACGAGCACCGAGGACTCCTTGGTGGTGCGCTCGACGCGGCCCACGCGGGGGGCGCCGCTCGGGCGGGGTGCTGTGGTCACGCGCTGTCTCCCAGCAGGTCGAGTGCCGCCTCGAGCGCGTCGAGGAAGGCGGTGGTCTCCTCCGCGGTCCCGGCCGTCACGCGCAGCCAGCCCGGCAGGCCGACGTCGCGCACCAGCACGCCGCGCTCGAGCACGGCCTGCCAGACCTTGGCCGAGTCGGCGAAGCGTCCGAACAGCACGAAGTTGGAGTCGGAGTCGACGACGTCGAGCCCGCGCTCGCGCAGGGTGGCGACGATGCGCTCGCGCTGGCGGCGCACGTCGTCGACCGAGGCGAGCGTGTCGTCGGCGTGGCGCAGCGCCGCTCGCGCGGCCTCCTGGCCCACGACCGAGAGGTGGTAGGGCAGGCGTACGAGCTGGAGCGCGTCGACCACCTCCGGCGCCGCGGCGAGGTAGCCGAGCCGCCCCCCGGCGAACGCGAACGCCTTCGACATGGTGCGCGAGACGACCAGCCGGGGCCGGCCCTCGAGCAGGCCGACCGCCGAGCGGGCGCGCCCGAACTCGGCGTAGGCCTCGTCGACCACGAGCAGGCCGCGGGTCGCGTCGTAGAGGCGGGCCACCGCGTCGGGCGGGACGGCGGTCCCGGTCGGGTTGTTGGGCGAGCACAGCAGCACCAGGGCCGGGTCGGCCTCGCGCACGGCGGCCTCGGCGCGGTCGAGGTCGAGCCCGAACCGCTCGTCGCGCACGCGCGCGTCGAGCCACGTGGTGCCCGTGCCTACGCAGAGCAGGGGGTACATCGAGTAGGTGGGGCCGAAGCCGAGCGCCGTGCGGCCCGGGCCGCCGAACGCCTGCAGCAGCTGCTGGAGCACCTCGTTGGAGCCGTTGGCCGCCCAGACCTGCGCCCGGGTCAGCGCCACGCCGGTGGCCCGCCCGAGGTAGGCCGCGAGGTCGTCGCGCAGCGCCTCCGCGTCGCGGTCCGGGTAGCGGTTCATGGACGCTGCCGCGGCAGCGACCGAACGGGCCAGGTCGTCGACCAGCGCCGCGCTCGGCGGGTGGGGGTTCTCGTTGGTGTTCAGGCGCACGGGCACGTCGGCCTGGGGCGCGCCGTAGGGGCTTCGGCCGCGCAGGTCGGCGCGCAGCAGCTCGTCGAGCCCGCCGCTCACGGCTGCTCCTTGGGCACGCGCACGCGCACGGCGGCGACGTGGGCCACGAGGTCCTCCGCGCCGCCGAGGGCATCGATGTGGTCGGCGACCTCGGCGAGGGCCTCGCGGGAGTAGTCGACGACGTGGATGCCGCGCAGGAAGGTCTGGACCGACAGGCCGGGGTTGAAGCGGGCGGTGCCCCCTGTCGGGAGGACGTGGTTCGAGCCGGCGAGGTAGTCGCCCAGGCTCACCGGCGACCAGGCGCCGACGAACACCGCTCCGGCGTTGGTGACGCGCGCGGCCACGGCTGCGGCGTCGCGGGTGATGACCTCGAGGTGCTCGGCCGCCCAGGCGTCGACGACGGCGAGCCCGGCGTCGAGGTCGTCGACCAGGATCGCCGCCGACTGCCCGCGCAGCGCCGGGCCGACGCGGTCGACGTGCTTGGTCAGCGCGAACTGGCGCACCAGCTCCTCGTCCACCGCGTCGAGCAGCGCCTCGCTCGGGCTGACCAGCAGGCAGGACGCGTTGGGGTCGTGCTCGGCCTGCGAGATCAGGTCGGCGGCGACGAAGGCGGGGTCGGCGCTGTCGTCGGCGAGCACGCCGATCTCGGTGGGCCCGGCCTCGGAGTCGATGCCGACGCGCCCGCGGACCAGCCGCTTGGCCGCGGCGACGTAGACGTTGCCCGGACCGGTCACCAGGTCGACCGGCGCGCACTCGCTGGTGCCGTAGGCGAACATCGCGACCGCCTGGGCGCCGCCGACCGCGTGCACCTCCTCCACGCCGAGCAGCGCGCAGGCGGCGAGCACGCTGGGGTGCGGCAGGCCGCCGTTGTCGCGCTGGGGCGGGCTGGCGACCGCCAGCTCGCGGACGCCGGCGACCTGCGCCGGGACGACGTTCATGACGACCGAGGAGGGGTAGGCGACCAGGCCGCCCGGCGCGTAGAGGCCCACGCGCCGGACCGCGACCCACCGCTCGGTGACCGTGCCGCCCGGCGCGAGCTCGACCGTCTCGTCGGGACGCAGCTGGGCCTGGTGGACCAGGCGGGCCCGGCGCACCGACTCCTCGAGCGCCGCGCGCACGGCCGGCTCGAGCTCGTCGAGCGCGCGCGCCAGCTCGGCGGCCGGCACGCGGGTCGAGGTCAGCTCGACGCCGTCGAGCCGGGCAGTGGCCTCGAGCACCGCCGGGAGGCCGCGGGCGCGGACGTCGTCGACCATGGGCCGGACCAGCTCGACCGCCGCGCCGACGTCGAGGGCGGCGCGCGGGAGCACCTCGTCGACCGCGCGCGGGTCGCCTGCGCGGCCGCGCAGGTCGACGCGGGCGAGCAGGCGGTCCTCGGGCTCGGTCGCTGTCACGGGCACAGTCTACGGAGGAGCAGGACTGCGACCGGGCCGTAGGCTGCGGCCTGTGGACGACCAGGCGCACGAGCGGCTCCCGCTCTTCCCGCTCGGCACGCCGCTGGTGCCGGGCAGCTCGCTCGAGCTGCACGTCTTCGAGCCGCGCTACCGCCGCTTCGTCGAGCACCTGCTCGCGGCGCCGGAGCCGCGCCGCGACTTCGGGGTGGTCGCGCTGCGCGGCGGCGGCGAGGTGGGCGACGACGTCGCCGACGACCTCGGCGCGGTGCACGTCGTCGGCTGCGCGGCCCACCTGCAGGAGGCCGTGGCGCTGCCCGACGGGCGCTTCGAGCTCTCCGCCCTGGCGACCCGCCGCTTCGTCCTCCACGCCATCGAGCCGGGCGAGGGCGAGCCACGCGGCCCGCGCAGCGGCGCCCGCTGGGCGCAGGGCAGCGTGCGCTGGCTGGCCGACGAGCCGGGCGACGACGCCGACGAGCTCGCCGTGCCGGTCGCCCAGCTGCTCGCCCGCTACGTCGCCGCGCTGCCGGGAAGCATCGCCGGCGGGCTCGACCTGCCGGAGGCGGGCGTCGCGCTCGACGCCGTGGGGGTGTCGTACGCGGTGGCGCGCGCCGTCGTCCTCGCCGTCCACGAGCGGCAGGCCCTGCTCGAGGCGCCCGACGCCGCGGCGCGCCTGCGCCTCGCCCGGCGACTGCTGCGCCGCGAGCACGCGCTGCTCACCGGCGGGCTGCCGAGCCTGCCCGTGTCGCGGGCCGACCTCGCCGGCGAGCCGCTGTCGGTGAACTGAGGGGCGCCGCCGTGTCGGCGCTCGGTAGCCTCCCGCCCGTGGCCAAGCGCGCGACCCCCTCCGCCGGCACGCCCGCGACCGTGGCGCTCAGCGCAGCCGGCGTCGACTGGACCGCCCACCCCTACACCCACGACCCCGCCGCCGAGTCGTTCGGCACGGAGGCCGCCACCGCGCTGGGCGTCGCGCCTGAGCGGGTGCTCAAGACGCTGGTCGCCGACGTCGACGGCGCGCTGGTCGTGGCCGTGGTGCCGGTCAGCGGCACGCTCGACCTCAAGGCACTCGCCTCGGCGGTCGGCGGCAAGCGGGCCGCGATGGCCGATCCCGCCCTCGCGGAGCGCACGACGGGCTACGTCGTCGGCGGCATCAGCCCGCTGGGCCAGCGCAAGCGGCTGCGCACCGTCGTCGACGCCAGCGCGCTGGAGCACGACACCGTGCTCGTCTCGGGCGGCCGGCGCGGTCTCGACGTCGAGCTCTCCCCCGCCGACCTGGTGCGCCTGACGGGCGCGACCACCGCGCCCGTCGGCCGGCCCTAGGGCGCGTCCGGAGGCGGGGACTCGTGGTCGTCGACGCCGAGGCCGACGGTGAGGGCGACCTGGACCACGGTCGCGGCGATCGCCCAGAGCAGCAGCGCGCCGTGGGAGTGGACGTCGAGGCCGACGCGCACGTGGTGGCCGACGTCGTCGGCGCTGAAGCGGTGGGGCCCGAGCAGGTAGCCGACCCGCCACGCGACGAGGGAGCCGAGCAGCCCGCCCACCACGAGACCGGCCAGCCCGTCGAGCCCGCCGGCGCGGCGGGTGCCCGCCACGGCGAAGGTGACGAGGGCGCAGAGCACGCCGCTCACCACCGTGATGCCCATGAACCACGCCTCGGCGCCGAAGTAGGCGCCGGTCGACTCGAACGTGCCGTTGACGGCGCGCGGGCCCGCGACCGTGCCCTCGAGGTGGGGCGCGAGCTGGTTCCAGGCGAAGGCGGCGGCCACTCCTACGAGCGCGCTGCCCGCAGCGGCGCCGAGGGCGGTGGGCACGGAGGACCCGCGACCACCGGTGCCGCCGCGGCGCACGGCGTCGAGCAGCAGAGCGACGCGTGGACGCGGCTGCCGGTGCGCGTACGTCGCCGTTGCGTCAGCCACGAGCCGTCACCCTACGGCGCGCCGACCGGCTTGGCGAGCGGCTCGGGAGCGACTCGCCCGTCCGGCCCTGCCACCCCGTGCCGGGCGCGGACCCTGGCACCTCGTCGGACCCCGCGGCTAGCGTGTCGCCGGACGCCCGCGCCCCCGCGGTCCGGACGCTGACGAAGACGAGGCCGACCATGACGACCCCTGCGACGACGACCACGAGGACGCCTTCGAGCACTCTCCCGCGGTCGAGCGCCCGCCGCACCGCGCTCGCGACCGCCGCCCTCGCCCTGGCTGCGGCGGGCGTGCTCGTGGTGCCGCAGCACAGCGGCGCCGTCACCGCCGAGCCGCGCCTCGAGGTGAGCACGAGCCCGACGCGCAGCGGCGCACTGCCCCTCGCCGGTGCGTCGCTGTGGGGACTGGTCTACGTCACCGTCTCCGGCGTCGCCGGTCCGGCGCAGGTGGCGTTCCGCGTCGACGACACGGGACGCACGCGTACGCCGCTGCGCACCGACTCCGCCGCGCCGTTCGACCTCGTGGGCAGCACGTCCGGCGCCGGCGAGCCGGCGCGCCCGCTCGACGCCGCCTCGCTCGGCACGGGCGTGCACGTGCTGACCGCCGACGTGCGGCTGGGCACGGGACAGCTCAGCGTCCTCGTCGCCCGGTTCAGCGTCGGCCGCGGGCCGGTCGTCTCGCTGGTGCACAGCGCGGGCCGCGACCGGGCGGGCGCGGTGGCGGTGGCCGACGACGTCGTGCGCGGCCCGCTCTACGCGTTCCTCGCCGCCGCGCCGGGCCAGTCGGTGCGGCGCGTGCGGTTCTTCGTCGACGACCCCCACCGCGGCCGCACCCCGGCGCGCGTCGAGGGTTCCGCACCGTGGGACCTCGGCGGCACGAGCACCGACACCCGCTTCGCCGAGCCCGTCGACACGGCCGCCCTGGGGCAGGGCGTCCACACGCTGACCGCGGAGGTGACCGGCGGCGCCGGCACCGTCGTCACGAGCACGAGCTTCACCGTCTCCGGCCCGACCCCGTCCGACGCGTGGTCGTGGCGCACGGCGACCCCGGTGCCCGAGCGCGTGACCGAGGCGCAGGGCGTCGCCCTCGGCGACTCCGTCTACGTCTTCGGGAGCTTCGACTCCCGGAAGACCTGCTGCGTCCCCTCGCCGCGCACCTACCGCTACTCGGTGTCGAGCGGCACGTGGCGGGCGCTCGCGCCCATGCCCGACATGGGAACGCCGACCGGGACGCTGCGGGGCGGCGTCACCCACGCGGGCGTGGCCACCGACGGCCGGCGGATCTGGCTGGCCGGCGGCTACACCAGCGACAGCGCCGGCACCGGGCAGGTGTTCGGCACCGACCGCGTCTGGCAGTACGACACCGTGACGGGCACCTGGTCGGAGCCGTCGTGGCGCCTGCCGACGAAGGTCGCGGCGGGCCAGCTCGCCTACGTCGGCGGCGTGCTGCACTACTTCGGCGGCCACACCTACCAGCAGCGCGTCGACACGGCTGCCCACTGGGCGCTCGACCTGTCGGACCCGGCGGCCGGCTGGCAGCCGCGCGCTCCCATGCCGCAGGCGGTCAACCACTTCGGCTACGGCGTGATCGGCGGACGCATCTACGCGGTCGGCGGCCAGACCGGCTTCGACGACACGGCGCACGTCATGGGGACGCTGCAGGTCTACGACCCGGCCACCGACAGCTGGGAGGTGCGCGGCAGCACGCCGCTGCCGACGCCGCGCTCGCACATCGTCTCGGCCACCTTCGTCATGGACGGCCGGCTCGTCGTGGCGGGCGGCGAGCGCGCCGACGTGCACGAGCTGGTGCCGACGGCGGAGGTCTCGGCCTACGACCCGGTGACCCGGCGCTGGAGCTCGCTGCCCCCGCTGCCGGCCGGCCGGCTCTCCGGGGTGGCGGGTCCTGTCGACGGCAGCCGCTGGGTCTACGCCGGCGGGCGCTCGACCAGCACCTACCTCGCCACGGCACGCTGAGCGGCTCCGACGCGTCGCCGGGACGGCACCCCGCTCCGGACGCCGCCACGCTGCACGTGGAGCAGGAGCTCTCGGTGCTGCTGCGACGGGCGCGCGCCTACCTCGCCTCGCTGGCGGCCGAGCTGCACCCCGACCTGGAGGCCTCCGCCTACTCCACGCTGCTGCTCGTGCTGACCCGCGAGCGGGTCCGGGCGGCCGACGTCGCCGAGCACTTCAGCCTCAACAAGGGCCCGGTGAGCCGACAGGTCGCCGGGCTCGAGCGGCTGGGGCTCATCACGCGCGTCGCCGACCCGGACGACGGGCGGGCGCAGGTGCTGGTGGCGACGCCCGAGTGCCGGGCGCGGTGGGAGGAGCTGCGCGCGGACCGGGCCGCAGACGTACGCGCCGGGCTGGGTGCCTGGCCGCACCGTGACGTCGAGCGCTTCGCCGCGCTGCTCGAGCGGTTCAACGCGCTGTTGGAGTGAGGGTCGGACGGGGAATAGAGCCCACCGCGGTGGTTGCTATGAGCAACCAGTAGACCGTACGGTGAGACGCCGCCTCTGGAAGGACCACCTGTGAGCACGACCGCGACGACCGGGCCGGCGCAGCGCGTCGGCTCGTCAGGCATGACCCACCGCCAGATCCTCGAGGCCATGACCGGGCTGATGCTCAGCATGTTCGTCGCGATGCTGAGCTCGACGGTGGTGAGCAACGCGCTGCCGCGCATCCTGCACGAGCTGCACGGCGGCCAGTCGGCCTACACCTGGGTCGTCACAGCGACGCTCCTGACGACGACGGCGTCGACCCCGATCTGGGGCAAGATGGCCGACCTGGTGAGCAAGAAGCTGCTCATGCAGGTCGCGATCGTCGTCTACGCGGCCGGCTCGATCGTCGCCGGGCTCTCCGAGTCGGTGGGCATGCTCATCACCTGCCGCGCGGTGCAGGGCATCGGCGCCGGCGGCATCCTCGCGATGACGCAGGTCATCATGGCCGCGATGGTGTCGCCCCGCGAGCGCGGGCGCTACAGCGGCTACCTCGGCGCGACCTTCGCCGTCGCGACGATCGCCGGCCCGCTGATCGGCGGCGTGATCGTCGACACGTCCTGGCTCGGCTGGCGCTGGTGCTTCTACGTCGGCGTGCCGTTCGCTCTCGCCGCGCTCGTCACCCTGCAGCGCACGCTGCACCTGGTGACGGTGCGCCGTGAGGTCTCGGTCGACTACCTCGGCGCCGCGCTCATCACCGGTGGCGTCAGCGTCCTGCTGGTGTGGGTCTCGCTCGCGGGCCAGCAGTTCGACTGGCTGTCGGCCACGACGGCAGCGCTCGTCGCGGGCGGGCTCGCACTCCTCGCCCTGGCCGTCGTCGTCGAGCTGCGCGCGACCGAGCCGATCATCCCGCTGGCGATCTTCCGCGAGCGGACCGTCGCGCTCGCCACCTCGGCCGGCCTGTTCGTCGGGGTCGCGATGTACGGCGCCACGATCTTCCTGTCGCAGTACTTCCAGATCTCCCGCGGCGAGAGCCCGACCGCGAGCGGCCTGCGCACGATGCCGATGATCCTCGGACTGGCCGTCTCCTCGCTCGTCGTCGGCCGCCTGGTCTCGGGCACCGGGCGGTGGAAGCGCTACCTGGTCGCCGGCTCGGCGATCGCCACCGTCGGCTTCGCGCTGCTGGCCACGCTGTCGGCGGAGACCAGCTTCGTCCTGGTCGCGGTCTACATGGCCCTGGTCGGCATCGGGCTCGGCATGGTGATGCAGAACCTGGTGCTCTCGGTGCAGAACTCGGTCGCGGGCAGCCAGCTCGGTGCGGCCACCGCCACGGTGTCGTTCTTCCGCTCGCTCGGCGGCGCGATCGGCGTCTCGGTGCTCGGCGCGGTGCTCGGCACCCGGGTCGCCGACTCCATCGCCTCGGGCCTCGCCCACCTGGGCGTCCCGGCCTCGGCCATGGGCAGCTCGGACGGCGCGATCCCCGACGTCAGCACGCTGCCGAAGCCGGTCGCCTCGATCGTCGAGCACGCCTACGGCGACGCCGTGGGTGAGGTCTTCCTGGTCTCGACCCCGCTGGTGCTGCTCGCCCTGCTGTGCGTCCTGGCGATCCGCGAGGTGCCCCTGCGCACGCAGACGGGCACCGAGCTGGCCGAGGCCGGCGCCCAGCAGCCGCAGACCGCGGGCGTCTGAGGGAGCACGCCGTGGCCGGCAGCGTCCTCGCGGGCATCCGGGGCGACGACTCGGACCCGGTCGTGCTGCGCGCGGCGGTCGGGCTCTCTCGCCGGCTCTACCTGCCGCTGCTCGTCGCGCACGTCGTCCAAGTCCCCAGCGGCCCCGCCGCCGGGGCGGAGGCGCTGGCGCGGCTGGCCACCGACGTCGAGCTCGACCTGGTGGTGCGGCTGAGCGCCCTGCTCGACGCGTGCGCGGTGCGCTGGTCGCTGGCCGTCACGGCGGGCGACGCCTGTGCGAGGCTGCGCTCGCTCGCCGAGGAGCACGACGCCGCGGTGATCGTGGTGGGCACCCAGGGCAGCGGCCCGCGCTGCGCGCTGCGCCGGCTGGTGCACGGCTCGGTCTCTGCGCGCCTGATCCACCAACAGCCGCGTCCGGTGCTCGTGGTGCCCACGACGGGTACGCCTGCGCCCGGCGGCTCGCCCGTCGCCGACCCCTTCGGCGCACCGGCCGACTGAGCGCAGCCGGCCGAGCAGCTGAGCGCAGCCCGGCCGACGCTCTGGGCTCAGCCCAGGCAGGCCGGCCCGAGCAGCGCCTTCAGGTCGCCGAACAGCGCGGGCGACGGCGTCACGCGCAGCCCGTCGTCGATGCGCAGCACGGTCGTGCGCCCGGCGCTCTGGAGCGCCAGCTGCACCTCGGTGACCCCGGGGTGCGCCACCAGGACCTCCTTGAGCCGCTCGACCACCGGTGGGGTGCACCGCGGTGTCGGCAGGCTGATCTTGACCGGCCCGCGGCTCGACGCGTCGCTGAGGTCGGGCACGGTGAGGTCCATCGCGATGAGCTTGGCGACGTCCTCGCGCTTGTCGAGCCGGCCCTTGACGACCACCACCGCGTCCTCGGCCAGCGAGGTGGCCACGAGCTGGTAGGTCGCCGGGAAGAACAGGCACTCGATCGCCCCGTCGAGGTCCTCGATCGTCGCGATGGCCCACGGGTTGCCCTGCTTGGTGAGCTTGCGCTGCAGGCCCGAGACGAGCCCGCCGATCGTCACCACCGCGCCGTCCGGCCGGTCGTCGTCGCTCATGAGGTTGGCGATGGTCACGTCGGCGTTGGCGGCCAGCACGTGCTCGACGCCCAGCAGCGGGTGGTCGGAGACGTAGAGCCCGAGCATCTCGCGCTCGTAGGCGAGCAGCACCGCCTTGTCCCACTCGCCGACCGGCACGGGCGGCCCGCTGATGGCGGCCGGCTCGTCGTCGCCCCCGCCGCCGAAAAGGGAGTCCTGGCCGATCGCCTCGTTGCGCTTCACGTCGACGTGCAGGTCGACGTACTCCTCGTGCACGTCGAGCAGGCCGCGCCGGCTGACGCCGAGCGAGTCGAAGGCGCCGGCCTTGGCCAGCGACTCGATGACCCGCTTGTTGCAGACGACCAGCGGGACCTTCGAGAAGAAGTCCTCGAGCGAGGTGTAGAGGCCCTTCTCGACCCGGGCCGACGTGATGCCGTCGACGACGTTGGAGCCGACGTTGCGGATCGCGGTGAGCCCGAAGCGGATGTCCGAACCGCGCGGGGTGAAGTTGGAGTCGGACTCGTTGACGTCGGGCGGCAGCACCTTGATGCCCATGCGCCGGCACTCGTTGAGGTAGAGAGCCGACTTGTCCTTGTCGTCGCGCACGCTGGTGAGCAGGGCGGCCATGTACTCAGCCGGGTAGTTCGCCTTGAGGTAGGCGGTCCAGTAGGACACGAGGCCGTAGGCCGCGGAGTGCGCCTTGTTGAACGCGTAGTCGGAGAACGGGACGAGGATGTCCCACAGGGTCTTGATGGCCGCGTCGGAGAAACCGCGCTCCTTCATGCCGCTGGAGAACCCGACGTACTCCTTGTCGAGGACCTCGCGCTTCTTCTTGCCCATCGCGCGACGCAGCAGGTCTGCGCGGCCGAGCGAGTAGCCCGCCAGCTGCTGCGCGATCGCCATGACCTGCTCCTGGTAGACGATCAGCCCGTAGGTGTCGCCCAGGATCGGCGCGAGCGCCTCGGCCAGGTCGGGGTGGATCGGCTCGACCGGCTTGCGCCGGTTCTTGCGGTCGGCGTAGTCGTTGTGGGCGTTGGCGCCCATCGGGCCGGGACGGTAGAGGGCGCCGACGGCGGAGATGTCCTCGAAGTTGTCGGGCCGCATCGATCGCAGCAGCGCGCGCATCGGCCCGCCGTCGAACTGGAAGACGCCGAGGGTGTCGCCGCGACCGAGCAGCTCGTAGGTCACCGGGTCGTCGAGCTCGAGCGCGTCGAGGTCGACGGGGTCCTTGCCGTTGGCGACGATGTTGGCCAGGCAGTCGTCGATGATCGTGAGGTTGCGCAGGCCGAGGAAGTCCATCTTCAGCAGGCCGAGCGTCTCGCAGGTCGGGTAGTCGAACTGCGTGATGATCGCGCCGTCCTGCTCCCGGCGCATGATCGGGATGTGGTCCATGAGCGGCTCGCTGGACATGATCACCGCGCAGGCGTGGACGCCCCACTGGCGCTTGAGGCCCTCGAGCCCCATCGCGGTGTCGACGACCTTGGCCACCTCGGCGTCGGTGGAGTAGAGCGAGCGGAACTCCCCCGCCTCGCTGTAGCGCTTGTGCGAGCTGTCGAAGATGCTCTTGAGCGGGATGTCCTTGCCCATGACCGCGGGCGGCATCGCCTTGGTGATGCGGTCGCCCATCGAGAACGGGTGGCCGAGCACGCGCGCGGAGTCCTTGACCGCCTGCTTGGCCTTGATCGTGCCGTAGGTGACGACCTGCGAGACGCGGTCGTCGCCGTACTTCTCGGTGACGTAGGTGATGACCTCGCCGCGCCGGCGCTCGTCGAAGTCGATGTCGACGTCGGGCATGGACACGCGCTCGGGGTTGAGGAACCGCTCGAACAGCAGGCCGTGGCGCAGCGGGTCGAGGTCGGTGATGCCCATGGCGTAGGCGGCGAGAGAGCCCGCCGCCGAGCCGCGGCCCGGGCCGACGCGGATGCCCTGCCGCTTGGCCCACCCGATGAAGTCGGCGACCACGAGGAAGTAGCCCGGGAAGCCCATCTGCAGGATGACGCCGACCTCGTAGTCGGCCTGGCGGCGCACGTCGTCGGGGATGCCGCCGGGGTAGCGGCGGGCGAGCCCGCGCTCGACCTCCTTGACGAACCAGGTGTGCTCGGACTCGCCCTCGGGCACCGGGAAGCGCGGCATCAGGTTGGCGCCCTCGGTGAACTCCACCTCGCAGCGCTCGGCGATCAGCAGCGTGTTGTCGCAGGCCTCGGGGAACTCCGACCACTGCGCGCGCATCTCGGACGCGGGCTTGAGGTAGAAGTCCTGGGCGTCGAACTTGAAGCGGTTGGGGTCGGCCAGCGTCGAGCCGGACTGGACGCAGAGCAGCACCTCGTGGGCGGTGGCGTCCTCGCGCTTGGTGTAGTGCAGGTCGTTGGTGGCCACGAACGGCAGCCCGAGGTCCTTGGCCAGGCGGATCAGCTCGGCCTGGGCCCGGCGCTCGATGCCGATGCCGTGGTCCATCAGCTCGCAGAAGAAGTTCTCGGCGCCGAAGATGTCGCGCAGCTCGCCCGCCGCCTGGCGGGCCAGGTCGTACTGCCCCAGGCGCAGCCGGGTCTGGATCTCGCCCGACGGGCAGCCGGTCGTCGCGATGATGCCCTTGCCGTAGCGGCTGAGCAGCTCGCGGTCCATGCGCGGCTTGTAGTACTGCCCCTCGAGGCTGGCCAGCGACGAGAGCCGGAACAGGTTGTGCATGCCCTCGGTGGTGGCCGCGAGCATCGTCATGTGGGTGAAGGCGCCGCCGCCCGAGACGTCGTCCTCGCCGCCGCTGCCCCACCGGACCTTGACCTTGTCCTTGCGCGAGGTCGTGCCCGGCGCGAGGTAGGCCTCGGTGCCGATGATCGGCTTGACGCCGGCGGCCTTCGCCTTCTTGTAGAAGTCGTAGGCGCCGAACACGTTGCCGTGGTCGGTCATCGCCAGGGCCGGCATCTCCATCCGCGCCGCCTCGGCGAACAGGTCGTCGAGGCGGGCCGCTCCGTCGAGCATGGAGTACTCGGTGTGGACGTGGAGGTGGACGAAACCCTCGGTCTTCGGCGGCACGGGGACAGCCTAGGTGCCGCCACCGACACAGTCCGCCAACCACGCGGAGAGCTGCCGCCCGGCCGCGCGTAAGGACTCCGTAACCCCGCCGCGAGGGGCGCGGGAGCCCGCCGCCACGTACAACTGGAGGGGTGCCGCACCGTACGCCCGTCGCCCGCCCGCTGCGCGCCGCGTGGGTCGGCGTCGTCGCCGGCTGCGCCGGCCTGGCCGCCGCGGAGGTCGTCGCGGCGTTCGTCGGCGACAACGCCTCGCCGCTCGTCGCGGTCGGCGCCACCGTCGTCGACGCCACCCCGCCCTGGCTCAAGGACTGGGCGGTGCGCAACCTCGGCAGCTCCGACAAGAGCGTGCTGCTCGGCGTCGTCGCCATGGTCGTGCTGCTGCTGGCCGCCGTCGCGGGGGTGCAGGAGGTGCGGCGTCCGCGCGGCGGGGTGCCCCTCGTCGTCGTCCTGTGCGCCGCCGCCTGCCTGGCCGCGGTCAACCGCCCGGGCGCCGGGCCGTGGGTGCTGCTCCCCGCCGTTGCCGCGCTCGCGGTGGGCGGCTGGACGCTCGTCACGCTGGCCCGCCGAGCCCGCGAGCTGCCCTCCCGCGACGCGGCCCGCGCCGACGAGGCAGCGGGGAACGACCGGCGCGCGTTCCTCCGGCACACCGGCGCCGGCCTCGCCGGCGCCCTGGTCGTCGGCGGTCTCGGCCGCGCCTTCGGCTCGCAGCGGGTCGACGTGGCGGCCTCCCGCGCCGCGGTGCGCCTGCCGACACCGCTCTCCCCCGCTCCTGCCGCCCCGGTGGCCGCCGCCGCGCCCGGCGCGACGCCCTTCGTCACGCCGCTGTCGGACTTCTACCGCGTCGACACGGCGCTGGTCGTGCCGCGCGTGCGCGCCGAGGACTGGACCCTGCGCATCACCGGCGAGGTCGCGCGCCCGCTGACCCTCACGTTCGACCAGCTGCTCGCCCGGCCGATGGTCGAGCGGTGGGTGACCCTGACCTGCGTCTCGAACGAGGTGGGCGGCGACCTCGCCGGCACCGCCCGCTGGCTCGGGGCGCCGCTCGCCGACCTGCTGCGGGAGGCCGGCCCGCTGGACGGCGCCGACATGGTGCTGAGCCGCTCGAAGGACGGCATGACGATCGGGACGCCGCTCGCCGCCCTGCTCGACGGGCGCGACGCCCTGCTGGCCGTCGGCATGGACGGCGCGCCGCTGCCGCTGGAGCGCGGGTTCCCTGTGCGCATGGTCGTGCCGGGGCTCTACGGATACGTGTCGGCGACCAAGTGGGTCGTCGAGCTGGAGGTGACCCGCTTCTCCGACGCCACCGCCTACTGGTCGAGCCGCGGCTGGTCGGAGCAGGCGCCGGTCAAGACGGCGTCCCGCATCGACGTCCCGCGCAGCCGGGCGAGCGCCGGCCGGGTGCAGGTCGGCGGCGTCGCGTGGGCCCAGCACCGGGGCGTCTCGAAGGTCGAGGTCCGCGTCGACGGCGGCGACTGGGCGCAGGCCGAGCTGCTCCCCGTGCCGAGCGCCGACACCTGGCGCCAGTGGCGCTGGGAGTGGGACGCGACCGAGGGCGAGCACGAGCTGGAGGTGCGCGCCACGGACGGTACGGGTGCGGTGCAGACCGCGCGCCGCGCGGCTCCGGCCCCGGACGGCGCCACGGGCTACGACTCCCGGACGGTGCGGGTGTCCGGGGCGCGGACCTAGCGCAGCGGCTTGGCCATCCAGCGGTGCGGGATGCCGGCGTCGTCGAACTCGTCGCCGAACGCGGCGTAGCCCAGCCGCTCGTAGAACGGCATGGCCTGCACCTGCGCGCCGAGCACGCAGCGCTCGAGCCCGAGCCGGCGCCCCTGGTCCTCGACCACGGCGACGAGCTGGCGGCCCAGGCCGGTGCCGCGCGCCGGCTTGCGCACGGCCAGCCGGCCCAGGTGCGCGACGCCACCGTCCTCGGCGACCAGGCGCACGGTGCCCATCGGCTCGTCGCCGAGGAAGGCCACCCAGTGGGTCGCGACCGCGTCGAGGTCGTCGCGCTCGAGCTCGACGGGCACCTGCTGCTCCTCGACGAACACCTCGAACCGGATGCCCCACGCGAGCGCGAACCCGTCGTCGCCGTGGACCTGCTCGATGCGTACGCCTGCCGCCTGCATGCGCACCATCCTCGCCGACGCGCCGACGGCGTCCCGCTCACCCCATGGTCTTCTGCCCGTCGATCGTCTCGCGCAGGATGTCGGCGTGACCGGCGTGCTGCGCGGTCTCGGCGGCGATGTGGAGCAGTGCCCGCCGGGCCGACCAGCGGGCGCCCGGCGCGAACCACGGCGCCTCGGGCAGCGGGTGCGAGGCGTCCAGGTCGGGCAGCGTGGCGACGAGGTCGTCGGTGTGTGCCGCGACGGCGTCGTAGTCGGCGAGCAGCGCCTCCATCGTGTCGTCCTCGGTCAGCGCGAAGCCGCGGGCCCACTCGTCCTCCCCCGCCGTCGTCAGCGCGCCGGCCCCGCCCTCGAGGAACGCGACCCACTGGCGCTCCACCGCCGTCACGTGCTTGACCACCCCGCCGGGGCACAGCTCGCTCGCCGTGGGGCGCAGCCGCACCTGGGTCTCGTCGAGCCCGCGCACGGTGTAGCGGAGGAACCCGCGCGCCGTGCGCAGCAGCTCCAGCAGGTCGGCCCGCTCCTGCGGGAGCGCTGCTGCGGCGACGCTGACCTGCTGGGTGGTCGTGGTGCTCATGGCGGTGCCTCCTCGTGGTTGCCGGGCGACCGTCGCCCTGCACTCACCACGCTAGGAACCCCAACGGCCACCTTCTGACCGCAATCGCGGCAGACTTGCCGACATGGGCGCTACCGGCACACGGATGCTGCAGCTGATGTCGCTGCTGCAGAGCTCGCGCTACTGGGCGGGCGCCGAGCTCGCCTCCCGGCTGGAGGTGTCGCCCCGTACCCTGCGCCGCGACGTCGAGCGCCTGCGCGAGCTCGGCTACCCCGTCGAGGCCCGCCGCGGGGTCGACGGGGGCTACCAGCTGGCCCCCGGGGCGTCGCTCCCGCCGCTGGTGCTCGACGACGAGGAGGCCGTCGCCCTCGCCCTCGGTCTCCAGGCCGCTGCCCAGTCGGCCGTCGAGGGCATGGCCGAGTCGTCGGTGCGGGCTCTCGCGAAGGTCGTCGGGGTGATGCCCCGGCGGCTGCGGCGACGCGTCGAGGCGCTGACTGCGGCGACCGAGACGTCCTCGTGGCAGGGCGTCGGCCCGGCGGTCGACCCAGCGACCCTGACGACGCTCGCCCAGGCCTGCCGCGACGCCGAGCGGGTCGAGATGGACTACACGGCAGCCGACGGGCAGCGCTCGCACCGCCACGTCGAGCCGCACCGCCTGGTCCCACTTGGTCGCCGGTGGTACGTCGTGGCCTATGACGACGACCGCTCGGCCTGGCGCAGCTTCCGCGCCGACCGCATCTCGGGCGCCCGCGTGACGGGTGAGCGCTTCGCGCCACGCAGGCTGCCCGCGGACGACGCCGTCGACTTCGTGCGCTCGGGCGTCCGCGGAGAGCAGGCGGGGTACGCCGTGGTCGCCACCGTGCACGCGTCCGCTGCCGAGGTGGTGGCGAAGATCGGGCGGTGGGCGACGGTGACCTCCGACGAGGGGGAGCACTGCCGCATCACGATGCACGCCGATGCGGCGGAGTGGCCGTTGATGGCGCTCGGCTCGCTGCAGGCCGAGTTCCGCATCGAGGCGCCCGAGGAGCTGCGCGACGAGGCGGCGGCGTGGGGTGCCCGCGTCGCCCGCGCGGGGGCTGCCGCGACCTGACGCTGCCGGCACCGCAGACTGGACGGCATGTCGGCCCGCCTCCCGTTGCGCGCGTGCTTCCCGCCACCGCAGGACCTCGGCCGCGCCGGTGACGCAGGGGTCGTGGAGCCGGGCGGCGTGCTCCAGCGTCGATGGGCCGACCGCCTGCTGCTCACGGGTGGGCCGGCGGCGATCCTCATGCAGGTCGCCCACCCGCTCGTCGCTGCCGGGGTGACGCACTCGGACTACCGGGAGCGCCCGGGCCACCGGCTGCTCGCGACGCTCGAGCTGACCCTCGCCGTCACCTTCGGCGACACCTCGCAGGCGCGCGCCGCCGTGGCTCGCGTCGCGCGGCGGCACACGAGCATCAACGGCACCCTCGACGAGCCGGCGGGGCCGCTGCCGCGCGGCACCGCGTACGACGCCACCGACCCCGAGCTGGCGCTCTGGGTCTACGCGACCCTCGTCTGGACAGCCCTGCGGGTGCACGAGGTGCTGGGACACCCGCTGCCGACGGACGAGCTCGAGGACTACTGGCAGCAGTCCAAGCCGTTCGCCCGGCTCTTCGGCGTCGGCGACGACCTGCTGCCCGGCAGCTTCGAGGACTTCACGAGGTACGTGGAGGGCACCGTCGCCGGTCTGGTGGTCACCGACCCTGCGCGCTCCGTGCGCGACGACATGCTGCAGCCACGGCTCTGGCCGCCGGTCCCTGGTGCCGGGCCGGTGGTGCGCGCCGTCACGGCGGCGCTGCTCCCCCCGTCGCTCGCCACTGCGTACGCCGTCGACCTGACGCCCCGTCGCCGGCTCGCGGTGCGGCTGCTGGGCAGCGTCGCGCGAGTGGTCTGGCCGCGGCTACCCCTGCGGCTTCGGGAGTTCCCGCACGCCGCCGTCGCGCGGCACCGGATCTCGCTGCGCTCGGACGAGACCTCTGCGAAGGTGTAGCCATGGACGACAAGCAGATCCTCGCGCAGGTGCACACCCTCGTCGAGCAGGAGCACCGGCTGCGCAGCGCCGTCGCCGCCGGCTCGCTGACCAGCGAGGAGGAGCAGGCGCAGCTGCGGGTCGTCGAGGAGGAGCTCGACCAGTGCTGGGACCTGCTCCGGCAGCGCCGGGCGCGCACGGAGTTCGGCGAGGACCCGGCGTCGACGGCGGCCCGGTCGACCTCGACGGTCGAGGGCTACGTCCAGTAGTCGCCCGCGCAGACCTGTTCATGCTCCGCCCAGCGGAGTATGTTCGCGACATGGGATCGCAGAGGCTGCAGGAGCCGTCGTTCCTCATCCTCACGGCGCTCGCTGCCGGCCCGCAGCACGGCTACGGCGTCCTCAAGGACGTGGAGGACCTGTCCGGCGGGGCGGTCGTGCTTCGCGTCGGGACGCTCTACGGCGCCCTGGACCGTCTCGCCGGCGAAGGTCTCGTCGTGGTGGACCGCGAGGAGGTCGTCGACTCGCGGCTACGCCGCTACTACCGGCTCACCCCCAGCGGCGTGAGGCGCCTCCACGCCGAAGCCTCCCGAGCTCAGACGCAGGCTCGCGCGGCACTGCGCCGGCTGCGCACGGCCGGCGGCACGGCATGAGCCTGGAGAGGGCCTACCGCCTGCTGCTGCTCAGCTTCCCGCCTGCCAGCCTGCGCGACGGCGGCGAGGAGGAGGACCTCAGCGTCCTGCTCGCCGCGGCACGGCCCGGCCAGGGACGTCCTGATCTCGCCGAAGCCGCGGCGCTCGTACGCTGCGGACTGGGCCTCCGCGCCCGACGAGTGCAGCGCGACCACGGGCGCTTGCCGGAGTCGCCCTGGCGTGCCTGCTCGGCATGGTCGCCGTCGCCCTCGCGGGGCAGGCGCTGGTCCTGCGCGGCCAGCTCTGGTCCGGAGCGGCAGGATCATCCATTCCGCTCCTGCCGGTCGAGCTCCCCCACCACCTCCCCGTGCCGGCACCTGTGAGCGGACACCCCAGCGGCCCGGCGATCGCCGCCTACGCATCGGGCGACGAGTGGGAGGACTACGAGGTGCTGGTCTCGGCCTACGGCAGGACGCTTCGGAGATCGAAGCCAGGCCTGCTCTCACCGCACGGTCGCTACCTCGCGTACGTCGAGCCGCCGGACCACGGCGTGCCCTACGTAGGGCCGGTGCTCCTGCACGTGCTCGACCTGGTCACGGGCAAGACCCGCACGATCAGCGCGGCACAGCTCTCGAGTTCCGCCGACGTGCTCGACTGGAGCGGCGACGAGACGCGCCTCGTGGTCTTCGCGGGAGGAGGTCTCCGTGTGGTCGACATGGCCCACGACTCCCTCGGTCCGCTCATCGCGGGCGAGACAGCCGCGCTCTCGCGCTCGTCCGACTTGGCCGTGCAGGTCGGCGCGGAGGTCGACCTCTACCGCGGTGGCGCGCTGGTGCACCGCTTGCCCGTCCCGCCCGGGCTGGCGCTCGCCAGGTCGGGCTGGTCGCCGGGCGGGCGACGGCTCGTTCTCACCCGCCCGCAGTCCGATCGCACCGGCGTCGCCGCCGTGCTGGACGTGCGGTCCGGAGCGGTGACACCGCTGCACGGCGGTGAAGCCGTCGCCTGGCGCAGTCCCTCCAGCCTGGTGACGCGGACGTGGCAAGGGGGCCGGCCGGTGCTCGCTGCCCTCGACACGGACACCGGCCACTCCTCAACGCTCGCTGCCGCACCGGCCGCCGCAGGCTCGATCCAGCTGGCCGGTGAGCTGCTGCCTTCGGCCGTCGTGGACCGACCGGACCGGACGCCTGGACAGAGGGCCGGTGTCGTGGCTCTCCTGGCTTGCGCTCGGCAGCCCCACCGCCCTCGTGCTGCTCCTCGCAGCCCTGCTCCCAGTGCCCACGTCCGCGCGCCGGCGGCGCACACCCCAGCAGCGCCAGGCGACCACGGGGTGGGCTGTGCTGGGTGTGCTGACGCTGATGGTCGTGGTGCCGCTGTACGCCTTTGTCACCGTGGGCACCGGACCGGACGTCCATCTGCTGCACCTCGCGGCCCTCCTCGTGTGCGCCGCCGCAGCGATGGCGACACGCAGCCTCCGGTTGGCCGGGAGTCGCCGGATCTCCTGACCTGACCTCAGACGGCTGCGGTCGCGAAGTAGCTGCCCGCATGGAGGTCCTCGAGCAGGGTCGGCCCGGAGGGCGTCCACCCGAGCCGCTGCTGGGTGAGGACGCTCGAGGCCGCCATGTCGCCGGCGAAGAAGGCGCCGATCCACCCGAAGTGGTCGGCGGCCGCCTCGGGGGCGACGCTCTCGACCGGCAGACCGAGCCCACGGCCGATGGCCTCGGCGATGGTGCGTGCGGTCACGCCCTCCTCGGCGACGGCGTGGACGACGGAGGGGGCCGACGGGTCCTCGAGCGCCAGGCGTACGAGCCGGGCCGCGTCATCGCGGTGCACGGCCGGCCAGCGGTTCGAGCCGTCGCCGACATAGGCCGAGGTTCCCTGCTCCCGGGCGACCGCGACCAGCCGCGCGACGAAGCCGTGGTCGCCGGCACCGTGCACCGTCGGGGCGAAGCGCACGGCCACCGGGCGGATGCCGCGCTCGGCGTACGACAGGGCGAGCGCCTCGGCGCCGCCGCGCGGCGCCTGCGGGCCGGAGAAGGGCGACGCGTCCTCCTCGGTCACGACGCCGCCCGGGCACAGGAGGGCGACGCCTGCCGCGAGCAGGAGCGGGCGCCCCGTGCCCTCCAGCACGTCTCCGAAGGCCTCGACCGCGGCCCGCTCGGTACGCGCCGCGCCGGCCATGTCGGAGAAGTCGTGCTTGAAGCCCAGGTGGACGACCGCGTCGGCCGCGGCGGCGCCTGCACGCAGGCTCTCGACGTCGTCCAGGCTGCCGCGGTGGGCCTCGAGACCCCGGTCCTGGAGCGTCTGCGCCGCCTGCTCCGATCGGGCGAGGCCCAGCACGGAGTGGCCGGCGGCCTGCAGCTCGGCCGAGACGGCAGAGCCGATCCATCCCGACGCACCGGTGACGAAGACGCGCATGCAGACCTCCTGAAGACGTGCGCCCGACGGTGATGTCAGTCGCTGTCATGAGACGCTAGCACCGGATGTCAGCCTCTGTCATCACTAGGATGGCGGCGTGGTCAGATGGGAGCCCGACGCCAAGGGCCGCCTCGTGGGGGCAGCGCTCGAGCTGTTCGCCGACGGCGGCTTCGAGAGCACGACCGTGGCCCAGCTGGCCGACCGTGCCGGCGTGACCGAGCGCACCTTCTTCCGCCACTTCGCCGACAAGCGCGAAGTGCTGTTCGACGGATCCGCGGCCCTGCAGGACGAGGTCCTCGCTGCCATCGCGTCGGCGGCCCCGGACCTGTCCGCCGTGGACGTCGTGGCCGGCGCCTTCCGAGCAACAGCGCCCTTCCTCGAGCGGCGACGCGAGTTCGCGGGCCAGCGCTCAGCGGTCATCGCCGGCAACCCGGGCCTCCTCGAGCGCGAGCTGCTCAAGATGACTGCGCTGGTGGAGGCCTCTGCCGGGGCGCTGCGGGAGCGCGGCGTGCCCGAGCCCGCCGCCACGCTCGCGGCCGAGGCCGGCGTGCTGGCCTTCCGACTCGGCTTCGCCCAGTGGGTCACCGACACCTCACGCCCGCTCGCCGACTGCATCGCCGCGACGCTGGCCGACCTCAAGGTCGTCGCCGCCGGCTGACTCCCGGGCACGCCGGAAGGGCTGCTCCGAGTCCCCACGACGTTCACCTCGCGTTCGCCCCGACGATCCGCCGGCTGGCTAGCGTCGCGGCATCGACTGCGCCTAGGCCGAAAGGGCTGCCATGTCCACGACGGACCGCCGTACCTTCCTCAAGATGCTGGGAGTGCCGGCCCTCTCGGCCGCACTGCCCGTCGACCTGTCGAAGGCCTTGTCCATCAAGGCCCACGACCGCACCCGCAGCATCGAGGACGTCGAGCACGTCGTCTTCCTCATGCAGGAGAACCGGTCCTTCGACCACTACTTCGGCACGCTGCGTGGAGTGCGGGGGTTCGCCGACCCGCGGGTCGTTCGTCTGCCTTCGGGAAGGTCGGCGTGGCACCAGCCGGACGGTGCTGGCGAGCTGCTGCCGTTCCGTCCGCCCGTGCAGGACCTGGGCACGACCTTCCTGCCCGACCCGCCGCACGGCTGGAACGACACCCACGCCGCCTGGAACGGCGGGCGGCACGACGCGTTCGTCCCCAACAAGGGCGTGTCGTCCATGACGTACCACACGCGCGAGGACCTGCCCTGGCAGTACGCGCTCGCTGACGCGTTCACGGTGTGCGACAACTACCGCTGCTCGCTCCTCGGCCCGACCGACCCGAACCGCTACCACATGTGGACCGGCTGGGTCGGCAACGACGGCAGCGGCGGCGGACCCGTCATCACCAACGCCGAGGCGGGCTACGACTGGTCGACCTATCCCGAGAGGCTGCAGCAGGCGGGCGTCTCGTGGAAGGTCTACCAGGACGTCGGCGACGGGCTCGACTCCGCCGGGTTCTGGGGCTGGACCAGCGACCCCTTCATCGGCAACTACGGCGACAACTCGCTGCTCTACTTCCACCAGTACCAGGACGCCGCACCCGGCTCGCCGTTGGCCGACCGGGCGAAGACGGGGACCGAGGTCAAGGCGCAGGGACGCGACCCCGAGCGCCTGCTCGACCAGTTCCGAGCTGACGTACGCGCCGGGCGCCTCCCGCAGGTCTCCTGGCTCGTGCCGCCGGAGGCCTACTCGGAGCACCCGAACTGGGCGCCCGACTTCGGCGCGTGGTACGTCTCGCAGGTCATCGACATCCTGGCCTCGAACCCCGAGGTGTGGAGCAAGATGGCGCTCTTCATCACCTACGACGAAGAGGGCGGCTTCTTCGACCACATGGTGCCACCCACTCCGCCGACGTCGGCTGCTGATGGGCTGTCCACCGTGGCGACCACGAACGAGGTCTTCGGTGGTAGCACCGACCACCCGGCTGGTCCCTACGGCCTCGGCATGCGCGTCCCGATGATCGTCGTGTCGCCGTGGACGCGTGGCGGCTGGGTGAACTCGGAACTCTTCGACCACACGTCGCTGATCCAGTTCCTCGAGAGGCGGTTCGGCCGCGGCGGTACGCTGCGCGAGAGCAACATCACGCCGTGGCGGCGGGCGGTCACCGGCGATCTGACCAGCGCCTTCGACTTCCGCTCGCCCAACCGGTCGTCTGTGCCGGAGTTGCCGGGCACCGCCTCGTTCAAGCCTCGGGACCTCACGCGGCAGCCGGACGAGGTGCTCGTGGCGCCCGCCGCTGCGGACGTGCCGGCTCAGGAGCGAGGCGTTCGACCGGCCCGTGCTCTGCCCTACGAGCTGCACGCCGACGGCTCGGTCCTGGCCAGCAGGCTGCACCTGGCGTTCGCCAACACCGGGGAGGCGGCGGCCGTCCTCCAGCTGCGGAGCGCCGACCCCGGCGCGGCCCCCCGCACCTACACCGTCGGTGCAGGTCATGAGCTGGCTGACACCATCGCCGTGGCGGGGCCGGTCTACGACTACGAGATCCACGGTCCCAACGGGTTCTTCCGCGGCCTGCGCGGAGGCACGAGCGCCGGGTGCGTCGACGTCGGCGTGACCACGACGTACCACCACCAGAGGATCCAGCTCGCGCTGACCAACAACGGGGACGCCAAGGTCGACGTGACGGTGCACGAGCGCTACAGCGGCGAGACGACGACCCTGTCGGTGCAGCCGCGGGTGACCCGCTCGCGTTCCTGGTCGCTGCACGACAGCGGGGGATGGTACGAGTTGACCGTCATCGCTGCTCAGGACGACGGCTTCGTGCGCGTCTACGCCGGGCACCTGGAGAACGGGCGTGACAGCATCACCGACCCGCTCATGGGCGGGCTGCTCGACTCCGCGGCACCCGTCCGGGCCTGAGGCGGCGGGAGGGCAGCTCAGGGCTACGGTGACGCACGTGACCGATGCCTTCCAGCTTCCCGAGCTGCCCTTCGCGACCACCGCGTCGCACCCGGAGGTGTGGAGCCGCGATGCGGGCACACAGTCGCTGACCGGGCAGGCGCTGCCGCACTCGGACTTCTACGTCAACCCGGGCGGCGACGACGCCGGCGACGCCGCGTCGATGGGCAACGCGGCCACTCTGCTCGGCACGCCGCCGGAGGGTGACTTCCAGCTCAGCGCGCGCGTCACCGTCGATTTCCGCTCGCAGTACGACGCGGGCGTCCTCATGGTGTGGGGCCACGAGACCGAGTGGGCGAAGCTCTGCTTCGAGTTCTCGCCCGCCGGTGACCCGATGGTCGTCAGCGTCGTCACCCAGGGCGTCTCCGACGACGCGAACGCCTTCGTCGTGCCCGGGCGCACGGTCGGGCTGCGCATCTCCCGCACCGGCCGCGTCTACGCGTTCCACGCCGCGACCGACGGCTCCACCTGGCAGCTCGTCCGCGTCTTCCGCCTCGGCGACGGCTCGCCGGGCCACCGGGTCGGCTTCGAGGTGCAGTCGCCCACCGGCGAGGGCTGCGCCGTGCGCTTCGAGCAGGTCTCGTTCCGGCAGGAGCGGCTCGCCGACCTCAGGGACGGGAGCTGACCGCTGGACCGCACCCCTGCGTACCCGGCTCCTCGACGTCCGCGAGCGCGGCGAGCGCGACCGCCCTCGACCGCTCGGCGGGGGTGAACGGCTCACCCGGCCGCTGCAGCAGCAGGGGCCCCGCCCCTGCGGAGCGGACCAGCATGGTGTCGACGAGGACGCCGTCGGCGTCGTCGCTCGCCGGCTCGTCCAGCGGGGTCGCCACGTGCGCGCGGAGCAGCTCGGCGAGCACGGCCGGGAGCGAGCCGGGGTCGCGGGCCAGCCGGCCGGCCAGCCGGAGCACGCGCGTCGGCTCGTCGACGTAGTCGTGCAGGTCGCCCGGCCACACCGACGCACCGCGCCCACCCGCGAGCTCGGCGGCGCGCAGCAGCAGGGCAGGGTCGGCGCCGACGGGCAGAGCGAGCAGCAGCTCGTCGACGGCGCCGCCCGCGGGCAGCGGGTGGACCGCCACCGTGAGGATGTTCGCCCGCGCCCGGGAGAGCGTCATGGCGAGCGCCGCCAGCCGGCCGCGCGAGTCGTCGACCTCCACCCGCAGGCGCCAGAGCGAGGGCTGGAGGTCGAGCGACGGTGCTGCTGTCTTCACCGCACCAGTAGGCACCGTCACCATTGCGCGGATATGTCGTAGGAGTCTCGAAGCGGTGACGGTTGCTCGGACGCAAGGTGCCCTCGGGTCCCTTCACAGCACCGGAGTTCCGCGCTACGTTCCGGCCAGCCGTCGCACGGACGGCGCACTTCCGGTCCAGGGAAGGAACAACCGGATGCGAAGGACCACATCGCTCCTCACCGTCATCGGGGCAGCGGCCCTCGGCCTCTCGGGCGTCGTCGCCGCCCCGGCCCAGGCAGCCGACTCCGACGTCACCGTCATCGCCTCGGGCCTCAACGGCCCTCGAGAGCTGCAGTTCGTCAGCGGGCGCAAGCTCGTCGTCGCCGAGTCGGACAACGGCCAGATCACCGCGGTCGACAGCCGCTCCGGCAAGAAGAAGGTCCTCGCCACAGGGCTGGTGGCGCCGCAGGGCGTCGACAGCCGCGGCAGCGCCCTCTACGTCGCCGAGGGCGAGGCCTCCGGTCCCGGCGGCGAGCCGGTGCCCGGCGGCGGCGGCACCGACCTGGTCATGGTCAAGGGCGGGCACGACCGCCAGGTCAAGGACCTGATGGCCTACGAGCTCGCCAACAACCCCGACGGGCAGGTGCAGTTCGTCGACGGCCAGCCGGTCGACGCGCTGTCGAACCCCTACTACGTGCTCGCCGACACCTCGAAGGTCCTCGTGGCCGACGCCGGCGCCAACGACGTGCTCAAGATCGACCGGCGCACCGGCCGCACCTCTGTGTGGTTCTTGCCGCCTGTCGTGACGACGGGCGCCTGCGCCGGTGCCGAGAACAACCCGGGCACCACCGGCTGCGACCCGGTGCCCACCGGCATCGCGAAGGCGGGCGACGGCACCTACTGGGTGTCGACGCTGGGTGCCGAGGCGCCCGGAGCAGGGCGGATCTACCACGTCGACGCGGCCGGGCACATCATCGGGATGATCGACGGGCTCACGGCACCGACCGGTGTCGCGGTGGACGGCGCCGGCTCGGTCTACGTGTCCGACCTGCTGTTCGGCGCACCGGAGGGCGACGGCCCGCCGCCGCCCGACTTCGACCCCTCGAAGGTCGGCCGGATCCTCAAGTTCGCCGCCGACGGCACGCCCATGGGCGTCGCCCAGGTGACCATGCCCTCGGGCCTGGTGTGGCACGACGGCGCGCTGTACGCGTCGGCCTGGTCGGTGGGGATCTTCCTCGGCATCCCCGACGCGGGCCAGGTGGTGAAGGTCGGTCAGGGGGCGTTCGAGCAGATGACCTGAGCGAACAGCTCAGCACCGGAGGGGGTGGCCACTGGCTCGGCCGCGGACGACGCGGCCGGGCCAGTGCTGCTGCCCGGTGGCCCCTTCGAGCCGGGAAGCCGTCAGGAGCCGTCGGCCCGGAGCACGTCCAGCGCGTGGGCGAGGTCCGGCGGCGGCGGCGACTCGAAGTGCACCCGCTCCCCGGTCGCGGGGTGGTCGAACGAGAGCCGGGCGGCGTGCAGCCACTGGCGGGTCAGCCCCAGCCGCGCGGCCAGCGTCGGGTCGGCGCCGTAGGTCAGGTCACCGACGCACGGGTGCTTCAGGGCGCTCATGTGGACCCGGATCTGGTGCGTCCGGCCGGTCTCGAGCTCGATGTCGAGCAGCGTCGCGGCGCGGAACGCCTCGATCGTCGAGTAGTGCGTGACGCTCTCGCGCCCCCCGGCGACCACGGCCCAGCGCCAGTCGTCCCGGGGGTGCCGGCCGATGGGCGCGTCGACCGTGCCGGTCGAGGGGTCGGGGTGGCCCTGCACGACCGCGGCGTAGCGCTTCTCGACCGTGCGGTGGCGGAACGCGTCCTTGAGCACGGTGTAGGCGTGCTCCGACTTGGCGACCACCATCAGCCCGGTGGTGCCGACGTCGAGCCGGTGGACGACGCCCTGCCGCTCGGCGGCACCGCTGGTCGAGATGCGGAAGCCGGCACCCGCGAGCCCGCCGATGACCGTGGGCCCGCTCCACCCCGGTGACGGGTGGGCCGCGACGCCCACCGGCTTGTCGACGACCACGACGTCGTCGTCGGACCACACGATGCCCATGCCCTCGACCGCGAGCGGCACGACCTCGAGCGGCGCCGGCGGCTCAGGCAGCTCCACGACGAGCGTCGCGCCCGCCGTCAGCCGCATCGACTTGAACGCCTCGGCGCCGTCGACCTGCACCGCACCCTCGGCCACCAGCTCGGCGGCCCGGGTGCGCGAGAGGCCGAACAGCCGCGCCAGGCCGGCGTCGAGCCGCTCGCCCTCGAGGCCCTCGGGCACCTCGAGCGAGCGCACGTCACTCACGCGGTGCGCCGTCCGGGTGGACGCCGCGGAAGGCCAGCAGCGCCATCAGCACCGCGGCGCAGGTGATGCCCATGTCGGCCACGTTGAAGACCGGCCAGTGCGGCAGCTCGAGGAAGTCGACGACCCGGCCCCGGAAGATGCCCGGCTCGCGGAAGACGCGGTCGGTCAGGTTGCCGATTGCACCGCCGACCAGCAGGCCGAGCGCCACCGCCCACGGGGTGCTGCGCAGGGTGCGGGCCGTGCGCGCGATGACCACGACCACGACGACCGCGATGACGCTGAACAGCACGGTCGCACCGCCGGCGATGCCGAACGCGGCGCCCGGGTTGTGGACGAGGTCCAGCTTGAGCAGGGAACCGACCAGGTGCGTGGGCGTCGGGCCGAGGTGCTCGTTCGCCAGGTGCTTGGTGACCTGGTCGACGACGTAGAGGGTGACCGCCACGCCGAGCAGGAGCCCGACGTGGGTGCGGTTGCCGGCCGTCGTCGCAGGGGCGTGCGCGGCGTCGGTCGACGGCTCCAGCGACTCGCTCAGCGTCGCTCCTCGCGCTGCTTGCACGCGACGTCGAGGGTCGCGCGCGGGAAGGCCTGGAGGCGCGCCTTGCCGATGGGCTCGCCGCAGCTCTCGCACAGGCCGTAGGTGCCGGCGTCGATGCGGGCGAGCGCCCGCTCGGTCTGCTCGAGCATGTCGCGGGAGTTGTTCGCCAGCGAGAGCTCGTGCTCGCGCTCGAAGGTCTTGGTGCCGGCGTCGGCCTGGTCGTCGCCGGCGCCCTCGCCGGAGTCGCGCAGCAGGTCGGCGATCTCGTGCTCGGTCTCGGTCAGCTCGCGGCGCAGGCGCGTGGCGTCGGCGTCGAGCTCGGCGCGCAGCGCGGCGACCTCGTCGGGGGTCCACGGGTCCTCGCCCGGGCGCACGGGCAGGGCGCTTGCGGACTCGGCAGCGGCAGCCTTGCTCACTCGGGCCTTCTTCACGACGAGGGTCGACAACGGGTAGGGAGGAGGATACGCGGTGCCGGGCGCGGCCGTACCCGGCGGAGCCGCCGCGCCACCGACTAGACTCCCGAGCGGCGAACGAGCAGGCGCTGACGGGGCCATCACCCCCGAGCCGCCGGAAGAACGGCCCGCGCCAGCGGGCTCACTAGACCCGGCCGGACTCGCCGCGAGAGTGGGGCGGCTGCACGCCAGGGCCGGCCAAGGAGGGTGGTACCGCGGGGCGCGCGCGCCTCGTCCCTCCGTCGCACCGACCCAGTCGACGGAGGCACCAGGCAGTGAGCACTCGATGAGCACCTACTCCCCGCTCCCCCCGCAGGTCGACCTGCCGCGCCTGGAGCGCGAGGTCATCGACCTCTGGCGCGCCGAGGGCACGTTCGAGCAGAGCCTCGAGCGCAGCGCCGACGCCCGGCCGTGGGTCTTCTACGAGGGCCCGCCCACCGCCAACGGCATGCCGGGGACCCACCACGTCGAGGCGCGCGTGTTCAAGGACGCCTTCCCGCGCTACCGCACGATGAAGGGCTACCACGTCCCCCGCAAGGCCGGCTGGGACTGCCACGGCCTGCCCGTGGAGCTGGCGGTGGAGAAGGAGCTCGGCTTCACCCGCAAGCAGGACATCGAGGACTACGGCATCGCCGAGTTCAACGCGCGCTGCCGGGCGAGCGTCGAGCGGCACGTCGACGCCTTCGAGGAGATGACCGAGCGGATGGGCTACTGGGTCGACACGACCCAGGCCTACCGCACGATGGACCCGGAGTACGTCGACTCGGTCTGGTGGGCGCTCAAGCAGATCTCCGACAAGGGCCTGCTCGTCGAGGACTACCGCATCGCGCCCTACTGCCCGCGCGACGAGACGACGCTGTCGGACCACGAGCTGGGCCAGCCCGGCGGCTACGAGACGGTCGTCGACCCGTCGGTGTTCGTACGCTTCCCGCTGGTCTCCGGTCCGCTCGCCGGCTCCGCGTCGCTGCTGGTCTGGACGACCACGCCCTGGACCCTGGTGTCCAACACGGCGGTCGCGGTCAACCCGTCGGTGACCTACGTCGTGGCCTCCAACGGCTCGGAGCGGCTGGTCGTCGCCGAGCCGCTGCTCGAGGCGGTCCTCGGCGAGGGCTGGGTCGTCGAGGGCTCGTGGCCCGGGTCCGAGCTCGAGTTCTGGCGGTACTCCAGGCCCTTCGACCTGCTCGAGTGGCCCGAGGGCGCCGACGGCCACTTCGTCGTGCTCGGCTCCTACGTCACCACCGAGGACGGCACCGGGCTGGTGCACCAGGCGCCCGCGTTCGGCGCCGACGACCTCGCCGTCTGCAAGGCCTACGGCCTGCCGGTCGTCACGCCCATCCGCCGCAACGGCACCTTCGAGCCCTCGCTGCCGCTCGTCGGCGGCACGTTCTTCAAGACGGCCGACCTGGCCCTGGTGGCCGACCTCGAGTCGCGCGGGCTGATGTTCCGGCACCTGCCCTACGAGCACAGCTACCCGCACTGCTGGCGCTGCCACACGGCCCTGCTCTACTACGCGCTGCCGTCCTGGTACATCCGCACGACCGAGCGCAAGCACGAGCTGCTGCGCGAGAACGAGCAGACCACCTGGTACCCCGACAACGTCAAGTGGGGCCGCTACGGCGATTGGCTCAAGAACAACGTCGACTGGTCGCTGTCCCGCACTCGCTACTGGGGCACCCCCCTGCCGGTCTGGCGGTGCCCCGAGGGCCACACGACGGTCGTCGGCTCGCGGGCCGAGCTCGGCGAGCTGGCCGGGCGAGACCTCTCGTCGCTCGACCCCCACCGCCCCTACGTCGACGAGGTCACCTTCGCCTGCAGCTGCGGGCAGACGGCGACCCGCGTGCCCGAGGTCATCGACGGCTGGTTCGACTCGGGCGCCATGCCGTTCGCGCAGTGGGGCTACCCGCACCTGCCCGGGAGCGCCGAGAAGCTCGAGCAGCAGTACCCCGCCCAGTTCATCTGCGAGGCGCAGGACCAGACGCGCGGGTGGTTCTACACGCTGATGGTCGTGGGGACGCTGGTCTTCGACCGCAGCTCCTACGAGAACGTCCTGTGCCTGGGGCTGATCCTGGCCGAGGACGGCAAGAAGATGAGCAAGCACCTGGGCAACGTGCTGCAGCCGATCCCGCTGATGGACGAGCACGGCGCCGACGCGCTGCGCTGGTTCATGTTCGCGTCGGGCTCCCCGTGGGCCGCGCGCCGGGTCGGGCACCACGCGCTGCAGGAGGTCGTCCGCAAGGTCCTGCTGACCTACTGGAACACCGCGTCCTTCCTCTCGCTCTACGGCCGCACGGCCGGCTACGAGCCCGGTGCCACGCCCGCTCCCCCGCTGGCCGAGCGCCCGCTGCTCGACCGGTGGGCGCTGTCGGAGGCGCACCGCGTGGCGCGCGACGTCGACGCGGCGATGGACGTCTTCGACTCGCAACGGGTGGGTGCGCTGCTCTCGAAGTTCATCGACGACCTCTCGAACTGGTACGTCCGCCGCTCGCGCCGGCGCTTCTGGGACGGCGACCCGGCCGCCCTGGCGACGCTGCACGAGTGCCTGTTCGTGTTCACCCTGCTGCTGGCGCCGGTGATGCCGTTCACGACCGAGCGGGTGTGGCGCGAGCTCTTCACGACCACGTCAGACCAGTTGCCCTCCTCAGTGCACCTCGCCGCCTACCCCGAGGTCGACGGCTCGCTCGTCGACGACGTGCTGGCCGAGCAGATGGCGCTGGTGCGCCGGGTGGTCGACCTGGGCCGCTCGGCGCGCACGGAGCACAAGGTGCGTACGCGTCAGCCGCTCTCCGAGGTCGCCGTCCTCTCGCGCGAGTGGGCGGCGCTGCCCGAGGAGCTGCGCGCCGTCGCGCGCGAGGAGCTCAACGTCCAGCGCGAGGGCGCCCTCTCGGGCGACGAGGGGCTGGTGACCCGGACGGCCAAGCCGAACTTCCGCGCGCTGGGCAAGCGGTTCGGCAAGCGCACGCCGGTGGTCGCCGCGGCTGTGTCGGCGTCCGACCCCGCCGCGCTGCTGGCCTCCCACGAGGTCGTCGTCGAGGGCGAGACGCTGACGCTCGAGCCCGACGACTTCACCGTCACCGAGACGCCGAAGGAGGGCTGGGCGGTCGCGTCCGAGCCGGGGCTGACCGTCGCGCTCGACCTGACGCTGACGCCCGAGCTGGTGCGGGCCGGGCTCGCCCGCGAGGTCGTGCGCCTGGTGCAGGACCTGCGCAAGGCCAGCGGGCTCGAGGTGAGCGACCGGATCTCGCTGTGGTGGCAGGCGTCCGGCGACCTGGCGGCGGCGCTCGAGGAGCACGCCGGGCTGGTTTCGGCGGAGGTGCTGGCCACTGCGTACCAGTCGGGGCGGGGACCCGAGGGCGCGAGCACCGTCACCGACGAGGGCCTGGGCCTGACGCTGTGGATCTCCCGCACGGAGTAGCCGGCGAGGCGCCGGAGGGGCTCGAGGTCCCTCCGGCGCTGCTGCGCGCACTGCCCGGGGAGACTCTCCACCCGGTGTGGCTGAACCAGCTGGGCGGCCGGACCTTCCGCGCCGGTGACCGGTTCGCCAAGTGGATGCCGGCCGAGCACGCCGCGGTCATCGAGCGAGAGGTGGCCCGGCTGCGCTGGGCGGGGCAGTGGCTGAGCGTCCCGCGCGTGCTCGCGTCGGGCTCCGACGGCGGCGGCGGTGCCTGGCTGGTGACGGCCGCACTGCCGGGCGAGAGCGCCGTCTCCGCGCGCTGGAAGGCCGAGCCCGCCCGTGCGGCGGCCGGCATCGGGCGCGGGCTGCGCCGGCTGCACGACGCCCTGCCGGTCGAGCAGTGCCCCTTCGAGTGGGGCGTGGCGCGGCGGCTGGCGCGCGCTGGGCGCCCGCCCGACGCGCTGGGACCTCCGCCACCTCCGGACCGGCTGGTGGTCTGCCACGGCGACCCCTGTGTACCCAACACGCTGCTGCTGCCGGACGGCAGCGTCGCCGGGCACGTCGACCTGGGCTCGCTCGGCGTCGCCGACCGGTGGGCCGACCTGGCGGTCGCGACCTGGAGCCTCGAGTGGAACTACGGCCCGGGGCTCGACGACGTGCTGCTCGACGCCTACGGCGTCGAGGCGGACCCCGTGCGTACGCAGTGGTACCGCGAGCTGTGGGCGGCGACGTGAGCCTCGCCTCTGTCAGCGGCCGCCGCTAGCGTGGTGCCGACCGCCATCGAGGAGGTACGCATGACCACGTTGGAAGGCCGCCCGGCCACCGCGCTGCTCGTCGTCGACGTGCAGGAGGAGGTCGTCGCCGGTGCCTACGAGCGCGACGCCGTCGTCGCCAGGATCGCCGGCCTGGTCGACCGGGCCCGCTCCGAGCAGGTGCCCGTCGTGTGGGTCCAGCACCACGACGACGGGCTCGAGCTGGGCAGCGACGGCTGGGCGATCGTGCCCGAGCTCTCACCCGCGCCCGACGAGCCGCGCGTCGACAAGACCCACGGGGACGCCTTCGAGGGCACGCCGCTCGCCGACGTGCTCGCCGACCTCGACGTGGGCCGTCTGGTCGTGGCCGGCGCCGAGACCGACGCGTGCATCCGGTCGACGATCCACGGGGCGTTCACCCGGGGCTTCGACGTCACGCTCGTGACGGACTCCCACACAGCTGGCGACAAGTCCGCGTGGGGCGCTCCCCCGGTCGACCAGGTCATCGCCCACACCAACCTCTACTGGCAGTGGCAGAGCGCCCCCGGTCGCACCGCCGAGGCCGTGCCGGCTGCGGAGGTGCGGCTCGGCTCCGGGCCCGGCAGCTGACACGAGCGCTCAGCCGCGCGAGGCGTCGAGGCCCGCGCGCAGCGCCATCACGGCCAGCTGCGTGCGGTCGCGGGCGGCCAGCTTGACCAGGGCTCGGCCGACGTGGGTGCGGACCGTGGCCGGGCTGAGCCAGAGCGTCCGCGCGATCTCCTCGTTGCTCGCGCCGGTCGCCACCCACGAGAGCACCTCGCGCTCGCGCTCGGTCAGGCTCCCGAGCCCGGGAGGAGGCGCCGCGGCGGCCACCCCGGGCTCGGCGAGCCGGGCGATGACCCGCCGGGTCACCGCGGGCGAGAGCAGCGACTCGCCGGCGGCGACCACGTGAACGGCGCGCAGCAGCTCGGCCGGGTCGGTGTCCTTGAGGACGAAGCCGCTGGCACCGGCGCGCAGGGCCTCGAACACGTACTCGTCGAGCCCGAACGTCGTCAGGACGACGACCCGCACCTGCGCCAGGGCGGGGTCATCGGTCACCTGGCGCAGCACGGCGAGCCCGTCGAGCCCGGGCATCCGGATGTCGAGCAGCAGCACGTCGGGACGCAGCTCGCGGGACAGCGCGAGCGCCGCCACGCCGTCCTCGGCCTCGCCGACCAGCTCGGCGCCCGGGTCGTCGTCGAGCAGCACGCGCAGTCCCATCCGCACGAGCGGCTGGTCGTCGGCGACCACCACCCGCACGGCCGCGCTCACGGGACCCTCGCCGGCAGCGGCAGCCGGGCAGCGACGCGGAACCCGCCCGACGGACTCGGCCCTGCTGACAGCTCACCGCCGAGCGCCGCCGCCCGGGCGTGCATGCCGGGCAGGCCGAGCCCTTGTCCCTCGGCTGACGACGCGCCGCGGCCGTCGTCGGAGACCACCACGAGCAGCTCGCCGGCGTCCAGTCCGAGCGTGACCTCGGCACGGCCCGCCTGCGCGTGGCGCACGACGTTGGTCAGCGCCTCCTGCACGATCCGGTAGACCGCCTGGCCGACCGGTTCCGGCACCTCGCGCACGTCCGGCTCGACGCGCAGGGCCACCTCGAGCCCCCCGGCTCTGACCCCCTCGACCAGCCGCTCGACCTGCTCGACGCCCGGCACCGGGGCGAGCGGCGGCCCGTCCGCGCCCTCGGGCAGCCCGAGCGCCTGGAGCGTGCCGCGCAGCCCGTCGAGCGAGGCCCGGCTCGTGTCGCGGATGGCCACCAGCGAGCGCCGGACGTCCTCGGGCCGGCGGTCGAGCACGTGCAGCGCGACGCCGGCCTGCATGGCGATCACCGCCAGCCCGTGGCCCACCGAGTCGTGGATCTCCTGGGCGAGGCGCAGACGCTCCTCGTAGGCCGAGCGCCGCAGCTCCTCCTCGCGCTGGCGCCGGGTCACGTCGCGGCGCGCTCGCCAGGCCGTCGCCGCCGCCCAGGGCAGCACCATCCACAGCGCCCAGAGCGGGTTGCCGTCGACCCCGGGCAGCGAGACGAGGGTGGCGCCCACCAGCACCGACGCGGGCCAGGCGACCGCGGCTCGCGGCGGCAGGTGCAGGGCCGCCGACCCCACCGAGACCGCGAGCAGCACGAGCACCGGGCCGAAGGGCGCGCCGGAGGCGAGGTACGCGGCGACCGCCGCACCGCAGACGGCGAGCGCCGGCCCGGGAGCGCGCCGCCGCAGGGCGAGCGACCCGGCGGCCAGGGCCACCAGCGCGTACCCGCCTCGTCCCGGGCCCGTCTCGTCCTGCAGGCGGGCGGCGTGCGGCGTGCCGAGCAGCGCCGCGGTCCCCGCCACGAGCGCGAGGGCGCCGTCGGCGACGGGCACGGAGAGCCGGTGCACGGCGCGACCCTAGGACGCCGCCGGGGGCGCTGTCGTCATCCTCCTGACGTACGCGGTGTCAGCGCCGCTGCGTACGCGCGGTCGCGCTGCCGCGCCGACGACGGCGCACGTCGGCGCGCGCGAGCGTGGTCGGCATGGACGACGACCTCGTGGTGGCCAGGGGCCTCACCAAGCGCTACGGCAGCCGGGCTGCCGTCGACTCGCTCGACCTCACCGTGCGTCGGGGCGAGGTCTACGGGTTCCTCGGGCCCAACGGCGCCGGCAAGACGACCACGCTGCGCATGCTGCTCGGCCTGGTGCGCCCGACCGGCGGCAGCGCACGCGTGCTCGGCCACCCGCCCGGCGACCCGCGCGGGCTGCGCGGCGTGGGGGCGCTGGTCGAGGGACCGGGGCTCTTCCCCCACCTCTCGGGCCTGGACAACCTGCGCGTCGCGGCGCGCTGGGCCGGCCTCCCGGAGAGCGCGGCCGGGCCGGCGCTCGCCGAGGTGGGGCTGGAGGAGCGGGCGGGCGACCGGGCCTCGGCCTACTCGCTCGGCATGCGCCAGCGGCTCGGCGTCGCGCTCGCGCTGCTCGGGTCGCCCGAGCTGCTCGTGCTCGACGAGCCGACCAACGGGCTCGACCCGGCCGGCACCGCCGACATGCGCGCGCTGCTGCTGCGCTGCCGGGCCGCCGGGCGCACGGTGCTGCTCTCGAGCCACCTGCTCTCGGAGGTGCAGCAGGTCTGCGACCGGGTGGCCGTCGTGCGCGACGGGCGCGTGCTCACCGAGGGCACGGTCGCCGAGCTGCGCGGCGGGGCGGAGCTGGTCGTGGCGGCCGAGCCGCTCGCGACCGCGTGCCGGGTGGCGGAGGCAGTGCTGGGCGCGGACAGCGTCCTCGGCTCCTCGGCCGGCTCGCCCGGGCGCATCCGGCTGCGCGGGGCACCGGCCGACGTGCCGCGCCTGAACGCGGAGCTCGTCGGTGCGGGTGTGCAGGTGTGGGCGCTGCAGGTCGAGGAGCGCTCGCTGGAGGACGTCTTCCTCGAGCTGACAGGAGGTGCGTGACGATGGGTGCGAGCGTCCGCGGCTGCACGGCCGCCGAGTGGCTGGCCGTGCGCCGGCGTCCCGGGGTGTGGGTGCTGGTGGTCGTGTGGCTGCTGCTGGCCGCGGTCTTCGGCTACCTGTTCCCCTACCTGACCTACCGCAGCGGCGGCTCGGGCGGCTTCGGCGCCGACGACACCCTCTCGCCGCAGCAGCAGCTCGACGCCCTGGTGCCGGCCCAGCTCGTGCCCACGGTCGTCTCGGGCACGCCGCTGTTCGGCGGCGCCCTCGCCCTCGTGCTCGGCGCGCTGGTGGGCGCCGGACCCTACGGGTGGGGGACGCTCAAGACGGCCCTCACCGCGGGCCCGCGGCGCTGGCAGCTCGCGGCGGGGCAGCTCGCCGTCGTCGGCGGGCTGGTGGCCCTGCTGGTGGTCGGCGCGTTCGCGATCGGCGGCACGACGAGCACGGTCATCGCCGCCACGGAGGACGCGTCGACCGCGTGGCCGGGGGCAGGCGAGCTCCTGCGGGGCGCGGCGGCGTGCTGGCTGGTGCTGGCGCTGTGGGCGTCGGCAGGGTACGCGCTCGGCACCCTCCTGCGCGGCACCGCCCTCGCGGTCGGGCTGGGGCTCGTCTGGGCGCTCGTCGTCGAGAGCCTCGTGCGCGGCGTCGGGCGGGCGCTGGACCCCGTGGAGGCCGTCGACAAGGCGCTCCCCGGCGCCAACGCCGGCTCGCTGGTCCGGGCCCTGGGCGCCGCCGCGGAGAACCGGCCGGGCGGCACGCCGGGCGTCAACGAGCTGGTGGGCGGCGCCACCGCGACGGCCGTGTGCTGCGCCTACCTGCTGGGCTTCCTCGCCCTCGCGGTGGGGCTGCTCGTGCGGCGCGACGTCAGCTGAGCGCCCGAGCGCCCGCTAGCCGCAGCGGGCGGCCGAGCGCCCGTTGCCGACGAGCCCGCGGGCGGCGTCCGGTGCGGAGTTGTCGCAGCGCACGACGTTGCCCGCCTGCGGGTAGAGCCCGACGCCGAAGCCGGGGACGCTCCCGACGACGCGGTTGCCGCTGAAGACGTTGCGGGTGCCGTAGCCCGGCACCACGGAGTGGGCCTGGAAGCCGTCGGCGAAGGCGCTCGGACGCAGGGTGCCGTCGTCGTCCCAGCGCCGCGTCGTGTCCGAGACGGTGTTGCCGCTCACGACCCAGCCGTTGCCCTTGGCGTCGACGGCCGAGTCGGCGCTGTTGCGCCCCGAGGTGCCGGCGGCGACGAAGCGGTTGTCGCGCAGCGTGCCGGAGTCGGTGCCCTCCTTGAGGTCCGCTCCCTCGGCGGTGACGTCCTCGAAGGTGTTGCCCTCGACGAGCACCCGCTCGGTGTTGTCGCCGGTCGAGATCCGCTCGACCGGGTCGGTGCAGTGGTAGGAGCCCCAGTTCGAGCTCGCCGAGCCGACGTAGACGCCCTCGCCGTACTGAGGCGATCGCCGGCCGGTGTCGTGCACGTAGGAGTCGCGCAGGACGCCGTCGGAGCTGCACGAGCGGAAGTGCACGCCCTCGGCGCCGATGTCGTAGACCTCGACACCGTCGATGACCGTGCCGCGCGAGCCGTCGAGCACGATGCCCTTGCTGGCGTGCGCGACGGTGATGCCGCGCACGTGCCAGTAGTCGCCCGTGACCGAGAGGCCGTAGTCGCCGGAGACGCCCTTGGTGCGGAAGACCGCCCGCCGCGAGCCGACCAGGGTGATCGGCGCCGCCGCGGTGCCCGAGGCGGCGGCGACCACGCGCTTCTTGAACAGGTAGGTCCCGTCGGCGACCGCGACCGTGTCGCCGGGACGGGCGGAGGCGAGCGCGGCGCGTACCTCGTCGGCGGTGTCGACGTGCCAGGTGGTGCCGGTGGACGAGGTCGCCGGGGCGACCGCGGGAGCCGGAGCGGGAGAGGTCGCGGGCTGGACGGCCGGCGCTGCGGAGGGCGCGACGGGCTGGACCGCGGGCGCGGCAGGGGCCGCGGCGGCACCGGAGGCGACGTCGAAGCGGGCGTCCAGGCGTACGTCGCCGCCCCTCTGCTCCACCCGCGCCCGCAGGCGGTGCGAGCCCGGGGCGAGGCGGAGGTCGAGCTCGTACGGCGCGGTGGTGTCGGCGCCGAGCCAGACGCCGTCGAGCACCCAGGTCACCTGCGTGACGCCTTCCCCCGCGACGTACGCGGTGGTGGGTCCCGCGAGCGCGGCGCCGTCCAGCGGCGACGCCCCGGCGAGCAGTGCCGCGCCGTCGGCGGCGGAGGCGGGCAGGGCGCCGACGGTGATGCCCAGGGCGGGCGCGACGAGCAGGGCGAGCAGGGCGTAGCGGGAGCGAGAGAGCACGGGGAGCGACTTCCGTCCGAGGTGCGGGGACCTCTTGGATGTCGGGTCCTCGGGCCGGCGTGTTGAGCAGGCGCGAGGGTGACGCTCGTCGCGGCTGCGGTGTCACCCGTTCGGCGGCTCCAGCGGCGGCTGCTGGTCGCCGAAGCAGAGGAGTCCGGCACGAGTCGCGACCGACGACGACGGGGAGGTGCGCGTGCACGAGCGTCCTGGGGACTCCCCCGCTCCCGGCCGGCTCCCGGCCGGCGCCCCGAGCGACCGGCCGCGCGTCGAGCGGGTCGTCGCCCTGGCCAGCGAGGTGCGCCCGTCCCTGCCGCTGGGGCCCGCCGCGGCCGACGCGCTGCGTGCGGCGATGGCCCGTCAGGACGTCTGGCTGGGTGGGTGCTTCGCCGCGGTGCCGGAGGGCGCACAGGTGTGGACCGCGCCGCGCACCGATCCGGCCGCCGTGCCGCTGGGCGAGGTGAGCTGGTCGGAGGCCCCGTCGGGCGGACTGGTCATCACCTCGGTGAGCGTGACGCCGGCCGGTCTGGCGCTGGGCGAGGGCACGCTGACCGTGCTCGCGCGGGTGCTCGCACTGACCGGCGTGCCGGTGGACGGCACCCGCGTCGGCCTGCCCGTGCCGACCGAGGACCCGCCTGCCTGACTCCGCCAGGCCCAGCCCCCCGGCGATGCGTGGGGGCGGGCGGGCGGACGCGGCGAGGCCCTCGCACCCGCTAGTGTGCGAGGGCCCGAGCCCGCGGTGCGGTGCGGCTAGGCGCCGTGCTCCTGGCCGCCCGGGGCGACGCTGGTGCTCGCGTCGAGCCCGGAGAGCTGGCTCTCTATGAAGCTGCGCAGGCGGCTGCGGTAGTCGCGCTCGAAGCCGCGCAGGTCCTCGACCGTGCGCTCGAGCACCGCCCGCTCGTTCTCGAGCGAGCCCAGCACCTGGCGGTGGCGCTCCTCGGCCTCGCGGATCAGCTGCTCGGCGCGCAGCCGGGCCTCGGTCACGATGCGGCCGGCCTGCTCCTTGGCCTCGTTGACGTGCTGGTCGGCGGTGCGCTGCGCCAGCGCGAGGATGCCGGCGGCCTGCTCGGCCGGCACCGGAGCCGCCGGCGCTGCGGGTGCCTGCGCCGCGTGGACGCCCGGCGCCTGGACCGCCTCGGCGGCCGGCTGCTCGACGGCCTGCGGAGCCTCGGCGGCCGGCTGCTCGGGCTTGTCGAAGCTCGGCTGCTGGGGCGCCGCCACGGGGGCGACGGGGTGCGAGCCGGTGGGTACGGCGTGGGCGCCGGTGACCGGGTGGGAGCCGGTCGTGACGCCCACCGTCGTCTGGTGGGCGCCGGTGCCGACCTGGTGGGCGCCGGTGGCGACCGGGTGCGCGCCCGTCAGCGGCCCGCCCTCGCCGCGGGCCAGCCGGGCCTGCGCCTCGGACAGCGAGCGCTGCACCTGCGCCAGCTTGGAGCGCAGCTCGTCGTTCTCGCGGTAGAGGCGGGTGAGCTCCGCCTCGACCTCGTCGAGAAAGTCGTCGACCTCGGCCTCGTCGTAGCCACGCCCGAGCCTCGTGCTCGTGAACTGCTTGTTGGCGACGTCCTCTGGGCTGAGAGGCATCAATGCTCCTCGACATGCGTGCGGGCTCGCGGACGGGCCCGCCGCGCGCTGATCAGGGTGTCCCGGGACGCTCGGTCCCGGTCACAGCGAAGCGGACAGGTTCCGGAGAACACTAGCGGCAACCTGGAGCGCCACGATCAGCACCAGGAACGAGAGGTCGAGGGAGATGGTCCCGATGCGCAGCGGCGGGATGAGGCGCCGGAGCAGCTTGAGCGGGGGGTCGGTCAGGGAGTAGACCACCTCGGCCAGGACGAGCACCACGCCGCGCGGCCGCCAGGCCCGCGCGAACATCTGCACGAAGTCGAGGACCAGACGGGCGATCAGCACGAGGATGTAGACCTCGATCAGACTCCCGACCCAGTCGAGCAGCGTGGACACGCCTCAGCTCAGCTCTGGTTGAAGAAGCCGTTCTCGGCCATGCGAGCGCGCTCCTCCGCGGTCACGGACACGTTGGCCGGCGAGAGCAGGAACACCTTGTTGGTCACGCGCTCGATGGTGCCACGCAGCCCGAAGATCAGCCCCGCCGCGAAGTCGACCAGGCGCTTGGCGTCGGAGTCGTCCATGTCGGTGAGGTTCATGATCACCGGGGTGCCGGAGCGGAACGTCTCGCCGATGGTCTTGGCGTCGTTGTAGGAGCGCGGGTGGATCGTGGTGATCCGGTCGAGCCCCGTGGGGGCGGGCGCCGGCGCGGGGACGTGGCGCGGCACGGTGGCCAGCGAGCCGTCGGTGCCCAGGGCGGAGGAGCCGTGACCGCCGTGGGAGGCCGTGCCCTTGCGCATCGCGACCGGCTCGCGCACCGCGTGGCGCACGGGAGCGTCGTCGAGGTCGCGCACGGCCCCGGCACGGGCACGGGCGGGCGCCGGCTCGGGGGCGGCGTCGGCGTAGCCGTCGTCGTAGTCGTCGTACTCGTCGTAGTCGTAGCGCTCGGCGTCGTCCTCGACCAGGCCGAGGTAGACCGCCATCTTGCGCATGCCGCCGGCCATCGTCGTGGTTCCTCCGGGTTGGTGCCGTGCGTCGGGCTGTGGGTGTGCTGGGGTGCGGCGGGGTGCCGCGGGCAGTTCGTCGGCGTGGTGTGCGGGACGTTACCGGAGCGGCGCCCGCTTCCCGAGCAAGGCGGTGCCGATGCGCAGGTGTGTCGCACCTGCCGCCACCGCCTGCTCCAGGTCGCCGCTCATGCCGGCGCTGACGGCGTCGGCAGCGGGGTGGTCGACGCGTACGCGTGCGGCCAGCTCCTGCAGCCGCGCGAACGCGTCCGCCGGGTCGGCGCCGAGCGGTGCGACGGCCATCAGGCCGCGCAGCCGCAGGTGCGGCGAGGCGGCGACCTCGTCGGCGACCCGGGCCACCTCGTCGGGCGCGGCTCCCCCGCGCCCCGGCTCGGCGGACGGGTCGAGCTGCACCTGCACGAAGCACTCGAGCTCGCGCCCGGCGCGCTCGGCGCCGAGCTCGAGCGCCGGGACGAGCCGCACCCGGTCGACGGAGTGCACCGCGGCGGCCCACCGCGCCACCGACGCCGCCTTGTTGCGCTGGAGCTGGCCGACGAAGTGCCAGCGCAGCCCCAGGTCGGAGCACTCGGCGGCCTTGGGGTCGCCCTCCTGCTCGCGGTTCTCGGCGACGTCGCGCACGCCGAGACCTGCCAGGACGCGCACGTCGGAGGCGGGGTACGTCTTCGTCACCGCGACGACCGTCACCTCCTCGCGCGCCCGGCCGGCCGCGGCGCACGCCGCGGCGGTGCGCACCTCGAGCGCGGCGAGAGAGGCTGCCAGCTCGGCGGCGCGGTCCTCGCTCATCCGCGCAGCCACGCCAGGCCGGCGAACCGGCCGGTCGTGCGCGAGCGGCGGTAGGAGAACAGCGCGTCGGACTCCGCCGTGCACCCGGGCACCTCCGCGACCTCGACCTCGGCCCGGGCGAGCTGCTCGAGCACGCCGGCGGAGACGTCGAGGCTCGGCGTGCCGGTGCGCGTGACCGACCGGGCGACCGGCTCGACCTCGGCGACCTGCTCCCGCATGGCGAGGGGGACCTCGTAGCAGCGGGCGCAGATCGACGGGCCGACCCGGGCGACGAGCCGGCCCGCACCGGCCGCGCGCATCCGCTCGACCAGCGAGGTGGCGACGCCGAGCGCCATGCCGCGGCGTCCCGCGTGGGCCACCCCGACCATCCCCTCGTCGGGCGCCGCGACGACCACCGGAGTGCAGTCGGCCACCAGGACGGCCAGGGCGAGCCCCGGCGCCCGGGTGAACAGCGCGTCCGCCTCCGGCGCGTCGTCCGGCCACGGACCGACGACCTCGACGACCCCGCGGCCGTGCACCTGCTCGGCGACCACCAGGTGCTCGACGCCGGCCGCCCGGGCGACTCGCTCGCGGTTGCGCGTCACGGCGTCCGGCTCGTCGCCCACGTGGCCGCCGAGGTTGAGCGAGTCGTAGGGCCCGCTGCTGACGCCGCCGGGGCGCCCGGTCCCCGCGAGCACCGCGGGGCCGAGCTGCTCCGTCCACCGCAGCGGGCCGTCGACCATCGGGGCGCGTCCTACTTCAGGAAGTCGGGCACGTCGAGGTCGTCGCCGGCGTCGTCGAAGACGATCGTGCGGCCGCGGGCCGGGCGGGCCGGCTCGGGACGCGCGTCCGGTCGGCCGCCCGCCGGGCGCGAGGGCTCGAAGCGCACCTCGCCGCGGCTCGAGGGAGTGGCCGAGCGGACCGGGTCACCCGGCACCCGCGCGGGGCGCTCGGACGGGGCCGAGGCGGTCGGGCCGGCCGGAGCCGGGCTCGGCTGCGGCACGCCGGGGGGCAGCGTCACGGCAGGTGCGGGCGCGACGGTGCCCGGCGTACGCCGCTGCTGCTGCTCCGGCTGGTGCTGGCCCCGGCGACGGGGCAGCCCGCCGTCGAAGCCGGCGGCGATGACCGTGACCCGCACCTCGTCGCCGAGGGCGTCGTCGATGACAGCGCCGAAGATGATGTTGGCCTCGGGGTGGGCCGACTCGGCCACCAGCTGGGCGGCCTCGTTGATCTCGAACAGGCCCAGGTCGGAGCCGCCGGCGATGGAGAGGAGCACGCCGTGCGCGCCGTCGATGGAGGCCTCGAGCAGCGGGCTGGCGATGGCCTGCTCGGCGGCGGTGACCGCGCGGTCCTCGCCGCGGGCCGAGCCGATGCCCATGAGGGCGGACCCCGCGCCGGACATGACGCTCTTGACGTCGGCGAAGTCCAGGTTGATCAGGCCGGGGGTCGTGATCAGGTCGGTGATGCCCGAGACGCCCTGCAGCAGCACCTGGTCGGCCTGCTTGAAGGCGTCGAGCATGCTGATCTGGCGGTCGGAGATCGAGAGCAGCCGGTCGTTCGGGATGACGATCAGCGTGTCGACCTCGTTGCGCAGCTCCTCGATGCCCGACTCCGCGCTGCCCGCGCGGCGCCGGCCCTCGAAGGTGAACGGCCGCGTGACGACGCCGATGGTGAGCGCGCCGAGCGAGCGGGCGATGCGGGCCACGACGGGAGCGCCGCCGGTGCCGGTGCCGCCGCCCTCGCCGGCGGTGACGAAGACCATGTCGGCGCCCTTGAGCACCTCCTCGATCTCGTCGGCGTGGTCCTCGGCGGCCTTGCGGCCGACCTGCGGCTCCGCGCCGGCGCCGAGCCCGCGGGTGAGCTCGCGGCCCACGTCGAGCTTGACGTCGGCGTCGCTCATGAGCAGGGCCTGCGCGTCGGTGTTGATCGCGATGAACTCGACGCCCTTGAGGCCGACCTCGATCATGCGGTTGACGGCGTTGACACCGCCGCCGCCGATGCCGACGACCTTGATGACCGCCAGGTAGTTCTGCGGTGCTGCCACGTCGGTTGCCTTCCGGGTCGGGGCCTCTCTCCGCGGTGGAGACGGGCCCGGGTGGTGTGGAGCTGGTGTGGTGCTGGGTGGTGCTCTGTGGTCTGGTGCTCTGCGGTCTGCGGCCCGGGCGAAGGGTGTGAACCCTCACCCTCAAGTGGAGCCTTATAGTTATGTCAACTGCTCCATGGCCGGAGAACGTAGCCCGCGACCCGCTCCAGATCAGGGAGGCGCGCGGCGTGTCGCGCGTGTCGTGTCGCGCCGCGTCCTCGTGCGCTCGAGCGCGCCCCCGGGACGGGTCAGGCCTCGCGCGTCTTCGGCGAGCGCTCGGAGGTCCGGCTGGGGTCCCGCTCGACGACGTCGCCGAGCGCCTCGTCGATGCGGGCCAGCGCCTCGGCCGGGATGCGCACGCCTGCCGCCGCGACGTTCTCGTGCACCTGCTCGGGGCGCGAGGCGCCGATGATCGCCGTGGACACGTTGGGGTTCTGCAGCACCCACGCCACCGCGAGCTGCGCCATCGAGAGGCCGAGCTCGTCGGCGACAGGTCGCAGCTGCTGCACGCGGGCGAGGACGTCGTCGCTCATCCAGCGGGCGATCATGCTCCTGCCGCCCTTGTCGTCGGTCGCGCGCGAGCCGGTGGGCGGCTGCTCGCCGGGCACGTACTTGCCCGTCAGCACGCCCTGGGCGATGGGCGACCACACCACCTGCGAGATGCCGAGCTCCTCGGAGGTCGGCACGACCTCGCCCTCGATCACGCGCCAGAGCATGGAGTACTCCGGCTGGTTGGAGATCAGCTGGAAGCCGAGCTGCTGCGCGAGGGCGTGGCCGGCCCGCAGCTGCTCCGAGGTCCACTCGCTGACGCCGACGTAGAGCACCTTGCCCTGCCGCACGAGGTCGGCGAAGGCCTGCATCGTCTCCTCGAGCGGCGTCTCGTAGTCGTAGCGGTGGGCCTGGTAGAGGTCGATGTAGTCGGTCTGCAGCCGCTGGAGCGAGCCGTTGACCGCCTCGGTGATGTGCTTGCGCGAGAGCCCGAGGTCGTTGTGCCCCTTGGGCCCGGTGGGACCGAAGACCTTCGTGAAGACCTCGAGCGACTCCCGGCGCTCGCCCTTCAGAGCCTCTCCGAGGACCGTCTCGGCCCTGGTGTTGGCGTAGACGTCGGCGGTGTCGAAGGTCGAGATGCCGGCGTCGAGCGCGGCGCGTACGCATGCAGTGGCCGTCTCGTTCTCGACCTGGGAACCGTGCGTGAGCCAGTTGCCGTAGGTGATCTCTGAGATCTTGAACCCGGATGCACCGAGGTAGCGGAATTCCATGGACCCATACAACACCCGGCGTCCCGCGAGCCCTGTGTCCGAAGCTGCGGCCCGGCCACCTGCGGTGACGGGCCGACCGCTTCGGACGCAGCAGCGCATCAGCCGGCCTCCGCCCACCGGTCGCTGAGCCGGTCAGCGGCCGGAGTCCGTCACGCACACTGGGACGGTGCATCTCGGACACCGTTCCCTCGTCACCGGCCTCGCCCTGGCCTCGGCCCTGCTGGCCTCCGCCTGCTCGTCGGGCTCGCCCGCCGCCTCGCCCCGCCCACCGGCCACCTCCGCCCCCGCTTCCCCCGCCGCAACGGCACCAGCCACCCCGAGCAGCAAGGCCGCCGAGGGCCGTCCGATCGTCATGGCCGCCCTCGGCGACTCGATCACGCAGGGGTTCGACGCCTGCGCCCCGCTCTCGGACTGCCCCGAGGTGTCCTGGGCGACGGGCTCCTCCGCGGACGTGCGCAGCCTCGCCACCCGCATCGGGGAGGCGCGGCCGGTGAGCGGCGCCTACGACGACGCCCGCAGCGGTGCCCTCGTCGCTGACCTCCCCCGGCAGGCGCAGCTCGCGGTCTCCCAGCGCGCTGACGCCGTCACCGTGCTGGTAGGCGCCAACGACGCGTGCCGCTCGAGCGTCGGCGCGATGACTCCGGTGTCCCAGTTCGCCAGCGCCTACGGTGCCGCTCTCGCGACGATCAGTGAGGGGCGTCCGCAGGCTCGGGTCTTCGTCGCCTCGATCCCCGACCTCGAGCGGCTCTGGCGGGTGGGCTCGACCGTGCCTGCGGCGGTCCAGGTGTGGTCCGGCTTCCCGATCTGCCCGACCATGCTCGCCGACCCGACGTCCGTGACTGCTGCCGACCAGGCGCGGCGGGCAGCGGTACGGGCCCGGGTCGTCGCCTACAACGCCGTCCTCCGCGCCGGCTGTGCGAAGACGCCGCACTGCCGCTACGACGGCGGAGCCGTCTTCGCGCAGCCGATCACCGCCGCGGACCTCTCGTCGGTCGACTACTTCCACCCGAGCGTCCTGGGGCAGGCCCGGCTCGCCGAGGTGACGTGGCAGCGCGCGCGGACGCTCTGGCTGCCCTGAGGGGCCGTCGGACACACAGGCGCGTGCCCCAGAATGGGGTGGTGCCTGCCCCGCTCGACCTGCGACCGACCCTGCGAGCGGACTGTTCGCGGTGCGCCGCGCTGTGCTGCATCGTGCCCGCCTTCTCGCGGTCGGCGGAGTTCGCGATCGACAAGCCACCGCGCACCCCGTGCCCCAAGCTGCTCGACGACTTCCGCTGCGGGATCCATGACCGCCTCGCCGAGTCCGGCTTCCCCGGCTGCAGCGCCTTCGACTGCCTGGGTGCCGGCCAGCACGTGACGGCCACGCGGGCACCGGCGCAGCGGGCCGACGCCTTCGAGGTGGTGCGGGACCTGCACGAGCTGCTGTGGTACGTCGCAGAAGTGCTCGCGCGTCCTGACGCCGCCCCGGCGCACGCCACGGCGACGGCCCTCCGCGACGAGGGCCTCCGGCTGCGCGACGAGCTGGGCCTGCAGCGCGCGCAGGTCGACGCTTACTGGTCTGCTGTGGCCTCTTTCCTGCTCGAAGCGAGCGCAGTGGTACGCGCTGGTGCTCCGGTCTCTGAGCGACGGTCCCGCGAGCTCCGGCGCGCAGACCTCAGCGGCCAGGACCTGCGGGGCAGGAGCTTCACCGGCAGCGACCTGCGCGGCGCGTCACTGCTGGGAGCGGACCTCCGCGGGGCGACGCTCGACCGCACCGACCTCCTGGGCGCAGACCTCCGAGGCGCGGACCTCAGGGGCGCCGACCTCCGCACAGCGCTGTTCCTGACCCGCACGCAGGTGGCGGGCGCACGCGTCGACGGGAGCACTGAGCTGCCGCCCGTCCTCGCCGGTCCGGTGGGTGCCTGATGCTGCCGTGACCCGCCGGCTCCCGTCACTCGCTCTGGCACTCGCGCTCGGTGTGCTGGCCCTGTGCCCGCTGTTCGCAGGTGGGTCCTCCGGTGAGGCGTGGGCGTCTGCAGCGACGACCTCGCCGGTGTGGTGCGCCGTGCCGGCGCTGGGCGCGGTGGCCCTGGCCGTCTCCCGGCGCCGTCCCAGGACGGGAGCCGCAGTGGCACTCGGAGGTCTGGCGCTGTGGTGCCTGCAGGCATGGCGCTACCGCTCGGCGGAGGTGTTCGCCGGAGGACCCGTGTGGGTGTTCGGGCCCTACGACGAGCACCCCAGCCCTGGCGTGACGGCGCAGGTCGCAGACAGCGCCTCCGGTCCGGGCACCGGCCTGCGGCTCTCGACCGACCTCCTGGACCACTGGCCGGTCGGACCCGACGTCTACCCCACGGGCGGCTGGGGGTCCGCGCACCTGAGCGTGTGGGCGTGGGTGCTGGGGGCTGTCCTCCTCGTGGCTCTTGTGAAGGTGGCTGCGCGGCGCTAGGCACCATCAGAACGGACGGCTCGCGCGGCGGCGACGACGGCTTCGAGGTTCGCAGCGGTCGTGGACGGAGCGACGCCGACGGACCACGCCGTACCACCCGCCGCCGCCCACTCCAGGATGCTGAGCGCGTCAGCCGCGCTCGAGCTCCCGAGCGAGTGCTGCGACAGCGCACGCACGTCCAGCTCGACGCCTTCGGCCGCCAGGGCGCGCACGAGCACGTCCACGGGGCCGGCGTCGGTGCCGGTGCGCTCGACGCGCCGACCGTCGAGGCACAGCACGACCCAGGTCCTGTCGCGCCCGCGCGCGTCCCGCTCGGTGCGCCAGTCGAGCAGCTCGACGGGTCCGCCAGGCGCCGAGTACTTCGCCTGCAGCAGGTGCAGCAGGACCTCCGCCGTCGCCTCGCGTCCGGTGAGGTCGCAGTGCGCCTGCACGTGCCTCGCGAAGTCGGCCTGCAGACCGCGCGGGAGCTCGATGCCGTAGGCCGCGCGCAGCAGCTGCGCCACTCCCCCCTTGCCCGACTGGGAGTTGACGCGCACGACGCCTTCGTAGGACCGGCCGACGTCTGCCGGGTCGATGGGCAGGTAGGGCACCTGCCACGGCAGCTCTCCCTCGGGGACGCCCGTGGCGGCGGCGCGCACCGAGTGCTCCGCGAGGCCCTTGGCGATCGCGTCCTGGTGGGTGCCGGAGAAGGCGGTGTAGACCAGGTCGCCGGCGTAGGGGTGCCGATCGTGCACCGGGATCCCGGTGCACCGCTCGACGACGGCCCGGACCCCGTCGATGTCGGAGAAGTCGATCTGGGGGTCAACGCCCTGGGCGTGCAGGTTGAGGGCGAGCGTGGCGATGTCGACGTTGCCGGTGCGCTCCCCGTTGCCGAACACGCAGCCCTCGACCCGCTGGGCGCCCGCGAGCACCGCCAGCTCGGCGCACGCGATCCCGGTGCCCCGGTCGTTGTGCGGGTGGACGCTGAGGATGACGCTGTCGCGCCGGTCGAGGTTGCGGTGCATCCACTCGATCTGGTCGGCGTAGACGTTCGGCGTCGCCGCCTCCACCGTCACCGGCAGGTTGAGGGTCACCGGCCGCTCGGGGCACGCCTCCCACACCCGTGTCACCGCGTCGCAGAGCTCGAGCACGAACTCCGGCTCGGTCAGGTTGAAGACCTCCGGCGAGAACTGGAACCTGACGCGAGGCAGTTCCCCCGCCAGCTCGAGCACGTCGCGGCACGCAGCCAGCACCATCTCCGTCAGCTGCTCGCGGGACCGTCGCAGCACGAGGTCGCGCCACAGCGGAGCGGTGGCGGCGTAGACGTGGACGACGACGTCGTTGTGCAGGCCGCGTACGGACTCCACCGTGCGCTCGATGAGGTCCCTGCGGGCGGCGGTGAAGACGACGACCGTGACGTCCGGAGCCAGGTCGTGCGAGGCGGCCAGCATGCGCACGAAGTCGAAGTCGGTCTGCGAGGCGCTCGGGTAGCCCACCTCGATCTCCTTGTAGCCCATGCGCACCAGCAGCTCGAAGAGCTCCCGCTTGCGCGAGGGGTCCATCGGCTCGGGCAGCGCCTGGTTGCCGTCGCGCAGGTCGACGGGCACCCAGAGGGGCGCTGCCTCCAGACGGGCATCGGGCCAGGTCCGGTCGAACTGCGGCACCGGCACGCGGGAGAAGACGTCGCAGTAGCGGTGCGACGGCATGGCAGAAGGCTGCTGGCGGTTCCATGCCGAGAGCTGAGTGGTGGTCACGGAAGTCCTTCGAGGTGCGAGGGGCACCGACCAGGCAGAAGTCCCGCGACGGGGAGGCCGGTGTGGTCAGGCCCCGCCGCGGCGGCGAAGGACGGTCGTCCGTGGCAGCATGGGGCTGACAGTAGCGACACATCAGGTTGTCTGACAAGTGAGGCGCGCATGCTGCGCAGGAACCCGCTCGCGGAGCAGGCGGCGGAACACCTCTTGCAGGAGATCCGGTCCGGGCGGTGGCCGGTGGGCTCGAGGCTGCCCAGCGAGGCGGTCCTGTCGGAGCAGCTGGGCGTCGGGCGCTCGACGGTGCGGGAAGCCGTGAAGGCACTTGCCGGCAGGCAGCTCGTCGAGTCACGGCAGGGCGCCGGAGTCTTCGTGGTCTCGACGGAGCCGGCCGCCGACTGGCAGGGCAGCGTACGCAGCGCCGAGGTCCGCGAGGTCGTGGAGGTCCGGGAGGCGATCGAGGTCCAGGCCGCTCGCCTCGCAGCCACCCGCCGGGACCGCCGGGACCTCACCCAGCTGCGCCGAGCGCTCGCCGAACGGCGACGCGCTGCGGAGCAGGAGGACGACGAGGCGTACGTCGACGCCGACATCGCCTTCCACCGCTCGGTCGTCGTGGCGGCGCACAACGAGCTGCTCCTGCAGCTGTTCGACTCCTGCGAGGCACGAGTGCGCGCCGCCATGCTGGCGCACCTCGCGCACGGCCAGCAGCACCGCACGGCGGAGGACCGCGCGGCGCACGCCGCGGTCGTCGACGCCGTGCGTCGCAGGCACGAGGGCGATGCTGTCGCGCGCGCCAGTGGGCACCTGCGCCGGCTGCGGGATGCGGCCGGCGAAGGCGTGGGTACGAGTTGACCCGACAGGACGCGAGCGACGGAGGACGTGCCATGACGCAGGGGTTCACCAGGGTGAGCGCCACGGACGCTCTCGACCCGCTGGTCCTCGCGTTGGACGTCGGGTCGACCGGCAGCCGCGGGGACGTCTTCGACGCCACGGGGCGGCCGGTCGAGGGTGGCCGGCTCAAGCTCCCGCACGCGTTCACCACCGCCGCGGACGGCACCTCGGTCATCGACCCGGACCAGGTGGTGGGCGAGCTCCGGCACATCATCGACGAGCTCGCGAGCCGGCAGCTTGCCGGCCGGGTCGGGGGCGTCGCCCTCGACACCTTCGCGTCGTCACTGGTGGGCGTCGGCGCGGACGGCTCTGCGGTGACGCCCTGCTACACCTACGCGGACTCCCGTTGCCACGCCCAGGTCGCTCAGTTGCGAAGCGAGCTCGACGAGGCGCAGGTGCAGCAGCGGACCGGGTGCCGCATCCACAGCAGCTACCTCGCGCCGAGGCTCCGCTGGGTCGAGGAGACCGATCCGGCCACGTTCAGCCGCGCGCGCCGGTGGATGTCTCTGGGTGAGTACGCGTACCTCTCCCTGCTCGGCACGACGGCCGCGGGCACGTCCACGGCGGCGTGGACCGGGATGCTCGACCGCCGCACCGGGAGGTGGGACGGTGAGCTGCTGGCTGCCGCCGGTGTCGACGAGTTGCAGCTCTGCGAGGTGCGTGACCCGGACCAGCCGCTGGACCTCGGTGGCGGCGCTGCCCTCCCCTGGCCGGCGCTCCGGCATGCCCTCTGGTTCGCGCCGATCTCCGACGGCTTCGCGAGCAACCTCGGCACAGGCGCAGTCGACGAGACGTCCGCCGCTGTCGCCGCGGCCACGAGCGGGGCGATCCGCGTGCTCGTCCACGCGGTGCCCGACCAGGTCCCTTCCGGCCTGTGGTGCTACCGGGTCGACGCGGACCGCTCCCTGCTCGGCGGGGCTGTCAACGACGTCGGCCGGATGGTGAGCTGGCTCCAGAGCAGTCTTCAGCTGGACGCGACGGACCTCGACCAGGTGATGGCGGCGGCGCCTGACCACGCGACGCCCCTCGTTCTGCCCTACCTGTCCGGCGAGCGCGCCACCGGCTGGGCAGCTGAGGCCCGAGCGACGTTCGCCGGGGTGTCGGCCGCCACCACGGGTGCGCAGATCCTCCGCGGCGCCATGGAGGGCGTCGCCCTGTCCTACGCGCGGATCGCCGACCAGCTAGGCACCGTCGCGCGGCCGGCGCGCATCCTCGCGAGCGGCCGGGTGACCCAGGACCTTCCGGCGTGGCAGCAGGTCCTCGCGGACGTGCTCGGAGCGCCCGTCGAGCCGGTGACGATCAAGCGGACCACGCTGCACGGCACCGCGCTGCACGCGTTGGCCGTCCTCGCTCTCGACACTCCGCGGACGCGGGCGACGACCGGGCGGAGCTATGAGCCCACACCAGACCACGAGCAGTACTACAGGTCGCGTTCGTCGCAGTACGACGCCCTCTACCGCGCCGTCGTGGCTTCCGACTCCTCCGCATGACCGTGGACGGGTGTCGGCGACAGTCGCTAGCGTGAGCTGATGCCGGACACCTACGCCGTACGCGTGGCTGCGGGCTCGCTGCGCGGCAGCCTCGGGAAGGACCTCGTCCTGCGCACCCGTGGACCGACGAGGGTGTCGTCGCGGAGCTGCGGTTCAGCGGGGCGCACGTACTGCACCTCGCAGTCGCCGGGTGCGTGCTGAACGACGCCTACCGCGAAGCGCGAGCTCTCGGCATCGAGCTGGCCGGCGTCCTCGTCACCGCGGAGGGCAGCTTCGAGCCGGAGACCTGGGCGTCGAGCGGTATCGGCTACCGCGTCGAGGTGGACTCATCGGCTGGCAGTGACGACATCGACCGGCTCCTCGCCGTCGTCGACGAGGTCGCCGAGGTCCCGAAGGCCCTGCGGGCGGGCGCGTCCGTGACGCACGTCCGCTAGCGCAGCTCGGCGACGTCGCCGGCGGCCTCACCCGGCTCGCAGACGCTCGGCGAGGCGCACGGAGGCGTCGATCTCGGCACGCCTGATCGAGACGCTCTCGACGTTGAAGCCGAAGGGCGCACCGAGGCGGCGGCAGTACGCGGCCAGCTCTGCGGCGGTCGCCACGCAGTGCTCGAACGACACTGACAGAGGGTCCTCGGACCTCTGCAGGTCGTTGCGCATCCACGCAGGAACATCGACTCCTAGCCACTGCAGGAAGGCCAAGGTCTTGAGCGAACCGCAGACCGAGAGCGTGAAGATGACGGGTGCGGGTTCCTGCCCTTGGTCATGGCAGGCGTAGAAGTAGTCGGAGACCATGCTCTTGGCGGCGTCGGCGTCGTAGACGACCTGGGTCACGAAGAAGGACGCGCCGCGGCGCTGCTTGCGCAGCATCCGCTCGTGCTCCCGTCCGCTGCCGGAGTGCCGCTCGGGTATGGCCACGCTGCCGAGAGGCAGCTCGGGGCACGTGTTCCGCCAGACGGCCTGCGCCTCGGCGAGACTGGTCAACACCTGCTTGGAGCTGGACGACGCTCCGACGAACACGGTGCTCACCAGCTCGGGGTCTTGCGCGGCGAGCCATGTCTCGAGCTGGGTCGAGTCGTACTTGCCCACGCACCGGTAGATGACGACCGGACGGTCCCACTCGGTCAGGTGACGGGCGTGGAAGTCTCCGTGGTCCTGCGTGGGCAGATAGAGGAAGGGCCGCTCGTCGGGGTTGCGGTCGCTCTCGTCGTCGATGTCGTAGACGATGAGTGCGTCGAGGTCGAGCTGCTTGAGGCGCTCGACGGTGACCGTGGCGATCCGCTGAGCGTCCTCTGGAGGCGACGACCGCCGAGGGGGCGTGATGCTGAAGAGGAGCTGCTCACGCTGGTGCGACGGTGGCTTGCTCACGGGACTTGGTACCACGCGGCGGTCAGCGAGCGCTGCGGGCGAGCCGAGTCAGTGAGCCGAGCACGCTGTCCAGCGCACCCGGATCTCTCACGAGCCGCAGCATGCCGCGCCACCAGGCGCGTTGAAGGGTCGCGGGCATCATGTCGCCCGCGCTGAACCTCGTCGCTCGAGCCGTCGAGAGGTGTGTCGCCACCTCCCGCGCGACCGGATCTGGATACGTGTCGGTGGGCACGCTGCGGGCCACCGAGGTGAAGCCTCCCCGGCGGATCCACACCTCCTGCGCCGGCGCGCCCGCGAGGTAGCTCAAGAAGGCACGGGCCGCAGGAGTGTCCCGCGTCATCACGACGACGTCCGCTCCGACGGTGATGCTGCCGCGCCACTCGGGGTTCACCGCCGGGAACGGGAAGAACCCGTAGTCCCGACCGGGACGCAGGTCCGGCAGCCTGGAGGTGATGAAGCCCTGGGCGAAGGACGCCATGTAGTACATCTCGGCCTTCGGAGGCCGTGCATAGAGCGGGTCCGCTCCCTGCTCGTCGCTCGTGGACAGCACCGCGTCCGCCCCTCCCAAGACGTACCCGTCGTGGTGCAGCAGGTCGAGGAGCATGACGAACGACTTGCGCACGCACGGATCCGTCCACGGCAGGCGCGCTGACACCCAGCGGTCGTAGACGTCTGGCCCGCAGCCGGTGAGGACGATCTCGGACACCCAGTCGGTGAGCGGCCAGCCGCTGGCCTGCCCGCTCGCGGACACGACGGAGAACGGCGTGTGGCCTGCCGCGACCATGCGGTCGGCCAGAGACAGCAGGTCGTGCCACGTCGAGGGCACGGACCAGCCGTTCGCGGTGAAGGACGTCGGCGCGTACCACACCGTCGACTTGTCCGTCACCTTGTAGAAGAGCCCGTAGTGCTTGCCGGCGCGGCTGCCGAGAGCCAGCCAGATGGCGGGGTAGTCGTGGCGGAGCTGGGTCACGTCGAGCGCACGGTCGAGAGGGACCAGACGACCGGCGTCCGCCAGCTCCTGCAGCACCCGCAGGTTCGGCAGCACCGCGATGTCCGGTCCGCTCCTCGCCGAGGAGCGCTGCAGGTCCGCGGCGACGTCGTCCGACCCCTGCCAGTCGACGGTGGCTCCCGTCTGCCGTTCCCACACCGACTGCACGGCCTGGAAGCTCTGGAGCTCGGGGCCGCTCCACATGCCCAGGACGCGCACGTGGGCACCCGCCACCGTGCCGGTGACCGCCGGGGAGGCGACCGCGCTGCTCCCCGCTTGCGGGGGACGTGTGTGCCCGCTAGAACCGGTGCACCCTGCGCTGACCACGGCTCCGAGGGCGAGAAGGCACGCAGCCCGCGAGAGAACGGAGTAAGCGGCCATGCTGCTCCCCGAGACATGGTGGTCCTTGACCGTAGCGCGGCGCAGGTGGACATGTCCCCCACGGGACCTGCTCACGGCACCGCCCGTGGAGCCGGGCTCTCGGCCCTCGCGTGCCTCGGCGCGGCGGCGAAGCGGGTCAGCCCGCGTAGCGCTGCGCCACGACCGCCGGCTGCTCGAGGACGCGGCCGGCGCGCACGTCCCACGCCAGGCGTACGAACTGCGCGTGGGTCCACGCGAGCGGCGTAGCCGAGAACGTCGGCGTGCCGGGCACGAACCCGTCGGTGCCAGCGGGCGCCTGGTCGTCCCAGACCTGCTCGGGCAGCATCCGCCCGGGCCCCGCTGCGCGCGCCATCGTCGTGATCTGGGCACTGGCCGCGGCGCGGTCGCCGGCGGCCAGGTCGTACTCCCCGCGCTCGCCGTTGAGCAGCGGCCACGCCCGGCCGAGGGTCAGACGCGAGTCCTCGGGGAGCCCGAAGTCCCACGGGCTGCCGTCGCGCCGCTCGCCGTAGCCGTCGAACGACGCCCGGTGCCAGTAGACGCCGCGGGCCGTCGAGACGCCCAGCTGCTCGTCCACGACACGCAGGCTGTTGACGACCGAAGGGTCGCTCGCCGGGAGCACGCCGAGGCGCACGACGTCGAGGAAGCTGGGGTCGACGACACGGCGCTGGTCCATGGCGGACGGCCCGCTGTCGCCGATGGCGTACGTCGTCCCCGCATTTGGCATCCCGTCCTTGGTGAGGCGCAGGAAGTACGGCCCGCTGGAGTACGGCCCCGTGGTCGTGACGGTCCACGCCTTGAGATGCGCACGCCACGAGTCCGCAGCCGCCAGGTAGCGCCCGGCGGACGCGGCATCGCCGTTGGCGCGGGCGATCGACGCCGCGCACACCAGCCCCGCGATCTCCGCGGCGATGGTCGCCGGTGAGTAGCCGGACTGGTTCTCCCAGCGGTCCTGGGGCGTCCACGGCGCCACGTTGCCGTCCTGGCTGAAGCCGACCAGGAAGTCGGCCGCGGCCTTGACGTGCGCCCAGGTGCCCTCGTCGGTACGGCCGAGCTGGTAGGCGAGCACCATCGGGAAGGCGACCTCGTCGAGCTGGAGCCCGCCCCACACGGGCGTGCCGTCGACCGCGGAGTTCTGCGGGAACGACCCGTCGGGCTTCTGCTGCACGTCGAACAAGTAGTCCAGCGCGCGGTTCGCGCCCGCGACGTCGCCCGCCAGGGCCAGGGAGCTCGCGATCTGGTAGAGGTCGCGCGACCAAACCAGGTGGTAGGGGCCCGACGGCTTCTCCTTGCCCCAACGCCACGGCATCGTCGGGGAGGCGACGTAGGCCCCGCGGTGCGTCTTGTCCTCGCTGGCGGCGAGGACCATGACCGAGGCGCGGTAGAGCCGCTTCTCGGCACCGGAGTCCAGCGACGACGGCGGGGTCTTGAGGCTGCGCAGGTACGCGTGCCAGCCCGCGGCGTACGCGTGCGAGGTCGCGGCGTACCCGGTCGCCAGCGAGCTGCGTGCCGCAGAGACGGCCTTCTCCGTCGTGGAGCCGAAGGCGAGGGCGAGCGTGGTCTCGCGCCCGTCGTGCCACCCCGTCAGCGAGGTCGCCGCGGTCTGGACGATGCTGCCCGGACCGGCCGAGGTCCAGCGCCCGTCCAACCGTCCGTCCGCGGTCAGGTCGGTGATGCCGTCGCTCGTGCCGCGGTATCCGGTCGAGGTCGCGGTGAACCCGGTCGCGGCGACCAGCGCGCTCGCGGTGGTGGCGTCGTGCGCGACGAGTCCGCCATCCCGGGTCGCCCCCGAGTCGTCGGTGCCGTCGTTGGTGAGAGTGGGCTCATAGGCGACGTAGACGGCGTGCCGCTTGCCGTCCGTCGCCGCGAGCCGCAGGTGCACGAGCACGGTGGCCCGGGCGGGGTCTGTCGCGTAGTCCGCGGTGAGCCGCCAGTGCCCGGCGCGCTGGACGAACGTCTGGCGGTAGCTCAGGCTCCGCTGGTCGGTGACCGTGGTGCGGACGTCGGCGACCTCCTGCGCGAGGGCCGTGCTGCCGCCGTCGGACACCAGGAACCGGAGCGCGCGCGCGCCGGGCGTGCCGAGGTCGGGGTAGAACACCTCGCCCAGCCCGCCCTCCTTCTGCACCGTCAACCACACCGTGCTGGCCGCCGTCGTGGAGGTGGCGAACCCGGACTTGTCAGCGGCGAGGTAGTCGGTTGCCGCGCCCGGACCTCCGGGGGCTGCTCCGCTCGCCCCGGCCGAGGCGGGAGCGGCGAGCAGCGCCGGGGTGGTGAGCAGCCCCACGACCGCGAGCACGGCGGTGAAGGGGTGTACGCGCGACATGGCGCCTCCTCATCGAGACCAGCCTGCGGGCAGTCCGAACCTAGCGAGGCGGAATGGGGAGGACAAGGGCAAAGCGACGGGGAGTGCGACGCGGGGCGGCTGTGACACTGGCGTTCGACCGCCCTTCCGGCCCGGGTCGTCGCAGTCCGTGGTCAGAGCCGCAGCACCTGGGCGGTAGCGAGACATGCGACGGCGGCCTCCTCCGCACGGGGCGGGTCCGCGTGCTCGTCAAGCAGGGCACGGGAGCGTGCGTACCGCCGCGAGCGTCGGCCATCTCACCATCACGACGCGCGCAGCGTGTTCCGGCACGTCGTCGAGCCGTCACCGACGCGTACGCCGGACGACCCGCTTCCTGCCTCACCAGGTGCGGGCGTGGTCATAGGACACTCCTCGATGGCTGGCGTCTTGGTACCCAGCGCGGCTCGCCGGGCTCGTGACCGCAGCGTCTCCCGATGAGCTGACGCCCTACACCTCTGGTCAACGGCCCTGGACCTCTTCATCAGGAGGCGGAGCCGGCCGCACGCTGGCGGGATCACGAACACGCGACGGGGCCTGAGCCAGGCGCCCCTTCCTGTGAGGAGCGGTCAGGTCGCATCTGAGTGTTCGCAGGCGACATGCGTAGAGCAGCGCGCTCCGTCGGCGGCATGTCCGCGCGTCAGCCAGCTGAGGCGCCGCGAGACAAGATGACGACTGCCGTAGCGATCACCACACCAGAGACGGCACCTCGTGACCAGCGCGGCCACCCGAGGGCGGCGGCAAAGTACTCGAGGAGCACGGCTAGTGCGACCGCGGCTAGCAGTATGAGCGTCTTGCTCCGCAGGCTCATACGCAAACTCTCTCACGCAGGCGCAGCACCGTCGGCGGCATGAGGGGAAGATCGTCGGGTAGTCCCGTTGCATGCAGTCGTGGCGCGTGTTGTTGTGCGCGGCAGCCGTCGTCTCGGGCTTCATGCTCGTTCTGTTCGGCATCTTGACCGACAACACGCCGCTCAGGGGCGTCGGGACGTTCCTCGCCGTCCATGGGGCACTGCTCGGCCTCCTGATGCAGCGGAGACGTGGATCGCCTCAGGACACCTGAGTCGGCTCATCGCCATGGACCGACGTGTGGCTGCGCGCCGCGCGCTCGGCGGCAAGAGCGCGCGATGCTACCCGCGCGCAGACCGGCAAGAGCGCGCGATGCTACCCGCGCGCAGACCGGCAAGAGCGCGCGATGCTACCCGCGCGCAGACCGGCAAGAGCGCGCGATGCTACCCGCGCGCAGACCGGCAAGAGCGCGCGATGCTACCCGCGCGCAGACCGGCAAGAGCGCGCGATGCTACCCGCGCGCAGACCGGCAAGAGCGCGCGATGCTACCCGCGCGCAGACCGGCAAGAGCGCGCGATGCTACCCGCGCGCAGAGCGGCAAGAGCGCGCGATGCTACCCGCGCGCAGAGCGGCAAGAGCGCGCGATGCTACCCGCG
>NZ_RBWV01000002.1 GCF_003634695.1 Motilibacter peucedani
GGCTCCACGAGTACAACCATCACAGGCTCCACACCGCCATCGGGCAAGTCCCACCCATCACAAGGTTGACCAACCTCACTGGGCAGAACAGCTAGGACCGCAGCGCCCGCGTGAGCTGCTCGAGCTCGGCCCACGACGCGGTGCCGCCCACGACGGTGGTCTGCCCGTCGGTCGTGTTCCACAGCGCCCGGTGGTCGCGCAGCGACGAGAACGTGCGCACCCACGCCGTGCCGCCGATCTGCAGCACGCCCTGGGTGGTGCCGCGCTCGGTCATCTCCCCCACGAACGCGTAGGGCGCCCGGTCGCTCTGCTCGACCGACGCGTAGGCGTCCTTCGGCGTCACGAACCCGATGTGCCAGTGCGTCGTGCCGTTGCGCCGGTCGGTGCGGGTGCTCGTCGGCCGCCACCCGGCCGGCAGACCCTCGGGCGCCACGACCGCGAACGACGCCGTACGCCGTGCATCGGCCAGCGCGCTGCTGTAGTCGATCTCGTGCACCGGGCTGCCGCCCTCGCGCGGCGAGGCGAGCACGATCACACCGACGACGGCCAGGACGGCGAGCAGGGAGAGCACGAGGTCGCGGACCGAGCCGCGCCCGCGGCGGGCGTGCGACTCGGCCACGGTCTCCCCGTCGGTGACGGGCTCCGGGGTCGGCGGCGTGCTGCTCAGCGGGGTGCTCACCCCTCCATCGTCCCCGATGCCGCGCCCGGGCGCCGCGCGAGGAGGTCGGTGATCGTGACCTCGCTACGATGTGCCGCCACGCCCCGGAACTCGGAGGAGCTCCATGGAACGCGACGTCGCCGTACCCCCCACGCTGCGCGTGGGTGCCGAGGCACCCGACCGCAACCTGGCGCTCGAGCTCGTGCGCGTCACCGAGGCCGCGGCGATGGCGGCCGGGCGCTGGGTCGGGCGCGGCGACAAGAACGGCGCCGACGGCGCAGCCGTCAACGCCATGCGCCAGCTCATCACCACCGTCGGCATGCAGGGCACGGTCGTCATCGGCGAGGGCGAGAAGGACGAGGCGCCGATGCTCTTCAACGGCGAGCGCGTCGGGTCCGGCGACGGGCCCGAGTGCGACGTCGCGGTCGACCCGGTCGACGGGACGACCCTGTGCGCCAAGGGCATGGACAACGCGATCGCCGTCATGGCGGTCGCCGAGCGCGGCACGATGTTCGACCCGTCGGCCGTCTTCTACATGGAGAAGATCGCCACCGGGCCCGAGGCCGCCGACGTCATCGACATCACCGCGCCGGTGCGCGCCAACATCAAGTGGGTCGCCAAGGCCAAGGGCGGGCGCAACGAGGACGTGACGGTCGTCATCCTCGACCGGCCGCGCCACGCCGGCCTGGTCGAGGAGGTCCGCAAGACCGGCGCCCGCATCAAGTTCATCTCCGACGGCGACGTCGCGGGCGCCATCATGACGGCGCGCGAAGGCACCGGCATCGACCTCATGCTCGGCATCGGCGGCACGCCCGAGGGCATCATCGCCGCCTGCGCCCTCAAGTGCCTGGGCGGCGAGATCCAGGGCCGGCTCTGGCCGCAGGGCGACGCCGAGCGGCAGAAGGCGGTCGACGCCGGCCACGACCTCGACCGGGTGCTGCGCATCGACGACCTGGTCAGCAGCGACAACGTCTTCTTCGTCGCGACCGGCGTCACCGACGGCGAGCTGGTGCGCGGCGTGCGCTACTCCCACGGCGCCGCCCACACCCACTCGATCGTCATGCGCTCCAAGAGCGGCACGATCCGCACCATCAAGTCCGAGCACCAGCTCTCCAAGCTGCGCGCCTACTCCGCCATCGACTTCGACCACGCTCGCTGAAAGGGCCCCTCCACTTGATCACCGTCGTGGGCGAAGCCCTCATCGACGTCGTGCGCCGCACCGACGGATCCGTCTCCGACCACCTCGGCGGCAGCCCCTTCAACGTCGCGGTCGGCCTGGCCCGACTGGGCTCCGAGGTGGGCCTCGCCACCCGGGTCGGTCCCGACGAGCACGGCCGCAGCCTGGTCGCCCACCTGCGGGCCGAGGGCGTCGAGCTCCTGGGCGAGGCCGAGGGGCTCGCCCGCACGAGCACGGCCACCGCCACCCTCGACGCCGAAGGGGTGGCGAGCTACGAGTTCGACCTCGACTGGGACCTGCCCGAGCTGCCGCTCGCCGCCGGCTCGACCGCCCTGCACACCGGCTCGCTCGGCGTGACCATCGAGCCGGGCGCCTCGACGGTGCTGCGCACGATGGCCGCGGTGCGCGAGCGGGTGCTGGTGTCCTACGACCCCAACGCCCGGCCGAAGCTGACGCCCGACCACGGTGCGCTCGTGCGCCGGGTCGAGGAGGCCGTCGCGCTCGCGCACGTGGTCAAGGCCTCGGAGGAGGACTTCGAGTTCCTCTACCCCGGCACCGACTTCCGCGAGGTCGCGGCCCGCTGGCTGCAGGGCGGCACCGAGCTCGTCGTCGTCACGCGCGGCGGCGACGGCGCCTGGGCCTCGACCAGCGGCGTCCGGGTCGACCTGCCCGCCCTGCCCACCGACGTCGTCGACACGGTGGGCGCGGGCGACGCGTTCATGTCCGGCCTGCTCGACGCCCTGCGCCGGGCCGACCTGCTCTCCGTCGACTCCCTCGACCGGCTCCGCTCGCTCGACGAGCCGACGCTGCGCCGGCTGGCGCTGGAGGCGGCGACCGTGGCCTCGATCACCTGCGAGCGGGCCGGCGCCAACCCTCCGACCCGCGCCGAGCTCGAGGCCCGGCTGGCGCGCTGAGCCGGGTGGACTGACGTGGTGCCCGCCGTCGACGTACGCGGTCTGACCCGCCGCTTCGGCGGCACGCTCGCGCTCGACGGGGTCGACCTCCACGTCGCTCCCGGCACCGTCCACGGCCTGCTGGGTCCCAACGGCGCCGGCAAGACGACCCTGCTGCGCATCCTCGTGGGGCTGGTGCACTCCGACTCGGGCAGCGTGCGCGTCCTCGGGCAGGACCCCGCCGCGGGGCCGCGGGCGCGTGAGGGCGTCGCCGCGCTGATCGAGGCACCGAGGTTCCGGCCGGCGCTGAGCGCCGAGGACAACCTGCGCATGCTCGCCGACCTCGACGGCGGGCGAGCGGCCGCCGTGCTCGACGAGGCGCTCGCCACGACGGGGCTGACGGCGGAGCGCCGGCGTCCGGTGCGCCACTTCTCGCTCGGCATGCGCCAGCGGCTGGGCATGGCCGCCGCTCTCGTGCGCGAGCCCCAGCTGCTGGTGCTCGACGAGCCCGCCAACGGGCTCGACCCGGCCGGGAGCCGCGACATGCTCGACCTGGTGGGCAGGCTCGCGGCCGAGGGCCGCACGGTGCTGCTGGCCAGCCACGACATGGCCGACGTGGCCGCGGCCTGCGACGACGTGACGATCCTGGTGCGTGGCCAGGTGGCACGCAGTGGTCCAGTCGCCGCGCTGCGGGCCGAGGCTCCTGCGCCCGCCCACCTGCTCGAGACCGCCGACGACGCGCGCGCCGCCGAGGTCGCCGCCTCTCTCGGCCTCCCGGTCTCGCGCACGCGTGGCGACACCCGCGACGACGCGCTGCTCGTGAGCGCGGCGCAGGGCTCGATGGACGCCCTGGTGGCGGCCCTCGCAGCGGCCGGCGTGCCGGTGCGCACGCTGCGCGTGCAGACAGAGCCTCTGCAGGCGCTGTTCTTCGAGCTCACCGAGCCCGAGCGCGCCCGGGAGCCGGCGTCGTGAGCCGGGCGCTGGTGGTGGCGCGCTGGGAGCTGCGCTCGTTCGCGGCGCTGTGGCGCGTACGCCTCTGCCTGCTCGTCTGCCTGCTCGCACCGTTCGCCTTCGTCGCGGGCGTGAGAGGCCAGACGCAACTGCCGGAGGACTCGCTGTTCGGGCGCTGGGTCACCGAGTCCGGGTTCGCGCTGCCCCTGCTGGTGCTCGGGTTCGTCGCCCAGTGGGCCGCGCCCGCCCTCACGGCGCTGGTGGCCGGTGACGTCTTCTCCGGCGAGGACGCGCGCGGCACGTGGAAGACCGTGCTGACGCGCTCCACCAGCAGGGGCGAGGTCTTCGCCGGCAAGGTGCTGGCCGCGGTCGTCTGGACCGTGGTGCTCATGGTCGTGCTGACGGCCTCGAGCACGGCGGCGGGGCTGCTCGTCGTGGGGCGGCAGCCGCTCGTGGGCCTCTCCGGCCAGCTCGTGCCGGCGGGCCACGCGTTGCCCGACGTTCTCGGCTCCTGGGCTCTGACCCTCCCGCCCGTGCTCGGGTTCACCTGCCTCGCGCTGGCGCTGAGCGTCGTGACGCGCAGCAGCGTCGTGGGGGTCGTCGGGCCGGTCCTCGTCGGGCTGGCCATGCAGCTCTACCCGTTCCTCGGCCGCTCCGACGTCATCGGCCACCTGCTGCTGGCGTTCCACCTCACCTCGTGGCACACGCTGCTGCTCGAGCAGCCCGGGCTGCGCCCGGTGCTCGAGTCCCTGGCCGTCAGCGCGGCGTACGCCTGCGCCGCGCTCGGCGTCGCGTGGTGGCGGTTCAGCGACCGGGACGAGCTCGGATGAGCACCCGCCTGCGTCGTCCCGCAGCGGGGCTCCTCGCCGCCGCCACCGCGACGGCGCTGCTGGCGGGCTGCGGACCCGACGACGTCACCCAGCCCGACCTCGAGTCGACGCTGGCCTCGAGCTTCGCCCGGCTCTACGTGCGCCAGCAGCAGCTGCTCGGCCGTCCGGGCCTCTCCCCCGACGCGCTGGCCGTGCGTGCCAGGTGCGACAAGCCAGGTGCCGGCGCCAACCGCGGCGCCGGTGCCTGGACGTGCACCGTCACGTGGTTCGGCCCCGACGGCACGCCGCTCGAGGCGGACTACGAGCTGCAGGCCAAGGCCGGCGGCTGCTTCACGGCCGCCGGCCAGCCGGCCGTCGTCGGGGCGCCTCGACTGGAGGCGCCCGACGGCGGCCGGTTCGTCAACCCGGTGGCCGCGATCGACGCGTGCTACCTGCCCGGGGCCGAAGCGCGCGCGGCGGCGTAGATGCGCGCCTGCTCCTCGGCGTAGGCACCTCGCGCCATCGTGGACTTGTGCTTCGAGAGCTCGAGCGACTGGAAGTAGAGGTTCGTCAGGGCGCCGATCTGCTGGGTCCCCGAGTCGTAGGAGCCCTGGCCCAGCGGCGCGGCCAGCTTCCAGATCCGCGAGACCTCGGCCGGCACCTTCGCCGTGGCGGCCGGTGAGGCAGGCACCGCGGTGAAGGGCGTGTAGTCCGGGGTCGTCGTGAAGTAGTCGAGCAGGTCGTTGGCCAGCAGGTCGCCGTAGCTCATCGCCGGCAGGTCGAGGAGCTCCTCGATCGTCTTCGGGACCGAGACGGTCGAGCCGAGGGTGTGGACGACCGCCCCGCGCTTGGCCCACGGCGACACCACGGTCGTGTAGGTGCGGTGCGCGTAGACGTGGTCGGGCGAGCCCTGCGCGTCGTCCTGCGTGATGAAGACCGCGGTGTCCTTCCAGATCGCCGAGTGCGAGAGGTAGTCGACGACCCGGCCCACGGCGAGGTCGTTGTCGGACACCTCGGCGGTCGGCGTGCAGGGCGTGAGCCCCGGAGCGGCGCACCCGCCGGTGTGGTCGTCGGGCAGCCACAGGCTCGTGAACTCGGGGGCCGTGCCCGCGTCGACGAGCTTGCCGAAGTCGGAGATGAACTCCGTCGCCCGGCGCTGGTCGCTGATGCGCAGGTTCCAGCTCGGGTACTTCTCGTCGAGGTGGCCGGCGAGGACCTTGAGCGCCGGGAGCGTCTCGCTGTAGGTGCCGCCCAGCCCGACGGTCGGCGAGGTGGTGTCGGCGATGGACGCGTAGGTCGCGTTGTCGCACCCGGGCTTCGGGTCGTCGCTGCAGAAGTCGGGGCTCGAGCCGTCGTCGAACCCGCTGATGCGCAGGTTGTCGCCGTAGTCGCGGTAGGACTTCCCGTTGCGGGCCATGGCGTTGTAGATGTAGCCCTGCAGCGGGTAGTCCTCGGGGTCCTGGTTCTTGATGTTGGTCAACGGGCGCTGGAACCGGGTGAGGACCGTCTTCTGGCTGTAGTCGTTGCTCGTGCCCGTGAGTGCGAACTGGTGGCCCTCGTTGGACTCCTCGGAGTCGGCGTGGTTGTTGTCACCCACCACGAACTGCTCGGCGATCTTCCTGGTGTTGGGCACGTAGGGGCCGTACTGCGCGTGGGCCGGGCTGCCGTTGGCGCCGCGCGCGTTGAGCACGGCGTCGTCGCCGAAGTAGGTGTCGTAGCTCTTGTTCTCGCGCAGGATGAAGACCACGTGCTTGATGCCGGCCTGCAGGGTGGCCAGCTTCTTCTTGTCGTAGGTCTTCTTCACGACCGTGTTGGCGATGACCCGCGCCGTCGAGGCCTCGAGGTCGAGCCCGCGCAGCGCGACCTTCTGCACCGAGCCCCAGCTCCAGTTGACGTCGGGGTCGGTGTAGACGCCCGGGGCGGTGTAGGTGCCCTGGTAGCCGTAGGGCGAGCCGGCGCCCTTGGAGTTGGTGACGTAGAGCGAGCTGCCGTCGGGCGAGACGGTCACGCCGGTCGGGTACCAGCCGGTGGGGATGCGGCCGCGGTAGTGCGGGTGCTGCGGGTTGTTGCCGAGCGAGTAGACCGCCACGCTGTTGAGGCCGGCCTCGGCGACGTAGAGCGTCTTCTGGTCGGGGCTCACGGCGAGCGCGTCGGGCGTCAGGCCGTAGGTGCCGGGGCTCTCGCCGTCGGTGTAGCCGAGGTTGCCGAGGTGGACCGGCTCGTCGAGCAGGACCCGGCGCAGCACCTTCTCCGAGGCCGGGTCGACGACGGCGATGGCGTCCTCGTTGGCGTCGGCGACGAACAGCGCGCGGTGCGAGCCGCGGGCCGCGTAGGCCAGCGCCGAGGGGTGGGTGCCGCCGACGATGTTGAGCCCGTCGATGGGGCGGGCCAGCGAGATCGTGCTGGCCGCCGAGAGGCCGCCGCCGAGGCTCAGCACCGAGAGGCTCGACGACTTCGTCGGGCTGGTGTCGGGGTTGGCGTAGCGGTTGGTCGCCCCGCCGCCCACGTGCGGGGAGTAGGTGTGGGTGACCGTACCGGTCGCCGGGTCGGTGGTGCCGACGCCGTCGGCGAAGGTGCGCGTGGTGACGCCCCAGTTGCTGACGAACAGCTTGCTGCCGACCTGCTGGGCGGCGTAGGGGAAGTAGCCGACCGGCACGGGCGTGCCGGGCGTGTCGGTGGCGAGCGACACCGGCGTGACCGAGTTGCCGTTGTTGTTGACGACGTAGAGGGTCTTGCGGTCGGCCGAGACGGTGAGCCAGCCGGGCGCCGCCATGCCGTAGGTCGCCTGCGTCTTGTCGGTGGGCACCGGCATGGGGATCTGCACAGGATCGAGCGGGTGGGCGACGGTGCCGTCGGCGGCCACCGCGTACTCGTAGAGCACGTCGCTCACGCCGCCGCTGGCGTAGACGGTGTAGCCGCCGCCCTGCGCCGGCAGCACCGCGAGCCCGAGGAACAGCCCGTTGGCCGCGTCGCTGTTGACGCGCCCGTTGGACGCGACGCTCGGGTTCGGCGGCGCCAGGCGCTTCGGCGCGGGCAGCGAGGCGACGACCTCCATCGTGGCGGTGTCGGTGATGCTGACGGCGTAGGACGACAGCGCCGTGCCCGCACCGTTCTTGGTGTCGGCCGGGTCGACCGCTGTGCCGGTGCGCGCAGGGGTGTTGCGCTCGTCGTCGTTGCTCGTGAGCAGGAACCTGCCGTCCGGGGTCAGCACCGAGTTGAGCGGGAACTGCCCCGTCTGCACGCTGACGCCCGCCGGAGTGACCCGACGGCCGTTGGGCAGCGTCGCGTCGAACGAGCCGGGCGAGTCGGGGCCGGGCACGCCGGTCGACGGCGCCCCCAGGCGGGCGAGGTCGGCCCCGGTCAGGACGCCGGGGCCCGTGCCGGCGTCGGCCGCGCCGCCCTGGACGGCGAAGGGGACGATCGCCGCCGCGGGCAGCGCCACTGCGGCGACGAGGGGGACGAGACGGCGTAGGCGCATGCGGGCTCCCTGGGGTCGGAGCGGACGCCCGCTCCGGTGGCAGGGTGCAACCTACGCCTGTTCGCACCGGTTCCGACAGGTCTCGACGCTCCTGTGGAGAACTCGGGTGACTCCGTCGGTGCCGGGGCCTAGTGTCGGCGGACGTGACGACACCGCTGGCCATCTCGCTGCGCGAGGTGCACAAGAGCTTCGGCGAGGTGCACGCGGTCAACGGGCTCACGCTCGGGGTCCGCGAGGGCATCTGCTTCGGCCTGCTCGGCCCCAACGGCGCGGGCAAGTCGACGACCATGCGGCTGCTCACGGCCCAGGCGCTCGCCGACTCCGGCGAGATCGAGGTGATGGGCCTGCCGGTGCCGCGCGCCTCGAAGCAGGCCCGCGCGCTCATGGGTGTCGTCCCGCAGAAGGACAACCTCGACGAGGAGCTCACCTGCGAGCAGAACCTCGAGGTCTTCGCCCACCTCTACCGCGTGCCGTCGCGCGAGCGCGCCGCAGCCGTGCGCCGTGCGCTCGCCATCGCGACGCTCACCGACCGCGCGGACACCAAGGTGCAGAAGCTCTCGGGCGGCATGCGCCGCCGCCTCCTGATCGCCCGCGGCCTGGTCCACCGGCCCTCGCTGGTGCTCCTCGACGAGCCGACCGTCGGCCTCGACCCGCAGGTGCGCCAGGAGCTGTGGTCGCTGATCGACCGGCTGCGCAGCGAGGGCGTCACGGTCCTCATGTCGACCCACTACATCGAGGAGGCCGAGCGGCTGGCCGACGAGGTGGCGGTCGTCTCGGCCGGCGCGGTCATCGCCCACGGCGACCCGGCGTCCCTGCTCGACACCCACGCCGGGCGGCTCGCCTACGAGTACTACGGGCCGCCGCCGCGCCTGGCCGAGATCGAGGCCCAGGTGCAGGGCGCCGGGCTGCCCACCCGGCGCACCGGACCCTCGATCTCGGTGCTGCGGGCCGAGACCCTGCCCGAGGAGCTCGCGCGCGTGCTGGGCGAGCGCTCGGAGCGCCCCGCCAACCTCGAGGACGTCTTCGTCACGCTGACCGGGGAGACCGTGCTGTGACCACCACCGACCCGACGACCGCCTCGACCGCAGGGGTGCGCGCGGAGCCCGCCGCCCTGCGCCGGTTCGAGCTGCCCGCCCTGGCAGGGGTGTGGAAGCACGAGACCACGCTCTACAAGCGCTACTGGCGCTCGACGACGTTCTCCTCGGTCGTCGAGCCCACGATCTACCTGCTCGCGTTCGGCACCGGCTTCGGCACGCTGGTCGGGCGCATCGGCGGCTACCGCTACCTCGACTTCCTCGGCACCGGGGTCGTCGCCACCGCCGTGCTGTTCACGGCTGCCTTCACCGGCATGTTCCAGACCTTCATCCGCCGCACCTTCCAGCACAGCTACGACGCCCTGATGGCGGCCCCGATCGACGTGCACGAGGTCGTCCTCGGCGAGGCGTCGTTCATCGCGGTGAAGTCCGGCGCCTACGGCCTCGCCCCGCTGCTGGTGGCGGTCTGCTTCGGGCTCGACCCGTCCGTCGGCATGGTGCTCGTGCCGCTCATCGGCTTCGTCACCGGCCTCGGCTTCGCCCTCGCCGGCATGCTGGCCTCGGCGGTGGTCCCCTCCATCGACTCGTTCAACTACATCATCTCGGGGCTGCTGACCCCGCTGTTCCTGGTGGCAGGGACGTTCTTCCCCATCACCCAGCTGCCGGGCTGGGGACAGGCCCTGGCGCGGTTCAACCCGCTCTACCACTGCGTCGAGCTGGTGCGCCACGCCGTCTTCGGGCTGCACCCGCTCGCCGACCTCGGCCACGTCGCGGTGCTCGTCGTGTTCGCCGCGGCCATGGGCTGGCTGGCCGTGTGGCGGCTGCGGGTGCAGCTGATCGACTGAGGCCCCGCCGGAACCGCCTCCTGCGCCCACCGCGCTCTGCCAGGATGCGGCCGGTGACCGCGACGAGCACGCCTCTGTGCCCCGAGTGCTCGGCCCAGCTGCCCGACGACCCCCGCTTCGTCGTGTGGTGCCGCGCCTGCGACTGGAACGTCGAGCCCAGGCCGTCCCGCCCGGAGCCCGTGGGCCGGCTGCAGCGCCGACGCGCGGCGCTCGCCACCTCCCTCGGGGACGCGCTCTTCGAGCAGACGCGCAGGGCGACCGTCGACGCCGCCGCCCTCCGTCCGCGGCTCGGCCTGGCGCGTGCTGCGGCCGTCGCCCTCGCCGTGCCGGTGCACGGGCTCACGGTCGCGGTCGCCGGTGCGGCAGTCCTCGCGGCAGTCGCCGTGGACCGCCGGCCGCTCGGCCTCGCGGTCGCCGCGTTCCTCCTGCTGCTGGCATGGTTCGTCCGTCCACGGCTCGGGCGGCTGCGCACCGGGCCGGACACCGTGGCACACAGCGAGGCGCCCGCGCTGTTCGCGGTCCTCGACGCGATCGCGGGCGTCGTCGGCGGGCGACCGGTCGAGGTGGTGCAGGTCGACGGGCAGTGGAACGCGTCGCGGGCTGCGCTCGGTCTGCGCCGCAGGGAGCTCGTGACCCTCGGGGCTCCGCTGTGGGCGGCGCTGCCTGCGCAGTCGCGCGTGGCGCTGCTCGGGCACGAGCTGGCGCACGGGGCGAACGGCGACCTGCACGACCTCGCCGTCGTCGGCGGTGCGCTGACGACGCTGGAGGCCTGGGCGGAGCTCCTGCTGCCCCAGCGGAGGACGACGACCGACCGGTGGCACGCCGACTGGAGCGAGCAGACCTTCTGGCGCCTGGGCGGGTGGCCGCTCTACGCGGCGGTACGCGCCTACGCCGGCATGCTCGAGCTCGTGCTCCTGCGCTCCTCGCAGCGCGCGGAGTACTACGCCGACGTGCTCGCGGTGCAGGTCGCCGGCTCGGCCGCCGCGGCCGACCTGCTCGAGGTGCTGGAGCTCGACCGCACGACCCTCGACGCGCTCGACCGTGCCGTGCGCAGGGGCGACCGGCACGGCCTGTGGGCGCTGGCACGACGGCACCTGCGCGAGCTGCCGGACTCGGAGCGCGAGCGGCTCAGGCGCGTCTGCGAGCGCGCCGGGCACGCCGTCGACGCCACCCACCCCCCGACCGGTCTGCGACGCCGGCTGGCGCTGGCGCTGGCGCTCCCACCCACCGTCACGGTCCCCGACGAGGCGTGGGCGGCAGCCGACGCAGAGCTCGCCGCCGCGATGGAGCGGGCCGAGCGCGCCTACGCGGAGCGTGTCTCGCTGGTGCGCTGAGCCGCGCGCAGGGACTACTTCGACCAGGAGCGGCCGGCCTGCGAGGACCCCGGCTGGTGCGACGAGCCGGCGACGGCGTGCGACTCGACGGCGACGGCACCGCCGAGGGCGAGGACGAGCGAGAGGGCGACGAGGCCACGACGGGCGCGGGTGGTGCTCACGGGTGCTCCTTGGTCAGGTGCGCGTCGGTCGCGCAGGAGCAACAGTGCGGCACCGCGCGACGGCCTCGCCACGGAACGCGACCGGAGTCGTCCGACCGGCGCAGTCGGAGGTCCTGGGCCCCTACGGCCCTCGCTTGACCTGACCGGAGCGGTGCACAACACTGCAGCCATGTCGACGACGCCTGCGCTGTTCGCGCGCCGCCACGTCGACCTGATGCGCGTCGTCGCCGCGGCCTGTCGCTGCGCCTGAGCGCTCCCGCTCTCCGCGCGACCCGCTCCACCGCCCGCAGCGCGCCGAGCGCTGCGTACGACCCCGCCTCGCGTGCGCCTGCCTGCGCGCCGCGACGAGGACTCCCGCCACCTCCCCCACCGCACAGGAGCAGCACGATGACCGACGACCAGCAGTGGAGCTTCGAGACGCGCCAGGTGCACGCCGGGCAGACGCCCGACGGCGCGACGAACGCCCGCGCCCTGCCGATCTACCAGACGACGTCATACACGTTCCGCGACAGCGACCACGCCGCGGCGCTGTTCGGGCTCGCCGAGACCGGCAACATCTACACCCGCATCATGAACCCGACGCAGGACGTCGTCGAGCAGCGCATCGCCTCGCTCGAGGGCGGCGTCGGCGCGCTGCTGACTTCGAGCGGGCAGGCCGCCGAGACCCTGGCGATCCTCAACATCGCGCAGGCCGGCGACCACATCGTGTCGTCGAGCCGGCTCTACGGCGGCACCTACAACCTGTTCCACTACACGCTGCCCAAGCTCGGCATCACCACCTCCTTCGTCGACCCCGACGACCTCGACGCGTGGCGCGCCGCGTTCCGGCCCACCACCAAGGCGTTCTTCGCCGAGACGCTGGCCAACCCGAGCGGCCACGTGCTGGACACCGAGGCGGTGGGGGCGCTCGCCCACGAGCTCGGCGTGCCGCTGATCGTCGACAACACGATCCCGACGCCGTGGCTCAACCGGCCCCTCGAGCACGGCGCCGACATCGTCGTGCACTCGGCGACGAAGTACATCGGCGGGCACGGCACGGCCATCGGCGGCGCCATCGTGAGCGGCTCGTCGTTCGACTGGACCGCGCAGGCCGAGCGGTTCCCGGGCCTGACGACGCCGGACCCGAGCTACCACGGCGTCGTCTACACCGACGCGGTCGGGCCGCTGGCCTACATCATCAAGGCGCGCGTGCAGCTGCTGCGCGACCTCGGCCCGGCGATCTCGCCCTTCAACGCCTTCCTGCTCTCCCAGGGCATCGAGACCCTCAGCCTGCGCATGGAGCGCCACATCTCCAACGCCCAGCGCGTGGCGGAGTGGCTGGAGGCGCGCGACGAGGTGCAGACCGTGCACTACGCGGGCCTGCCGTCCTCGCCGTGGTACGACCGTGGCCGGCGCTACCTGCCCCGCGGCACCGGCGCGGTGCTGGCCTTCGAGATCGAGGGCGGCATCGAGGCCGGGCGCGCCTTCGTCGACGCCCTCGAGCTGCACAGCCACGTCGCCAACATCGGCGACGTCCGCAGCCTGGTCATCCACCCCGCGTCGACGACCCACTCGCAGCTCTCGCCCGAGGAGCAGCTCGCCTCCGGTGTCACCCCGGGCCTCGTGCGCCTCGCCGTCGGCATCGAGGGCATCGAGGACATCCTCAGCGACCTCGACGCCGGTTTCCGGGCCGCGAAGAGCAAGTGAGCGCCGCCGGGCAGGAGGCCGGCCCGGCTGGGCACCGGCAGTTCGCCGACCTCGGCGACCTGCCGCTCGAGCTGGGCGGCGTCCTGCCCGGCCTCACCGTCGCCTACGAGACGTGGGGCACTCCGGCACCGGACCGTACGAACGCGGTGCTGGTCCTCCACGCCCTCACGGGCGACTCGCACGTCGCCGGCCCGGCCGGCGAGGGCCACCCGACGCCCGGCTGGTGGGACGCGGTCGTCGGACCGGGCAAGCCGCTCGACACCGACCGCTGGTGGGTCGTGGCGCCCAACGTGCTCGGCGGGTGCCGCGGCACGACCGGCCCGGCGAGCCGGCGGTCCGACGGCTCTGTCTGGGGCAGTCGCTTCCCCCGCACCACGATCCGCGACCAGGTCGCGGCCGAGGCGCTGCTCGCCGACGCCCTCGGCATCGGGCGCTGGGCGGCGGTGCTGGGCGGGTCGATGGGCGGCATGCGGTCGCTCGAGTGGGCGGTCAGCCGCCCGGAGCGGGTGGGCGCGGCGCTCGTGCTGGCCGTCGGGGCGGCGACGAGCGCCGACCAGGTGGCGCTCGGCTCCGTGCAGCGCAGGGCCATCGCCGTCGACCCGGCGTGGCAGAGCGGCGACTACCACGACACCGGCACCCGTCCCGAGCACGGGCTCGCGCTCGCGCGGCAGATCGCACACCTGACCTACCGCAGCGAGCAGGAGCTCGCGCTGCGCTTCGGCCGCAGCCCGCAGGGCGACGAGGACCCGCTGCTCGGCGGACGGTTCGCGGTCGAGTCCTACCTGCAGCACCACGGCTCCAAGCTCGTAGGCCGCTTCGACGCCGCGAGCTACGTGGCGCTGACCTCGGCGATGGACACCCACGACGTCGGCCGCGGGCGCGGTGGCGTGGCCCGGGCGCTGTCGCAGGTGCCCGTGCCGACCGTCGTCGGCGGCGTCGACAGCGACCGGCTCTACCCGCTCGCCCAGCAGGAGGAGATCGCCCGGCTGCTCCCGCACGCCGACGGGCTGCACGTCGTCACCTCGCCCTACGGCCACGACGCCTTCCTGATCGAGGCCGAGCAGGTCGGGCGGTTGGTCGAGCGGACCCTGTCGCACGCACGCACCTCCGGCGCATCCGGCAGGATGGGTGTCGACGGTGGACAGCGTGTCGAGAGCAGAGGGCAGTGAAGCGCAGTGGGTGACGCAGTGCAGCAGGGTTTCCGGGTCGAGCACGACTCGATGGGCGACGTGCTCGTGCCGGTCGACGCCAAGTGGCGGGCGCAGACCCAGCGCGCGGTGGAGAACTTCCCGATCTCCGGCCAGCGCATCGAACGGGCCCACATCGAGGCGCTCGCGCGCATCAAGGCCGCGGCCGCCAAGGTCAACGCCGAGCTCGGCATCCTCGACGCGCCGGTAGCGGAGGCGATCCAGGAGGCGGCCGACCAGGTGGCCCGCGGCGACCACGACGACCACTTCCCGATCGACGTGTTCCAGACCGGCTCGGGCACCTCGAGCAACATGAACACCAACGAGGTCGTCGCCACCCTCGCCACCGAGCTGCTCGGGGCGCCGGTGCACCCGAACGACCACGTCAACGCCTCGCAGTCGTCGAACGACGTCTTCCCGTCCTCGATCCACATCGCCGCCACGAGCGCCGTCGTCAACGACCTCGTGCCGGCCCTGCAGCACCTCGAGGCGGCCCTCAGCGCGAAGTCGCGCGAGTGGGCGACCACGGTCAAGAGCGGGCGCACCCACCTCATGGACGCCACGCCGGTGACGCTCGGGCAGGAGTTCGGCGGCTACGCCGCCCAGGTCCGCTACGGCGTCGAGCGCCTGCAGGCGAGCCTGCCGCGCGTCGCCGAGCTGCCGTTGGGCGGCACTGCGGTGGGCACCGGCATCAACACCCCCGCCGGCTTCTCGGCCAAGGTCATCGCCGAGGTCGCCGCCGTCACCGGCCTGCCGCTCACCGAGGCCCGTGACCACTTCGAGGCGCAGGGCGCGCGCGACGGGCTGGTCGAGCTCTCCGGCCAGCTGCGCACGATCGCGACCTCGCTCTACAAGATCAGCAACGACGTGCGCTGGATGGGCTCGGGGCCGCGCACCGGGCTCACGGAGCTCTTCCTCCCCGACCTCCAGCCGGGCAGCTCGATCATGCCGGGCAAGGTCAACCCGGTCATCCCCGAGGCTCTGTGCATGGTGTGCGCGCAGGTCATCGGCAACGACGCCACCGTCGCCTTCGCCGGCGCCGCAGGCAACTTCGAGCTCAACGTCATGCTGCCGGTCATCGCCCGCAACGTGCTCGAGTCGATCCGCCTGCTGGCCAACATCTCCCGGCTGTTCGCCGACACCTGCGTCGACGGACTGGTCGCCAACGAGGAGCGGTGCAAGGAGTACGCCGAGTCCTCCCCCTCCGTCGTCACGCCGCTCAACCGCTACATCGGCTACGAAGAGGCCGCCAAGGTGGCCAAGCAGTCGCTGGCCGAGCGCAAGACCATCCGGCAGGTCGTGCTCGAGCGCGGCTACGTCGACCAGGGCAAGCTGACCGCCGAGCAGCTCGACGCCGCTCTCGACGTGCTCTCGATGACGGCGCCCGCGAAGGAGTAGCCATGTCGAACCCCGAGCAGCTGCCCCCGCCCCACCGCACTGGTCGGGCGTGGGCGGCACTGGTGCCAGCTGGTCTGGTGCTGGTCGTCGTGCTGGTGTTCGTGCTGCAGAACCTCAAGCGCACGAAGGTGAGGTTCCTCTGGCTCGACGGCAGCTTCCCGCTCGGGGTGGCCCTGCTGCTCTCGGCCGTCCTCGGCGGGCTGCTGGTCGCCCTGGTCGCCAGCGTCCGGCTGCTCCAGGTGCGGCGCACCGCCCGCCGAGGCCGCCGCTAGCTCAGATCTGCAGGTCGCCCAGCATGTCGGTGACGAGCGCGGCGATCGGCGAGCGCTCCGAGCGGGTCAGCGTGACATGGGCGAACAACGGGTGGCCCTTGAGCGCCTCGATCACCGACGAGACGCCGTCGTGGCGGCCCACCCGCAGGTTGTCGCGCTGGGCGACGTCGTGCGTGAGCACGACGCGTGAGCCCTGGCCCACCCGCGACAGCACGGTGAGCAGCACGTTGCGCTCCAGCGACTGGGCCTCGTCGACGATGACGAAAGCGTCGTGGAGCGAGCGCCCGCGGATGTGGGTCAGCGGCAGCACCTCGAGCATCCCGCGGTCGAGCACCTCGTCGACGACCTCGGAGGAGACCAGCGCGCCCAGGGTGTCGAACACCGCCTGGGCCCAGGGCGACATCTTCTCCGACTCGGAGCCCGGCAGGTAGCCGAGGTCCTGGCCGCCCACCGCGTACAGCGGCCGGAACACCACGACCTTGCGGTGCTGGCGGCGCTCCATCACCGACTCGAGCCCGGCGCACAGCGCCAGGGCCGACTTGCCGGTGCCGGCGTTGCCGCCGAGCGAGACGATGCCGACCTCGGGGTCGAGCAGCAGGTCGAGCGCGATGCGCTGCTCGGCGCTGCGGCCGTGCAGGCCGAACGCCTCGCGGTCACCGCGTACGAGCCGCACGCTCTTGTCGGGCGCGACGCGCCCGAGCGCCGACCCGCGCTCGGAGATCAGCCGTATGCCCGTGTGGCACGGCAGCTCGCGGGCGACGTCCAGCTCGACGCGGTCGACGTCGTAGAGCGCGTCGACCACGCTGGCGCCGACCTCGAACTCGGTCATGCCGGTCCAGCCGGACTCGACGACCTGCCCGCTGCGGAACTCCTCCGCGGCGAGGCCGACCGCGGACGCCTTCACCCGCATCGGCAGGTCCTTCGAGACCAGCACGACGTCGCGGCCCTCGGCGGCCAGGTTGCGCGCGACCGAGAGGATGCGGGTGTCGCTGTCACCGAGACGGAAGCCCGCGGGGAGCACCGAGGCGTCGGTGTGGTTGAGCTCGACCTGCAGCGTGCCCCCGAGGTCGCCCACGGGCAGCGCCTGGTCGAGGCGGCCGTGCTCTATGCGCAGGTCGTCGAGCAGGCGCAGCGCCTCGCGGGCGAACCAGCCGAGCTCGGGGTGCGCGCGCTTGGCCTCCAGCTCGGTCACGACGACGAGCGGCAGGACGACCTCGTGCTCGGCGAAGCGCATCGGAGCGCGGGGGTCGCTCAGCAGGACGCTGGTGTCGAGGACGTACGTGCGGCGCGTCGGTGCGTCGTCAGCAGGCAGAGCGGCGGCGGGGAGAGGAGCAGTGACCACGAGTACTCCCGGTCGGGCGCGCACCCCGCGCCCGGCGTGTCAGCGTCGAGCGGCGGCGGTCCGGGACCTGGCCCGAGGGCCGGGTGCCGGCCCCCAACTACGTCCACAGTCGCGTGGTACGAGCACGAGTGGGCCTCCGGTGGCGGCGGACGGGTTGCCCGCCGTCGGAGCCGACGCTAACCGCTCGCGGCGCCGCGGGTGCGGCAACACGCGCGTCGAACAGGTGAACCTCAGCTGCCGAAGCGGCGCTGGCGCGTCGCGTAGGCCCGCAGCGCCCGCAGGAAGTCGATGCGCCGGAAGTCCGGCCACAGCGCGTCGCAGAAGAAGAACTCGGAGTGCGCGGTCTGCCACAGCAGGAAGCCCGAGAGCCGCTGCTCGCCCGACGTGCGGATGACCAGGTCGGGGTCGGGCTGGCCTCGGGTGTAGAGGTGCTCGCTGATGTGCTCGACGTCGAGCACCTCGGCGAGCTCCTCGATGGTGGTCCCGCGGGCCGCGTGCTCCTGCAGCAGGCTGCGCACCGCGTCGGCGATCTCGCGCCGCCCGCCGTAGCCGACCGCCACGTTGACGTGCAGCCCGTCACGGTCGGAGGTCGCCGAGGCGGTGTCCTTGAGCAGCCGGGCGGTCTCCTGCGGGAGCAGGTCGAGGGCGCCGACGGGGTGGACGCGCCAGCGGCCGTTGGCGGCCAGCTCTCGCACGACGTCCTCGATGATCCGCAGCAGCGGACCGAGCTCGGCCGGCGGCCGGGTCAGGTTGTCGGTGGAGAGCAGCCACAGCGTGACGACCTTGACCCCGGACTCCTCGCACCAGCCGAGGACCTCGGTGATCTTGTCGGCGCCGCGGCGGTGCCCGGCGTGCGTCTGCTCGCCGCTCGCCTTCGCCCAGCGCCGGTTGCCGTCGAGGATGATGCCCACGTGGTGAGGAGTCCGCGCCGTGTCGAGCCGCCGCGCCAGCCGCGCGGCGTAGGCGGCATAGGCGACGTCCCTCAGCCCCACGCGCCCTCCCAGAGCCCCGGATGCGGGAACACTACCCCCGGGGCTCGGGGCCGCGGTCGCGCACCCGCTCGACGTGCTCGAGCGCCTCGCGCAGCTCCGCGAGCCAGCTCTCGCTGTGCTGGCCGACCAGGCGGACGCACCAGGCCAGGGCGTCGGCCCGGGAGCGCGCGACGCCCGCGTCGACGAGGGTGTCGAGCACCCGACGCTCGGGCTGGCGCAGCCGCGTCATGACCGGGACGGCGAGGTGGGTGAACAGGTGGGTCTCCGTGCCGCTCGACACGCCCCACGCGACCTTGCGGCCGAAGGTGTGCTCGGCCTCGCGGGCGACGGCCATGCGCTGCTCGCGGGTCTCCTCGCGGAACCGCTTCGCCCGGCCGGCGAACGCCGCGGCCCGCTCGGCCTCCGAGGCGTCGCTGCCCAGGTCGGGGGCCGGCAGCGTGCCGACCACGACGATCTCCTCGCGGTCCACGGTGACCGAGGGCGCACCCTCGAACCAGCCGTCGGGCAGCCGCCCGACGAACCATCCCCGCAGCCGCTCCTCCTGCTCGCGGCGCCGTGCGCCGCTGTCGTTCTCTGGTGTGGTCATGAAGCAATGATTACTCGATTACAACGCGATCGGAAGGTGGTTCTCCTACAGCGGACGGGTGCGCGCCGAGCTCGTCGAGCAGGCGGCGGAGCTCGGCGGGCGAGGTGACGGGCCGGCGGCACGCGAAGCCCTCGCAGACGTACGCCGCCGGCTCGCCGTCCACGAGCGGGCGGTCCTGCAGGAGGGGTACGCGGTCGTCCCCCGGCGCGCCGCGCACCACCGCGACGCCTGGGCTGGTCGCGGCCAGCGCCGCGCGGTGCAGCTCGACGGTGCGCGGGTCGGCGGGCTCCCCGACGACCGCGATCTCGAGCGGGCCGGCGAGCAGCGCCTCCCCCACGGCCAGGCCCCAGCCACCGGCGCGCGGGTAGCGGCCGGCGACCAGCGTGGCGACCCCGAGCGCCCGCTCGGCGACCTCCCGCGCCTGCGTGCGGCCGGTCACCGCTGCGTACGTCGCCAGCGCGCCCGCGAGCGCGAACTGCCCCGAGGGCGCCGGGCCGTCGAGCGGGTCGCGGGGACGGCGTACGAGCCCGCTGTCCGGCGGTGCGTCGTAGAACCCGCCGTCGTCGGCGGCGAAGAGCTCGACCGCCGTGTCGAGCAGCTCGGCCGCGGCCTCGAGCCACCGTGCGTCCCCGGTCGCGGCGAGCAGCGCGAGCAGACCCTCCGCCAGGTCGGCGTAGTCCTCGAGCACACCGGCGCTCGTGCCGGCGACGCCGTCACGACTGGTACGCAGCAGCCGCCCCCCGCGCGACTGCAGCCCGATTACGAGCTCCGCAGCGGCGCCCGCCGCCTCGACGAAGTCGCTGCGCTGCAGCAGGATGCCGGCCTCTGCGAGGGCCGCGACCGCGAGCCCGTTCCAGCCGGCGACGACCTTGTCGTCGCGCCCGGGACGCACGCGCTCCGCCCGTGCGGCCAGCAGACGTGTGCGGACCGACGCCCACCGCTCGTCGTCGGCCGGGTCCTCGAGCAGCTGCAGCACCGAGGTGCCGTGCTCGAAGGTGCCCTGCGGCGTGACGCCGAGCAGGTCGGCCGCCCAGTCGCCGTCGTCGTCGCCGAGCACCGACGACAGCTGGTCGCGGGTCCAGACGTAGAAGCGGCCCTCCTCGCCCTCGCTGTCGGCGTCGAGGGAGCTGGCGAACCCGCCCTCGGGCGTGCGCAGCTCGGCGAGGAGGAAGTCGCCGGTCTGCTCCGCCACCCGGCGACCGAGCGGAGACCCCGTGAGGCGCCACCAGTGGAGGTAGACGCGCAGGAGCAAGGCGTTGTCGTAGAGCATCTTCTCGAAGTGCGGCACCACCCACTCGGCGTCGACCGAGTAGCGCGCGAACCCACCGGCGAGCTGGTCGTAGATGCCACCGCGTGCCATCGCCTCGAGCGTGCCCTCGGCCAGGGCGAGCGCACGGGCGTCGCCGACGCGGGCGCTGTGCCGCAGCAGGAACTCGAGCACCATGGACGGCGGGAACTTCGGCGCGCCGCCGAACCCGCCGCGCGCGGCGTCGAAGTCGGCAGCGAGCGCCTCGACCGCAGCGGCGAGCTCGGGCTCGCCGGGTGGCTGCGTGCCACCTGCGACCACCGAGCGCTCGCCGAGCTGCTGCAGGATCGAGGCGGCCGAGCTGCGCAGCTCGGCGCGCCGCGTCTCCCACGCCTGGCCGACGGAGCTCAGCACCTGCTGGAACGACGGCATGCGGTGCATCGGCCGGGGCGGGAAGTAGGTGCCGCAGAAGAACGGCTCGCCCTCGGGCGTCGCGAACACCGTCATGGGCCAGCCGCCGTGGCCGGTCATCGCCTGCGTGGCCTCCATGTAGACCGCGTCGACGTCGGGACGCTCCTCGCGGTCGACCTTGATGCAGACGAAGCGCTCGTTCATCAGAGCGGCGGTCGCCGGGTCCTCGAACGACTCGTGCGCCATCACGTGGCACCAGTGGCAGGCGGCGTAGCCGACGCTCAGCAGGACGGGCACGTCGCGCCGTCGCGCCTCGGCCAGTGCCTCGTCGCCCCACTCCCACCAGTCGACCGGGTTGTCGGCGTGCTGGAGCAGGTAGGGCGAGGTCGAGGCGGCGAGTCGGTTCCCCATGTCCCCAGCACAGCAGACGGCACCGGCGAGCCGGATGGCACGGGGGTGCGCCGGGCTCTGGACGGCGGTCGGGGACGGCGCTAGCGTCGTCGGCAGCCATCAGCGCTCCTAGGGGGACGAGCAATGAAGCGCAGCACTCTCGGGGCAGCCACGGCGGCCCTCGCCCTGGCGGCCCTCCTGCCGCAGCAGGCCGCGCAGGCGGCCGACCACACCATCGGCCGCGGCACCGTCCTCGCCGCGGGCACCGACGACATGAACAACGGCGAGGGCATCATCTGGGAGAGCGGGTCCGGCCGGGTCCGCCACCTCGGAGCGGGCACGTGGAAGTCGCAGGACTTCTACGAGTGCGGCTTCGACGAGGACGGCGCCTACTGCGACGACACCTACTACTTCGACTTCTGGCTGGCCGACGGGTCCGGGTCGTTGACGGGCATGGACCCCGACTCGCCCACCGTCCAGCTCCAGGGCACGGGGTCGCTCGCCGGGTGGAGCGGGCGCGTCTCCCTGGTCCGCAAGACGGTCGGACACCGCGACGTCCGGCTGTTCGAGGGCGAGATCACCGCGCCCGCCGAGCGCTAGGCACCGGCCGGAGCGGGAAGCAGGCCGTCGACGCCGGCGATGAGCGTGTCGCTCACGAGCTCCGGGTCGAACAGGCACCCGGCGGCCATCGCACCGTCTCGCAGCATGACGAAGTGCCGCGCGGCAGCGTCAGCGGTCGCAGCGTCGATGCGCGCGAAGACGCTCGCCAGGGTGTCGAGGAACCACTGCCGGTGCTCGAGCACGGCCTGGTGCACGGGCGAGGCCGGGTCGGGGTACTCCGCGACGGCGTTGAGGAACGCGCACCCACGGAAGCCGGACGACCGGATCCCGTCGGCAATGGCTGCGGCGACCGCCCGCAGCACCTCCGCCGGGGGCAGCTTGCCCTCCAGCAGCGGCTGCACCTGAGCCCGCACGGACCGGTCGGCCGACTGCAGGTAGGCGAGGACCAGGTCCTCCTTGCCCGGGAAGTGCCGGTAGAAGGTTGCTCGAGTGACGCTCGCCTCAGCGACGACGCGGTCGACGCCGACGGAGTGGATGCCCTCGGCGTAGAACACCGCGCTCGCCGTGGCCAGCAGGCGGTCGCGGGCAGCGGAGGGACGCAGGTCCGGCTCGCGGGTGGTCATTCCACGAGCCTACGCGACAGAACGTTCGTTCTTGACAGGTGCGGCGACTGCTGAGACAGTTCTCGGCGACAAGCAGAACGATCGTTCTGCCTGCAGAGCCGACTCACCGCCATGCGCGAAGGACCGCCCACCATGACTCCTGCCGCCCTGACCAACCTCTACTCCGCCCGCGCCGGCTTCGCCGTCGTCTGGGCCGTCGCCCTTCTCGCCGCCGGACCCGACCTCGGACCCCTGCAGGTGGCGCTGCTCGTGCTCTACCCGCTCGTGGACGCGGCGGCGACCTCGCTCGACGCCCGGGCCTCGCGCGGGCCGGGCGTCGTCTCGGGGCTCTGGGCCAACGCCGCCCTCAGCCTGGTCACTGCCGCGGCGCTGGCCGCCGCGTGCGCGTCGGGAGTCCCTGCCGTGCTGCGTGTCTGGGGTGCGTGGGCGGTAGTGGCAGGTGTCGCGCAGCTGGCGGTGGGCGCGCGACGGATCCGTGGCACGAGCGGACAGTGGCCTCTGGTGGTCAGCGGGGCCATCTCCGTGCTGGCCGGTGCGTCCTTCGTCGCGATGGCCGGAGGCGACGATCCGGAGCTCACCTCCGTCGCCGGCTACGCCGTGCTGGGCGGCGTGTTCTTCCTCGCCTCCGCGCTGCGCCTGCGCCGGTCGGCGAAGCGCAGCGGTCAGCGCGCGATGGCGACCAGCCCGGCCACACCGACGGCGTAGAGCACGAGCACCACCAGCGAGTCGACGCCCATGCGGGCGGTCCTGCGCCGGGGCCGGAAGAGCAGTCCGCCCATGTAGACCAGGGTCAGCAGGATCGCCACCGCCGTGAGGTAGATGTCGCTGGCGTGCGCCTGAGGGAGCACCGCCTTGCCCGACAGCAGGGTCGCCAGCAGGAAGAGGACCGGCAGGAAGGCGTTGCCTCCGAAGATGTCGCTCATCGCGAGCTGGTAGTCGCCGGCCTTGACCGAGGTGAGCCCGGTCGAGAGCTCCGGCAGGCTCGTGGCCGCCGCCAGGATCGTCGCCCCGAACAGCACGCCGGAGAAGCCGATGTGCTCCGAGATCGCGTCGCCGCTGCGCTCGAGCACCACGCCGGCCACCAGGGTGACCAGGGCCGCGACACCGAAGACGGTGGCCGACCGTGCGGTGCTCACGCCCTTGTCCGTCGCCGCCTTCTCCGCCTTGGCCTGCGAGTGGCCGCGCGGCTCGTCCTGGTTGTCGGGTGCCTCGCCGGACTCGTGCCACGGCAGCGACGTCCCTGCCCGCTGCAGCAGCAGCAGCCCCACCACCCAGAGCACCGCGATCAGCACGGTCGCGGGGGTGAGCCGCCAGACGATCAGGTCGTCGGGGAGCTGGCTGCCCGCGATGACGACGCCGAGGACCGCGACGACGAGCGCGCCCTCGAGCACCAGCACGAGCGAGGCGGCGCGGTAGGTGAGCGGGTGGTCGCCGCGTACGCCGAACGCGTCGAGCGCCACCAGCACGACGGTCTGGATCGCGATGCCGCCGAGGATGTTGCCGACGGCCACCCCGACGTTGCCGCTCACGGCCGCGCTGGCGGTGATCGCGATCTCGGGCAGGTTGGTCGCGATCGCCAGCATGATCAGACCACCGAGCGCCGCACCGAGGTGCAGCCGGGTCGCGAGCACGTCGGTCTGGTTCGACAGCTGGACGCCGGCGACCCAGATCGCCGCAGCTGCGGCAGCGAAGATCAGCAGCAGCAAGGAAAGTGCGAGCCCTGACAAGGAAGGTCCTCCGGTGGTGGGTGGTGGACTGCGTGCTGTCGGTCCTCAGTCCCTCGCGGAGGCGTCGAGGCGGACCTCGGCGCGTGCGGCCACCACCCTCGCGGTGCGCGCGCTCTCGAGCGCGAGGTCACGGGTCGGGTAGGTCGGGCTGCGTCCCAGGACCTCCTCGTCGTGCTGCAGCGACCAGAACCAGCCGCCGCTGTCGCGGAAGACCGTGACTGCCTCCATCGGTGTCTCCTCTCGCTCGAAGGTGGGCGTGGACCTCAGGAGCCGTGGGCGTCGCGGTGGGCGTGTGCGCTCCGGGCGGTCGCGGCCAGCGTGGTGAGCGCGCAGAGCAGCGCGACTCCCCCGACCCCGACCTGCACCCAGACCACGCGGGCGAACCGGTCACCGTCCGAGTCCTCGAGGGCAGTGGCGACAAGCAGCACCACGGCGACGACGAGCGCACCGGTGGCACTGCGCCGCGCGCGCAGGGGCGCCACGAGGTTGCCGACGGCGCACAGGCCGAGCAGCGTCGCGAGCACGACGTCGCGCATGATCAGGTCGGAGCCCGCGCCGGCCCAGTGGTAGAGCCCGAGGGCCGAGACCAGGAGCACGACGGCCGCGCTCATCGTGATCGTCGCCGCGGTCGCCGCCGTCGCCGTGCGGGCTGCCGCTGGTCTGCTGGTGGTCGCCATCGCACCTCCTCGTCGTCTGACCTGTGCATACCCACAGCGTCTGCATCTATGCAACCTTTGGCATGGGACAGGAACGCCGGGGAAAGGAAGCTGTGGTGAGCGGGACAGCGGTGACCGAGGTGCTGCGCGGCGGGCGAGTGCTCGTCGCCATCGCTGCCCGCGCCCTGGCGGCCTACGCGGAGGACGTCACCGTCTCCCAGCTGCGGGTGCTCGTGCTCGTGGGTGGCCGCGGCCCGCTGCGTGCCGCCGACCTCGCCGCCGAGCTCGACACCGACAGCTCCTCCGCGACCCGGCTCATCGACCGGCTCGTCCGCAAGAGGCTGCTCGACCGGCGGCGCGACGAGCTCGACCGCCGGGTGGTGCTGCTCTCGCTCGCCCCTGAGGGCGAGCGGCTGCTCGAGGCGATGAACCGGCACCGGCGGGCAGGCATCGGCCGGCTGCTCGCCCGGCTCGACGACGACGCCCGCGAGCACTTGCGGCTCGGTCTCGAGGCGCTCGCCGACGCCGCGGCCGAGGCGCCCGAGGTCGACGAGCCCGACCAGGTGTGGGCGCTGGGCTGGCAGGCCGACGTGCCCGGCTCCCGCCGGCGCGGCACCGCGACATGACGAGAGGGAGTTCCATGCGCGCACTGACGGTGAGGCCCGGCACCTCCGGCTCCGTGGAGGTGACCGACGTCCCGGAGCCCGCGGCCGCCGACGGGCACCTGCTCGTCGACGGCCTCGCGGTAGGGGTCTGCGGCACCGACAAGGAGATCGCCTCGGGCGACTACGGCTGGGCGCCGCCCGGCGAGGACCGGCTGGTGCTGGGGCACGAGTCGCTCGGCCGGGTGCGCGAGGCCCCCGACGGCTCCGGCTTCTCGCCCGGCGACCTGGTCGTGGGCGTCGTGCGCCGGCCCGACCCGGTGCCGTGCGGTGCCTGCGCCCACGGTCAGTTCGACATGTGCCGCAACGGCCGCTACACCGAGCGGGGCATCAAGGCCCTCGACGGCTACGCGAGCGAGCGGTGGACGGTGGAGCCGGGCTACGCGGTGAAGCTCGACCCCCGGCTCGCCGACGTGGGCATGCTGCTCGAGCCGACGACGGTCGTGGCGAAGGCGTGGGACGAGGTCGAGCACATCGGGCGCCGGTCGTGGTTCGAGCCGCACCGCGTGCTGGTCACCGGCGCCGGCCCGATCGGGCTGCTCGCCGCCCTCCTCGGCGTGCAGCGGGGGCTCGACGTGCACGTCCTCGACCAGGTCGGCGACGGGCCGAAGCCGGAGCTGGTGCGCGACCTCGGCGCGACCTACCACTCCGACGGGCTCGACGCCGCGCTGCGGGCGGCCGGTGAGCCGGACGTCGTCATCGAGGCCACCGGCGTGGCACCCCTGGTCGTCGGGGCGATGAGCGCCACCGCGCCCTACGGCATCGTCTGCCTCACCGGGGTCTCGTCACGGGGGCGCACGGTCAAGCTCGACGCGGGCGGCGTGAACCGCGACCTCGTCCTCGAGAACGACGTGGTCTTCGGCTCGGTCAACGCCAACCTGCACCACTACGAGCTCGGGGCGGAGGCCCTGGCGAAGGCCGACGTCGACTGGCTCCAGCGCCTGGTCTCGCGCCGAGTGCCCGTCGAGCGCTTCGCCGAGGCGTTCGAGGCGCAGCCGGAGGACGTCAAGGTCATCCTGACCCTGGCCCAGTGAGCGAGAGGACCCCGTGAGCAAGCCGATCGAGGACTACGCCCTGCTGGGCGACCTGCACACGGCGGCGCTCGTCGCCCGCGACGGCTCGGTCGACTGGCTGTGCCTGCCCCGCTTCGACTCCCCCGCCTGCTTCGCCGCGCTGCTCGGCGACGACTCGCACGGCCGATGGCTCGTCGCGCCGGCTGCCGGCGGCGCCTGCTCCCGGCGCAGCTACCGAGACGACTCGCTGGTGCTCGACAGCGAGTGGGACACCCCCGACGGCACCGTACGCGTCACCGACTTCATGCCGCTGCGCGGCGAGGCCGCCGACGTGGTGCGCATCGTCGAAGGCGTCTCGGGGCGGGTGCCGATGCGTACCGAGCTCGTCCTGCGCTTCGACTACGGGCACATCGTGCCGTGGGTGCGCCACGTCGACGGCGACCTCGGCGCGGTGGCCGGGCCCGACGCGGTCTGGCTGCGCACGCGGGTGCCGCTCGAGGGCGAGCACCAGCGCACGGTCGGCGAGTTCGTGGTCGCGGCCGGCGAGAGGGTGCCGTTCGTCCTGACCCACCGGGCCTCGAACCTCCCGACGCCCACGCCCGTCGACCCGCAGCGCGCGCTCGAGGACACCGTCGCGTTCTGGGCGGAGTGGGTCTCCCACTGCACCTACGAGGGCGAGTGGGCCGAGGCCGTACGCCGCTCGCTCGTGCTGCTCAAGGCGCTCACCTACGCCCCCACCGGCGGCATCGTCGCCGCTGCCACGACCTCCCTGCCCGAGCAGCTGGGCGGCCCCCGCAACTGGGACTACCGGTACTCGTGGCTGCGCGACGCGGCCTTCACCCTCGAGGCGCTGATGGCCGGAGGCTTCACTTCGGAGGCGTACGCCTGGCGCGAGTGGCTCCTGCGCTCGGCCGCCGGCGACCCCGCCGACCTGCAGATCATGTACGCGGTGGACGGCGCCCGCCGCCTGACCGAGTACTCCGTCGACTGGCTGCCCGGCTACGCGGGATCGGTGCCCGTGCGCATCGGCAACGCGGCCTCGGGACAGTTCCAGCTCGACGTCTGGGGCGAGACGCTCGACGCCCTGCACCGCGGCCGGGAGGCCGGTCTGGAGACGACCGACGACGCCTGGTCGCTGCAACGGGCGCTGATGGACTTCCTCGAGGGGCACTGGCAGGAGCCGGACAGCAGCCTGTGGGAGGTGCGCGGCGACCAGCGGCACTTCGTCCACTCGAAGGTCATGGCGTGGGCCGGGGTCGACAGGGGCGTCCAGGCCGTCGAGCGGCACGGCCTCGACGGCCCTCTCGAGCGGTGGCGGGCACTGCGCGACCAGATCCACGCCGAGGTGTGCAGCAAGGGCTTCGACGGCGACCGCGGCACCTTCACCCAGTCCTACGGGTCGAAGGGCCTGGACGCCGCGCTGCTGCTCCTGCCGCGCGTGGGCTTCCTGCCGTGGGACGACGCCCGCGTCGTCGGGACGGTCGACGCGGTCCAGCGCGAGCTCTCGCAGGAGGGCTTCCTCCTGCGCTACCGCCCGGAGGCCGACGGCGGCGTCGACGGCCTCCCCGGCAGCGAGGGCGCCTTCCTGGCGTGCACCTTCTGGCTCGCGGACGCCCTCGACGGCATCGGCCGGCACGCCGAGGCGAGGGAGGTCTTCGAGCGGCTGCTAGGGCTGCGCAACGACCTCGGCATCCTGGCCGAGGAGTACGACCCGGTCGGGAAGCGCCTGGTCGGCAACGTGCCTCAGGCCTTCAGCCACGTCGGCCTGGTCAACACCGCGGTCCGGCTCGGCGGCGGCTCCGGGTCGCGCGGTGAGGGCTGAGGCGGCGCCACGGGTGCGACGATCGCCGCATGCCCACCACCCCGAGCTCACGCCCCCTGCGCATCGCCGTCCTCGCCTCGATCGCCCACCGGGCCCCGCCGCGCGGCTACGGCCCCTGGGAGCAGGTGGCCTCGACGCTCGCCGAGGGTCTGGTCGCCCTCGGCCACGACGTGACGCTCTTCGCCACTGCGGACTCCGCGACCTCGGGCCGCCTCCACGCCGAGGCCCCCCGCGGCTACGAGGAGGACCCCTCCGTCGATGCAAAGGTCTACGAAGGTCTGCACATCGCGGCCGCTTTCGAGCGGGCCGACAGCTTCGACGTCATCTCCAACCAGTTCGACTTCCTACCGCTGACCTACAGCCGTCTCGTCGACATACCACTGGTGACCACCGTGCACGGCTTCTCCTCCGAGCGGATCCTGCCTGTCTACCGGCGGTATGACGCCACCAGCCACTACGTCGCCATCAGCGGCTCCGACCGGCACCCGGACCTGGGCTACGCCGCGACCATCCACCACGGCATCGACCCCGCACAGTTCACCTTCCGGCCAGACTCGCAGGGCTACCTGCTCTTCCTCGGCCGCATCCACCCCGACAAGGGCACGCACCTGGCGGTCGAGGTGGCCCGCCGGGCCGGCCTGCCACTGCGGATCGCGGGCATCGTCCAGGACGACGCCTACTTCACCGAGCGGGTGCTCCCTCACGTCGGGCACGACGGCGTCACCTACGAGGGCCCGGTCGGGCCGGCGGAGCGCGACGCGCTCCTCGGTGGCGCGCTCGCGCTGCTGCACCTGATCGGCTTCGCCGAGCCCTTCGGGCTCTCGGTGGTCGAGTCGCTGGCGACGGGTACGCCTGTGGTGGCCTTCGCGCTCGGATCGATGCCCGAGCTGGTGCGGCACGGCACTACCGGCTTCCTCGTCGACGACGTCGAGGAGGCGGTGGCCGCCGTGGCGCAGGTGCCCCACCTGTCGAGGGCGGCCTGCCGGGCCGACGTCGAGGAGCGGTTCACCGCCCGCAGGATGGTGGCCGAGTACGCGGCGCTGTTCGCCGACGTGGCCGCCGGGCGGAGCGTAGCGGCACGGTCCTAGAGCCCGCCGACCAGCAGCAGGGCGCGGGCGTGCTGCAGCGTGGAGATCGCGGCGAGCGTCGACTCGGCACCCTGGTTCTCGTTGCGGCCGTCCACCTCGAGCCCGTCGAAGCCGCCCCCGCTGATCGTGTCCACCAGCGGGGTCGCTCCGTCGTTGTGCCCGTGGAACCACGCCGCCGCGAGCTCGATCCCGCCGAGCCACCGGTCGTCGCCGGTCACGGCAAGGGCACGGGCGCAGGCGTCGGCCAGCGCAGCCACCTCGATCGGCTGCTGGTCGAAGCCGGCGCCGAGGTCGGCCGGGCCGCGGCCCGCCACCGGCACGACGGAGAGGTGGCCGTCGCGGGTCTCCTGCTCGAGCAGCCAGCCGAGCAGCAGCAGGCCGTCGTCGAGCAGCGAGCGGTCGCCCAGCAACGAGCCGGCGGCGACCAGCACCTCGGGCAGTGCGGCGTTGGCGTAGCGCAGGCGCAGCTCGGGCCACGGCCAGGAGGCCGCCGCCGCAGGTCGCCCCACCGCGCGGGCCGCGTCGGCCAGCAACGCCCGGGCCAGCGGGTCGGACGGGCGCACCGCGAGCACCTCGGCGGCGCCGAGCCCGGCGAAGGCCATGGCCCGCGACCACCGCGAGCGCAGCACCGCGCCGCGCTCGAACGCGGCCAGCGCGGCCTCGCGGGCCGTGGAGCTGGCGGGGCGGCGTACCGCAGCGCCCAGGCCCCACAGCGCTCGGCCCCACCAGTCCTCGGTGCTCGAGGCGCCGGACCACCGCAGGTCGGCGCTGCGCCGGTTGCGGAAGGTCCCGTCCTCGCTCTGGGCGCTCACCACGAAGCCGAGGTACTGCTCCTGCAGCCCGGACAGTTCGGGATCCGCCTCGCGGCACACCACCACGAGGGCGCGCGCGACGTCATCGACGCAGTAGCCGTGCGCCGTGCGAGGCACGATGCCCTCGGCGTGCTCGTAGAGGCCCCCGGCGTCGGTGAGGCGTCGGAGGTGGCTGAAGGAGGGGCGCAGGAGGGGTGGAGCCACCCTCACGCGGCGGCCACTGCGGCGGCCACCAGGGTGTCTGCGACCGACTGGTAGCGCTGCGCGACCGCGCCCCACAGCAGCTCCGGCGCCTTCCGCACGGCCGAGGCGCTCATGGCGGCGGCGAGGCCCGGCTCGGTGAGCACCCGGCGCAGCGCCGCCTCGAGGGCCGCGGCGTCGCGCTGGGGCACGACCAGCCCGGGACCGTCGGAGAGCAGCTCGGTCGCGTGGGGGAACGCGGTGGAGACCACCGGTCGCCCGGCGGCCACCGCCTCGATCAGCACGCCCGAGGTGACCTGGTCGACCGAGTCGTAGGGCAGCAGCACCACGTCCGCCGAGCGCACCAGCCGGGCGAGGCTCTCGAGGTCGAGGTAGCTGTCGTCGAACTCGACGTGCCCCGTGACGCCGCGCTCGCGGACCCTCGCCCGGAGGCCGTCTCGGTAGCTCTCGCCGTCGCGCTCGAGGACCTTCGGATGGGTCTTGCCCGCCACGAGGTAGCGCACGTCCAGGTCGCGCAGGCCGGCTACCGCGTCAACGGCCCACTCGATGCCCTTGCCCGGGCCGAGCAAGCCCCACGTCAGGACCAGCGGACGCTCGGAGGAGCCGGCCGACCTGACGGCGCGTCCGGTGTCGGCGGCACCGTGCGGGATCACGACGACCCTCGCGGGGTCCGCGCCGTAGCGGCTGAGCAGCCTGTCGCGCGCGGTCTGCGTCATGGTCACGACGACGGCGGAGATCTCCAGCAGGCGCAGCAGGATGTGCCGCTGACGCACGGACGGCTCTTCGAGCACGGTGTGCAGGACCGAGACGACCGGGACGGTCAGGGCCCCGAGGACCTCGAGCACGTCGCTGCCGTCAGGGCCGCCGTAGATGCCGTACTCGTGCTGCACGAGGACCGCGTCGTAGGAGTCGAGCAGGTCGACCGCCCGGGCCGCGCTGCGGGCAGACCCGTTGACCAGGTGGCCCACGACCTCGGGGCCGGGGCGGCCCTCAGGGGCGTCCACGACGCGGACCACCCCGAGCCTCGAGGAGAGCGGTGCCAGGTGCGCGTACAGGGCGGCGCTGAAGGTGGCCAGACCGCACTGCGTGGGCGGGTAGGTCGAGAGGATCGCGACGGACGCGGGTCGAGCCGGTGCCCCCGGGCTCACTTCTTGGTGCTGGTGCGGTCGACGGCTGACGAGGAGCCGCTGCCGGCCACCGGGGTCTGCCCCTTGGTCTTCTTGTTCGCTTCGAGCTTGGGCTTGCGGGCCTCGCGGCCGCCCTTGTTCTTGCCTGCCATGCGGAACTCCCAGATCGGCGGCTGCGTGACGTGCTGGCAGCCAGGTCGACGCGTCACGTCGAGAAGCGGCACGAGATGGCGAACGCCGGACGGCGACTCCGCTCGGAGTCCGGTCGGTTCTAGGCACGCTCGGGAGGACCCAGTGTCTCACGGATCGGACGGGCAGGACGAGGTGCCGGCGGCGCGCGCCGCCGGCACCTCGTGCCGGGCTCAGCCCCGCGGCGTCGCGGCCGCCAGAGCCGCAGCGTCCGCGCCCCCGCCGACGACGAGCACCGGCACGGCTCCGACCGCGATCGAGTCGCCCGCGGCGGCCGGACGCACGTCGCCGTAGAGCCCGACCGTCGCAGTGGTGCCCTTGCTCGCGGTGACGGAGCGGCCGTCCGCGGTCGACCACAGCACCTGCGCCCAGCCGCCGGAGTCGGGACGCAGGCTGCAGGCCCGCACGTCACCGCTCTGCGAGCAGCCGACCAGCACCGAGCGCGTGAGCCAGCCGGCCGTGCGCATCCACGCCTGGGCGGCCGGCGTCAGCCCGTCGGCGTGCTCGTCGACCGAGATGCCGAGGATGCGGGCGGTGCCCCAGGAGTACCAGAACACCCGGTCGATGCCGGCCGCCCGGTCGGCGAGCAGCGTTCTCGCGATGAAGGCGCCGCCCAGCGGGTCGGGCACCGGCACCGCGTCGGCCGTTCCGCCGGTCACGCCGTAGTTCACCTCGGTGTTCCACACCGGCTTCGAGATGCCGCGCTTGCGCAGCGCGTCGACGACGCTGACCAGCTGGGCCACCGCGTCCTCCGGCAGCTGCTGCGGCATCGGGTAGAGGTGCAGCGAGATGACGTCGAGGTCGGAGATGTCGACGGCGTCGAAGTAGCGGAACGCCCAGCCCTGCTGACCCTTCGTACGCGTCGCGAAGCCGGGGCTGACCACCAGGGCCGCCGGGTCGGCCGCCTTCACGGCGTCGTGCGCGAGCGCGGTCAGGCGCACCAGCGAGGCCTCGTCGCCGTGGTAGTAGTCACCGACGAAGTTCGGCTCGTTCCAGATCTCGTAGCCCGCGATGCGGCCGCGGTAGCGGCTCGCCACGGCACTGACGTACTCGCTCCAGCGCGCGGGGTCGCTCGGCGGCATGCTGGCGCCCGGGCGCTGTGCGACGCCGGGGGCCGTCGGGTCCGAGGACGCCCAGGCAGGCGTCTGGCCCAGCACGAGCAGCGGCGAGAAGCCCTCGGCGACCGCCTTGGAGACGGCCGTGTCGAGCGGCGCCCAGTTCCACACCCCCGGAGCCGGCTCGAGGTCGGCCCAGGTGGTGCCGGTGTCCCAGAGCCGGATGCTCGCGAACCCGTTGAGCGCCGAGGCGCTCGGCGCGCCGTGCACGCCGAAGAACGAGGCCGAGGTGCGCCCCAGCGGCTGGGTGCTCGGCACCAGCGGCGCCGCGACGGGCTGCGACACCGGGCCGGGCTGCGGACCGGAAGCGCCTGGCACCACCGGCAGGACCGGCACGGCGCAGAGCTGCGCCAGGGTCGGCTGCTTCGCGACCGGCTTCCTGGCGACCGGCTTCTTGGCGACGATCTTCTTCGCAGCCGCCTTCTTCTTGGCAGCTGCCTTCTTCTCGGCCTCGGCGGCCTTCTTCGCCGCGGCCGCCTTCTTGGCAGCAGCGCTCAGCGCGGCGCGGCGCGCCCTCTTCGCAGCAGCAGCCTTCTTCTTCGCTGCAGAAGCTCTCTTCTTCGCTGCAGCAGCCTTCTTCTTCGCTGCAGCAGCCTTCTTCTTCGCTGCAGCGGCCTTCTTCGCCGCAGCCGCCTTCTTGGCGGCGACGGCCTTCTTCGTCGCCTCGGCCTTGGCCGCCGCGGCGACGGCGGCGGCGCACTGCTTGCCGGTCGCCGAGCGGGTCACGGCGGCAGGAGCGGGGGTGGGAGTGGCGGTTCCGGCGGTCGCACTGCCGGCGAGCGTGCCGGTCAGGGTGAGCGCCGCGAGGGCGACGGTGGCGGCCTGCGCCCACACGCTGCGGGCACGACTCGTCAGTGGCACGGGAGAGCTCCGGGGGACGCTGGAGCCGCGACTCGGCTCGACGCGTACTCATCGGCACGCCGCCGCGCCCGTCACAAGCACCCGATCGGGTGCTAGCGCTCCCCTGCCCCCGGTCGCGCGCTCAGGGGGTCGGAGGCGTACGCCGCTGCTCGTCCTCGCGCGCTACGTCGTCCTCGTCGAAGCGCACCTTGCCCAGGTGCCGGGTCATCGAGCGCAGCAGCAGGACCAGCACGACGCCGAGCAGCGCCACCACGAGGAAGCCGAGGACCCCCGGGGTGACCTTGCTCTCGTCGAAGGTGTCGGCCAGCCGGACCGCTGCGACGCTCGTCATGCGGAGCTCCTCTCGAGGTGCTCGCGCACCCCGGCGAACAGGTCGTCCTCGGGCAGACGCACCCCGATGACCGAGCGGGCGAGCTCGTAGTCCTCGGTCGGCCACACCTTCTGCTGCACCTCGAGCGGGCAGGCGAACCACGAGCCGTCGGGGTCGACCTGGGTCGCGTGGGCGAGCAGAGCGCGGTCGCGGGTGGCGAACCACTCGCCGCAGGGCACGCGGGTGGTGATGGGACGCTCGGCGCGGGTCTCCCAGCGCTCCATCCAGTCGGCGTAGGGCGACTCGAGCCCCTCGGCCAGCATCGCCTGGTGCAGCGCGACCACGCGCCCGCGGGAGAAGGTCTGGTTGTAGTAGAGCTTGAGCGGCGTCCACGCCTCGCCGGTGCCGGGGTAGGCCTCCGGGTCGCCCGCGGCGTCGAAGGCCACGTCGGTGATGCGGTGGCACATGATGTGGTCGGGGTGGGGGTAGCCGCCCTGCTCGTCGTAGGTCGTGACCACGTGGGGGCGGAACTCCCGGACCACCCGCACGAGCGGCTCGGCCGCGAGCTCGACGTCCTGCAGGGCGAAGCAGCCCTCGGGCAGCGGCGGCAGCGGGTCGCCCTCGGGCAGGCCCGAGTCGACGAAGCCGAGCCAGACCTGCCGGACCCCGAGGATCTCGCGGGCGGCGTCCATCTCGGCGGCGCGGACCGCGGGCAGGTTCGCCAGCACGCCCTCGTCGTGGGCCAGGCGCGGGTTGAGGATCGAGCCGCGCTCACCACCGGTGCAGGTGGCGACGAGGACCTCGACCCCCTCGCTGACGTAGCGCGCCATCGCGGCAGCGCCCTTGCTCGACTCGTCGTCGGGGTGCGCATGCACCGCCAGGAGTCGCAGCGGCTCCGGCACTCGCCCTCCTCGCGCGTGCGACGATGACACGGGCACCTGGCCCGCGCACCGCGCGTCCGGACCGGCGCCTGCCGCCGGTCCTGCACCGACCGTGGTCGGTGGCACCCATCCTCCTGCACCGGAGCCCGTACCCGTGAACCCGACCCCCTCCACCACCTCCGCCGGCGGTGGCGTGCCCGCCGACCGCTACGGCCGGCCGGCCACGGGACGCCGGCCGCTGGCGTACGCAGCGGCGGCGCTGCTCGCGGTCCTGGCGGTCGCTTGGGTGGCCTGGGTGGCGCTCGGCGGCAGCGACCCCGTCAGCGCCCAGGTGCAGGGCTTCGAGGAGGTCGCGCCGCGCGTCGTGCGCGCCCGGGTGGTCGTGACGGCGCCGCCGGACGCCGCCGTCCGGTGCACCCTGCGCGCCCTCGACGAGGACCGCGCGGTCGTCGGGCGCGCCGCCCTGGAGCTCCCGGCCGGGGCCCGGTCCCGCGGCGCCAGCGTCGACATCCGCGTGCTCACCAGCGCCTCCAGCGTCGAGGAGGTCGGCTGCTCGCCGGCTTGAGACGATAGAGTCGTGGGTCCACCGCGAGGACCGCCGCGCACGGAGCGCGACCCACCAGCGAGACCCAGCAGGAGATGCCGTGAGCGAGACCAGCGCCCAGACCGCCTGGCTGACGCAGGAGCAGTTCGACCGGCTCACCGCCGAGCTCGAGCACCTGCGCGGCCCGGCGCGCGCCGAGATCGTCAAGCGCATCGAGGCCGCGCGCGAGGAGGGCGACCTCAAGGAGAACGGCGGCTACCACGCCGCCAAGGACGAGCAGGGCAAGCAGGAGGCCCGCATCCGCCAGCTCACCCAGCTGCTCGAGAACTCCCGCATCGGCGTCGCGGCCGCTCCCGAGGGCGTCGTCGCGCCCGGCATGGTCGTCACGGCCGAGGTCGCCGGCGACGTCGAGACGTTCCTTCTCGGGTCGCGCGAGGGCATCAGCGGCGACATCGACGTCTACTCCCCCACCTCGCCGCTCGGCGCGGCCATCGTCGGCCAGCACGTGGGCACGACGACCTCCTACACCGCGCCCAACGGGCGCGAGATCACCGTCGTCGTGAAGGACGTCAAGCCGTACGCCGGCTAGTCCCCCGAAAACTGCTTGCATGCTGCATCCAACTGCAGTAGCGTTGCTTGCATGGCCCAAGCAACTGCACCTGCGAGCCCCGGCGGCGCCGCCGGCGAGCACCTCGACGAGCAGCAGCTCGACACGGTGGTCGCGTCGCTGATGCAGACGATGCGGGTGCTGAAGTCGGCCCCGCTCGGCACGCCGGTCGAGGGCGCCTGCCTGGGCGTGCTGCACACGGTCGGCAGCTCCGGCCCGCTGCGTCCCGGTGACCTGGCGAGCGAGGTGCGCCTCGACGCCAGCACCGTCAGCCGCCACCTCCAGGTCCTCGAGCGGCTCGGCATGGTCGCGCGCGAGCGCGACGCCGACGACCGTCGCGCGTTCCGCGTGGCGACGACCCCGCTGGGCGACTCGACCCTCACCGAGGCGGCCGCCGTCCGGCGGTCCCTCCTCTCCGGCGCGCTCCAAGGGTGGAGCCGCGCCGACGTCACGCAGCTGGCACAGCTGCTGCACCGGCTGGCCGAGGACACCTCCTCCGCCGCCGACTCCCTGCACGCCACTCGCCACATCCCCGGGGAGCGCTCATGAGCACCCAGACAGCGGCACCCGCGCCGACCGCCACCTACCCGCCGCAGCGCACGCTCTACGCGATCATCGGCGCGCTCATGCTCGGCATGCTGCTCGCCGCGCTCGACCAGACCATCGTCTCGACCGCGCTGCCGACGATCGTCGGCGAGTTCGGCGGCATCGACAAGCTCTCGTGGGTGGCCACCGCCTACCTGCTGACCTCGACCGCCACGACGCCGCTCTACGGCAAGGTCAGCGACATGTTCGGGCGCAAGCCCGTCTTCCAGTTCGCGATCGTCACCTTCCTGCTCGGGTCGGCGCTGGCCGGCGCCTCGCAGAACATGGGTGAGCTCATCGCCACCCGCGCGCTGCAGGGCATCGGCGCCGGCGGCCTGATGGCGCTGGTCTTCGCGATCATCGGCGACATCGTCCCGCCGCGGGAGCGCCCGAAGTACATGGCGCCGTTCGTCGGTGTCTGGGGCCTCGCCAGCGTCGCGGGCCCGCTGCTGGGCGGCCTGTTCACCGAGCACCTGAGCTGGCGCTGGATCTTCTACGTCAACCTGCCTGTCGGCGCGGTCACCCTGGTCGTCGTCGCCCTCGTGCTCAAGCTGCCGCGCAACCGCCAGCAGCACACGATCGACTACACCGGTGCGACCCTGCTCGTGGCCAGCGTCACCTCGGTCCTGCTCTACCTCTCGTGGGCCGGCAGCACCTACGGCTGGTTCGCCGGCCGCTCGGTCGCACTGCTCGCCGCCGGGCTCGTCCTCGGCGTCCTCTTCGTGTGGGCCGAGACCCGCGCGGTCGAGCCGATCCTGCCGCTGAGCCTGTTCAAGAACGACGTCGTCAGCGTCACCAGCGTCATCGGCTTCGCGCTCGGCCTGGCGATGTTCGGCTCGACCATCTACATCCCGCTCTACCTGCAGGTGGTCAACGGGGTGAGCCCCACCGAGTCCGGCCTGCGCATGCTGCCGCTCATGGGCGGCATCATGATCGCCTCGGTCGGGTCGGGCCGCATCATCACCCGCATCAACCGCTACAAGGTCTTCCCGGTCATCGGGACCGCGATCCTGACGCTCGGGCTCTTCCTGCTCTCGACGATGGAGAGCGACACCTCCGGCTGGGTCTCCGGGTCCTACATGTTCGTGGTCGGCTTCGGCGTCGGCCTGATCATGCAGGTGCTCATGGTCGCCGTGCAGAACGCTGTCGACTTCTCGGTCCTCGGCGTCGCCACCTCGATGTCGACGTTCTTCCGGTCCATGGGCGGCACGCTCGGCATCGCGATCCTCGGCGCCGTGCTCTCGTCGCGGCTCTCGAGCGAGATCGCCGACCGCGTGCCGGCCACTGAGCTCTCCCGCCTCGGCGACCCGAAGCAGCTCGAGAACCCCGCCGCGATCCAGGCCCTGCCCGAGCCCGCGCACGGCCAGGTCGTCGAGTCGCTCGTGCAGGCGCTGCACAGCGTCTTCCTCTGGTCGGTCCCGGTCACGGCCGTCGCGTTCGTCTTCGCGCTGCTGCTCCGTGAGGTCCCGCTGCGGGGCCGCGGTCCCGTGCCGCCGAGCGACAAGGCGGCCGAGGAGGCCAGCGAGATCGCGCCCGTCTTCGCGATGGAGTAGTTCCACCCGCACGCACGTCGAGGCCGCCGTCCCCTCCCGGGGACGGCGGCCTCGCTGCGCGGGGGGCTGGGCACAGGCGAGCGGTAGCGAACGCAGCCCAGCGGTAGCGGGCGCATCCCAGCGTTAGCGGCGGAGCTACCGCCGGCGTACCTCTGCTACCGCTCGCGTGCCCGCAGAGCGGTGAGCGGTAGCAGCGCGGGGCGGGCGGTAGGAGATCGGCTACCGCCGGCCCGCATTCCCTACCGCTGATGTCCCTCCGACGAGTCGAGCGCATCTGCGCGCGACCGACCGGCGCCGCATTCCCCGCCACGCCGCCACACGGTTACGCGGTGCGCGGACGGATCTGGTCTCGCGAGAGGTGGCGGAGCGGACGTACGGTCGGGAGGTGACCCGAGCCACCACCCTGGGCGCCCTGCGCGCCGACGGCCATGTCCACCGCACCGTCAAGGAAGAGCTGCGCGAGAACCTGCTCGCCGCCATGCGCTCCGGCGAGCAGCGCTTCCCCGGCATCGTCGGCTTCGACGACACCGTCCTGCCCCAGCTGGAGCGCGCCGTCCTCGCCGGCCACGACCTGGTGCTGCTCGGAGAGCGCGGCCAGGGCAAGACCCGCCTGATCCGCACGCTGGTGACCCTGCTCGACGAGTGGACTCCCGTGGTCGAGGGCTGCGAGATCAACGACCACCCCTACGCCCCGGTCTGCGGGCGCTGCCTGGCGCTGCTCGCCGAGACCGGCGAGGACCTGCCCGTGGCGTGGAAGCACCGCTCCCAGCGCTACGGCGAGAAGCTCGCCACCCCCGACACCAGCGTCGGCGACCTCATCGGCGACATCGACCCGGTCAAGGTGGCCGAGGGCCGCACGCTGGGCGACCCCGAGACGGTGCACTACGGCCTGGTCCCCCGCACCAACCGCGGCATCTTCGCCATCAACGAGCTGCCCGACCTCGCCGAGCGCATCCAGGTCGCCCTGCTCAACGTGCTCGAGGAGCGCGACATCCAGGTGCGCGGCTACCAGCTGCGGCTGCCGCTCGACCTGATGCTCCTGGCGAGCGCCAACCCCGAGGACTACACCAACCGCGGGCGCATCATCACCCCGCTGAAGGACCGCTTCGGCGCCGAGGTCCGCACCCACTACCCGCTCTCGCTGGACAGCGAGGTCGACCTGGTCGACCAGGAGGCGCAGCTCGCGGCGCACGTGCCGGCGCACCTGGTCGAGACGGTCGCCCGCTTCACCCGGCTCGTACGCGACTCGCCCTCCGTCGACGCGCGCAGCGGCGTCTCGGCGCGCTTCGCCGTCGCCGCCGCCGAGACGGTCGCCGCCTCGGCGCTGCGCCGCTCGGCGATCACCGGCGAGGAGCCGGCCGTCGCCCGCTACAGCGACCTGCCGGCCGTCGTCGACACGCTGCTGGGCAAGGTGGAGTTCGAGGTCAGCGAGGAGGGCAACGAGCGCCAGGTGCTGATGCACCTGCTGCGCCGCGCGACGGTCGACACCTTCCGCGCGCACCTCGCCGCCAGTGACCTGTCCGCGCTGCTCGAGAAGTTCGACGAGGGCCTGGTCGTCGAGACCGGCGACCTCGTGCCCGGCACCCGGCTGCTCGAGCAGGTGGGCGCACTGCCTGGGCTCGGCCACGTGCTCGGCCAGCTCGGCATGGCCGACGACGTCGACTCCCCCGCCTTCGCGGCCAGCGCGCTGGAGTTCGCGATGGAGGGCCTGTTCCTCAACCGGCGCATCTCCAAGGAGGAGGGCGAGGCGGCCGGCGGCTCGCGCACCCTCTACGGGGCCTGAGGTGGTCGCGCGCTACGGGCAGTACGACGACGGGCCCGACCCGCTCGCGCCGCCCTACGACGTACGCCGTGCGCTCGACGCCCTCGGCGACGACGTCCTGCAGGGGGCCTCGCTGCGCGAGGCGCTCCGCGAGCTGCTGCGCGGCGGCATGGACGGGCGACGGGGCCTCGACGACCTGCTGCGCCGGGCGCGCGAGCAGCGCAACCGGCTGCGCAAGCAGGGGCGGCTCGACGGGACGCTCGAGGAGGCCCGCCGCCTGGTCGACAAGGCCGTCGGCGAGGAGCGCGCCGAGCTCTTCCCGCGGCCGAGCGACGACGCCCGCTTCCGCGAGGCCCAGCTCGACGCCCTCCCGAGGGAGACCTCGCGCGCCGTGCAGGAGCTCGCCGACTACGACTGGCAGTCGCCGCAGGCGCGCCAGACCTTCGAGCAGCTGCAGGACCTCCTGCGCCGCGAGGTGCTCGACACCCAGTTCCGCGGCATGAAGCAGGCGCTGGAGTCGCAGGACCCGTCGGCGATGCAGGGCGTCAAGGACATGCTCTCGGACCTCAACGAGATGCTGGCCAAGGACTCCCGCGGCGAGCACACGCAGCAGGACTTCGACGACTTCATGGCCAAGCACGGCGAGTTCTTCCCTGACGCGCCGGAGAACCTCGAGGAGCTCGTCGACTCCCTCGCCCGCCGGGCGGCCGCGGCCCAGCAGCTGCTCAACTCGCTCTCGCGCGAGCAGCGCGCCGAGCTGCAGTCGCTGATGGAGCAGGCGATGCAGGACATGGACCTCGCCAACCAGATGGCCCAGCTGCAGGGCCAGCTGCGCGGCCGGCGCCCCGACCTCGACTGGAACGGTCGCCAGCGCATGCGCGGCGAGGGCGAGGGCATGGGCCTCGGCGACGCGACCAGCGCCCTGCAGGAGCTCGCGGACCTCGACGAGCTCGAGCAGTCGCTCGGCCAGGACTACCCCGGCGCCTCGCTCGAGGACATCGACGAGGACGCCGTGCGCCGGGCGCTCGGCCGCAAGGCCGTCGACGACCTCGAGGCGCTGCGCCGGCTCGAGCGCGAGCTCGAGCAGCAGGGCTACCTCTCGCGCTCGGGCGGCGAGACGCAGCTGACCGCCAAGGCGATCCGGCGGCTCGGCCAGACCGCGCTGCGCCGCGTGTTCAGCGACATGCAGTCCCCGCGGCGCGGCAGCCACGACGTGCACGACGCCGGCGCTGCCGGCGAGCCGACGGGCGCCTCGCGGCAGTGGCAGTTCGGCGACGAGCAGCCGATCGACGTGGTGCGCACGCTCACCAACGCCGTACGCCGTGGTGCCTACGCGGGCGGCCGGCTGAAGGTCGGGGTCGACGACTTCGAGGTCGTGGAGACCGAGCGCCGGTCCTCGGCCTGCGTGTGCCTGCTGGTCGACCTGTCCTACTCGATGGTCCTGCGCGACACGTGGGGCGCGGCGAAGCAGACGGCCCTCGCGCTGCACGCGCTGGTGAGCGGGCAGTACCCCCAGGACGCCATCCAGATCATCGGCTTCTCGTCCTACGCGCGGGTCCTCCAGCCCGGCGAGCTCGCCGGTCTGGACGCCGACATGGTGCAGGGCACCAACCTGCAGCACGCGCTGATGCTGGCCGGGCGCTTCCTCGACAAGCACAAGGACAGCGAGCCGGTCGTCCTCGTCGTCACCGACGGCGAGCCGACCGCCCACCTGCTGCCCAACGGCCAGCCGTGGTTCGCGTGGCCGCCGGAGCCCGAGACGATCACCGCGACGGTGGCGGAGGTCGACCGGATGACGCGCCGCGGAGTGCCGCTCAACGTCTTCCTGCTCGACGACGACCCGCGGCTGGTCGCCTTCGTGCAGGAGGTCGCGCGGCGCAACGGGGGCCGGGTGCTCCAGCCCTCCGCCGACCGACTGGGGTCCTACGTCGTCAGCGACTACCTGCGGATGCGACGGGGACGCCGCGGCGCTGCGTAGGAGCCGACCCACGTAGGATCCGGCCGGTGCGCCGCCTCTTCGCCGGGCTCCCCGCTGAGGTGGCCGTCCTGTCAGCCGTCGCCGTGGCGGTGGCCGTCGGCTTCGGCGTCGTCGCACCGTCCATCCCCGTCTTCGCCCGCGACTTCGGCGTGGGCGAGGCGGCCGCCGGCGCGGTCGTCAGCGCCTTCGCCCTGACCCGCCTGGCGTTCGCGCTGGCCGGCGGCCGGCTCGTCGACGCCCTCGGCGAGCGGCTCGTGCTCGCGGTCGGCATCGCGATCGTCGCAGTGTCGAGCGCGCTGGCCGGGCTCTCGCAGTCCTACCTGCAGCTCGTGCTCCTGCGCGGGGTCGGCGGGGTCGGCTCGGCGATGTTCACGGTGTCGGCCATGGCGCTGCTGCTCCGTGTCACCCCGCGCGAGCTGCGCGGCCGCGCGACCGGCGTCTACCAGGGCGGCTTCATCCTCGGCGGGGTCACCGGGCCGGCCTTCGGCGGGCCGCTGACGCAGTGGTCGATCCGCGCGCCGTTCTTCGTCTACGCCGCGACCCTCGCGGTCGCCGGCGCCATCGCGATGGCGTTCCTCGCGCACAGCCGCGTCGACGAGCAGGAGGCGGGCGACGCGGAGGCACCGCAGCGTACGAGCCTGGCGGAGGCCCTGCGCAGCCGCGGGTACGTGACGGCGCTGTGCGCGAGCCTCGGCAGCGGCTGGGTGGCGTTCGGCATCCGCAGCTCGCTGATCCCGCTGTTCGTCGTCGAGGCGCTGCACGCCGGCGCCGGGTGGACCGGCGCGGGCTTCGCCGTGTCGTCGGCGGCCCAGGCCCTGCTGCTGCTGCCCGCCGGGCGGCTGACCGACAGCGGCGGGCGGCGGTTCACGCTCAGCACCGGGCTGGCCGTCGCCACGGCGAGCTCGGTGGTCCTCGTGGTGTGCGGGAGCACGTGGGTGTTCCTGGTCGCCATGGCCCTGATGGGCGCGGGCTTCGCGCTGATCAGCCCCGCGTCGGGCGCGGTCGTCGGCGACATCGTGCGCGGGCGCGGCGGCACGGTCGTCGCGGCCTTCCAGATGGCCAGCGACGTCGGCGCGATCTCCGGCCCTGTCATCGCGGGCTGGCTCGCGCAGGAGGTGTCCTACCCCGCCGCCTTCGCTGCAGGGGCCGTCGTGCTGGCACTGTGCACGGCGCTGGCCGTCACGATGCCGGAGACGCGAGCAGCCGGGTCCGCAGCTCGGCCAGCGGCACCGGCCGACCGATGAGCCAGCCCTGCGCCGTGTCGGCGCCGGCGGCCCGCACGGCGGCGAGCTGCTCCTCGGTCTCGACGCCTTCGACCGTCACCGACATGCCGAGGTCGTGCGCCAGCGCGGCGATGCTGCCGAGCAGGCGGCGGGTCCGGTCGTCGGCCGCGAGGTCGGCGGCGAACGACCGGTCCACCTTCAAGATGTCGACGGGCAGGCGGAGCAGGTAGCTCAACGACGAGTAGCCGGTGCCGAAGTCGTCGAGCGCCAGCTGCAGGCCCAGGGCCTTGAGCCGGCCGAGGACGCTCTGCGCCGCGTCGGGGTCCTCGACGACGGCGCTCTCGGTCAGCTCGACGATCAGCGAGGCCGGGTCGACGCCCGAGCGCTGCAGCGCCGCCTCGACCGACTTGACCAGCGCGGGGTGGTGCAGCTGGCGGGCCGAGAGGTTGACCGCCAGCCGGGCGCCGGGCAGCGCCAGCGCCGCGAGGTCGCCGCACGCCTGCTGCAGCGCCCACCGGCCGAGGCCGACGACCAGGCCGGTCTCCTCGGCGACGGGGATGAACTCGTCGGGCGGCACCAGGCGGTCGGGCGCCTGCCAGCGCAGCAGCGCCTCGGCCTCGACGACCGAGTCGTCGCGCAGCCGCAGCAGGGGCTGGTAGTGCAGGAGCAGCTCGCCGCGCCGCTCGGCCTCGACCAGCCCGGCCGCGAGCCGCAGGCGCTGCGCGGCGCGCGCGGCACCGTCGGCGTCGAAGACCGCGACGCAGCCGCCGCCGCGCCGCTTGGCCTCGTGCATCGCGGTGCCCGCCCGGCGCAGCAGCTCGTCGCCGTGGATCCCGTCGGGCTCGTCGACGGCGACCCCGACGCTGGCGCCGACCGTCACCATCTCCTCGTCGGCCCGGATGGGCTCGGACAGGGCGCCGGCCAGCCGCTCGGCGAGCAGCACGGCCTCGGCGGTCGAGGTCACCGAGGGCAGCACGACGACGAACTCGTCGCCACCGAGGAAGGCGGCGAGCCCGGCGGCGCGCACCTCGCGCCGCAGCCGGAAGGCGGTGGAGCGCAGAACCGCGTCGCCCGCGGCGACGCCGAGCCGGTCGTTGACCCGCGTGAAGCCGTCGAGGTCGAGCACGAGGACGGCGCGCAGCCGCCCGTCGTCGGACGCCTCGGCGAGCTCGCGCTCGAGCCGCAGCCGGTTGGGCAGCCCGGTCAGCCGGTCGTGGAAGGCGAGGTGCTCGAGCTCCTTCTCGTGGGCGACCCGCTCGGTGATGTCGTGGGCGTCGACCACGAGGCCGCGCACCTGCGGGTGGCCCAGCAGGTTGCTGAAGGTGACCTCGAACCAGCGCTTGGCCTCGTAGGCCGACTCCGCGCCCTGGCTGCCGAGCAGCAGGCACAGCTCGACCACCTGCGGCTCGCCGGTGTGCCGGCAGCGCTCGGCCGCGGCCCGGGCGACCGCGGCGGAGTCGGGGTGGATGAGCCGGTTGCCGTTGGTGCCGACCAGCGGCAGCGTCGGCGTGGGCAGCTGGGAGAGCACCGCGGGGCTCGCCCAGCGGATGACGCGCTCGTCGTCGATGACGAAGATCAGCCCGGAGCTGTGCTCGAGCACCGCGGCGAGCGCGGGCTCGGCGTCCGGCACGGGGCGCAGCGCAGGCTCGAGGGAGGGCACGGCCATGCGCCCACCTCCCGACCCGTCGACAGCGACTGCGAACCCTGACGGCAGTCCCGATCGGTCCGGTCCGGGCGCAGCGTAGGCCCGGCGCCGAGGATGCCCCGAACGGGTCAGGCCAGCGCCTGCTCCAGGTCCGCGAGCAGGTCCTCGACGCTCTCGATGCCCACCGAGAGCCGCACGAGGTCGCTCGGCACCTCCAGCTGCGAGCCCGCGACCGACGCGTGCGTCATGCGGCCGGGGTGCTCGATCAGCGACTCGACGCCGCCGAGCGACTCGCCCAGGGTGAAGACCTCCGCCCGCTCGCAGACGCGGAGCGCCGCCTCCTCGCCGCCCCGCAGCCGGAACGACACCATGCCGCCGAAGGCGCGCATCTGGCGCGCAGCCACCTCGTGCCCTGGGTGCTCGGGCAGGCCGGGGTAGAGCACCGACGCGACCGCCGGGTGCTCGACGAGGAGCTCGACGACCTTGGCCGCGTTGGCGCAGTGCCGGTCCATGCGTACGCCGAGGGTGCGCGCGCCACGCAGCACCAGCCAGCAGTCGAAGGGGCCGGGCACCGAGCCCGAGGCGTTCTGGTGGAACGCGAGGCGCTCGCCGAGCTCGGGGTCTGTGACGACCAGCGCACCGCCGACGACGTCGGAGTGGCCGCCGAGGTACTTCGTGGTCGAGTGCACGACGACGTCGGCGCCCAGTGACAGCGGCTGCTGGAGGTAGGGCGAGGCGAAGGTGTTGTCCACCAGGCACAGCGCGCCCTGCTCGTGGGCGATCGCGGCCAGCCCGGCGATGTCGGCGACGGAGAGCAGCGGGTTCGACGGCGTCTCGACCCAGACCAGCGCGGTCTCGGGACGCACGGCCGCGCGCACGGCGTCGAGGTCGCGCAGGTCGACCGGGTCGAACGAGATGCCCCACCGCGACCACAGCCGGTTGAAGAGCCGGTGGGTGCCGCCGTAGGCGTCGTTCGGGAAGACCACGTGGTCGCCCGGCTTCAGCACGGTGCGGACGAGGGTGTCCTCGGCGCCGAGCCCGGAGCCGAACGCGACAGCGCGGCTGCCGCCCTCGAGCGCCGCGAGGCACCCCTCGAGCGCGGTACGCGTGGGGTTGCCCGAGCGGGAGTACTCGTAGCCGCCGCGCAGGCCGCCGACGCCGTCCTGCTTGTAGGTGGAGGCCTGCACGATGGGCGGCACCACCGCACCGGTCGCGGCGTCGGGCTCCTGGCCCGCGTGGATGGCCAGGGTCTCGAAGCCGTACGCGTCGCTCATGCCCGCCACGCTAGCCCGGAGCGCTGGCGGCCCGGTACGCGGTGGCGGGTGGCCGAGGCGGAATCCGGGAGGGGCGCTGGCGGTTGCAGGAGACATGCTGTTCGGACGATCGAAGCCCGGTCCCGTCTCCGCCGACACCGCCCTCCCGGGGCGCGCCTCCCGCCCCTACTCCGTGCCCGCCCGGCACACCGTGCTGGGCAACCCGATCGAGGGCCCGTTCCCCGAGGGCCTCGAGGTCGCCTACTTCGCGATGGGCTGCTTCTGGGGCGCCGAGCGCGCGTTCTGGGAGGTGCCTGGCGTGTGGTCGACCGCCGCGGGCTACCAGGGCGGCTTCACGACGCACCCCACCTACGACGAGACGTGCACCGGGCTGACCGGGCACACCGAGGCGGTCCAGGTCGTCTACGACCCGGCGAAGGTGACCTACGCCGAGCTGCTCAAGGTGTTCTGGGAGTCGCACGACCCGACGCAGGGCGACCGCCAGGGCAACGACGTCGGCACGCAGTACCGCTCCGCCGCCTACTGGACCACCGAGGCGCAGCGCGAGGCCCTCGAGGCCTCGAAGCCGGCCTTCGAGGCGCGGCTGCGCGAAGCAGGCTTCGGCCCCGTCACGACCGAGACCGGCCCGGCCGGCCCGTTCTACTACGCCGAGGACTACCACCAGCAGTACCTCGACAAGGTGCCTGGCGGCTACTGCGGCCTGGGCGGCACCGGCGTGAGCTGCCCGGTCGGGGTGCTGGGGGCCTAGGCCTCGGTCAGGTGCGCGAGCAGGTCCTGCCGCGTCACGACGCCCACGGGGTCGCCGTCGGAGATCACGACGGCGGCCCCCGCGTCCTCGAGGGCCTTGACCGCGGCTGACACCGGCTCTCCCGCGCCGATGATCGGCAGCGGCGCGCTCATGTGCTGGTCGAGGCGGTCGGCGAGGTGGGCGCGGCCGGCGAACAGCGCGTCGAGCAGCGCCTTCTCCGACACCGACCCGACGATCTCGGCGGCCTTGACCGGCGGCTCGGCGCGCACGACCGGCATCTGCGAGACGCCGTACTCGCGCAGGATGTCGACCGCCTCGCGCACCGTCTCCGACGGGTGGGTGTGCACGAACGCCGGCACGGCGCTGGGGTCCTTGGCGCGCAGCACCTCGCCGACCGTGGCCTCCGACGAGGTCGACAGGAAGCCGTAGGACGCCATCCAGTCGTCGTTGAAGATCTTGGAGAGGTAGCCGCGGCCGCCGTCGGGGAGCAGCACCACGACCACGTCGTCGGCGGTGCCGCGCTCGGCGACGCGCAGGGCGGCGGCGACCGCCATGCCGCAGGAGCCGCCGACGAGCAGGCCCTCCTCGCGCGCCAGGCGCCGCGTCATCGCGAACGAGTCGCGGTCGGAGACCGCGACGATCTCGTCGGCGACCTCCGGGTCGTAGGCGCTGGGCCAGAAGTCCTCGCCCACGCCCTCGACGAGGTAGGGCCGGCCGGTGCCGCCGCTGTAGACCGAGCCCTCCGGGTCGGCGCCGACGACGCGCACCCGGCCCTCCGACACCTCCTTGAGGTAGCGCCCGGTGCCGCTGATGGTGCCGCCCGTGCCCACGCCGGTGACGAAGTGCGTGACGCGGCCTTCGGTCTGGCGCCAGAGCTCCGGCCCGGTCGTCTCGTAGTGGGAGCGCGGGTTCTCGGCGTTGGAGTACTGGTCGGGCTTCCAGGCGCCCTCGACCTCGCGGGCGAGCCGGTCGCTGACGCTGTAGTAGGAGCGCGGGTCCTCCGGGTCGACGGCGGTCGGGCACACCACGACCTCGGCACCGTAGGCCTTGAGCACGTTGCGCTTGTCGACCGCCACCTTGTCGGGGCAGACGAAGATCGTCTTGTAGCCGCGCTGCTGCGCGACGAGCGCGAGGCCCACGCCGGTGTTGCCGGAGGTGGGCTCGACGATGGTGCCGCCGGGCTTCAGGGCGCCGCTCGCCTCGGCCGCGTCGACCATCCGCACGGCGATGCGGTCCTTGACCGACCCGCCGGGGTTGAAGTACTCGACCTTCGCCAGCACCAGCGGGGCCACGTGGGCCGCGACGCTGCGCAGGCGTACGAGCGGGGTGCTGCCAACGAGGTCGACGACCGACTCCACGTAGTCCACGGGCCGCAGCCTACGGGGCGCCCCGGCCCACGGTGCTCTCGCGGGCCACCAGCGTCCAGGGCACCACGAACTCCTCGCCGGTGACCGGCCCGCGCGACTCGATGCGGCGCAGGAGCCGGTCGACGGCGGCCTCGGCGATGGTCGACTTGTCCGGCGAGATGGTGCTGACGCTGGGCGTCGAGTAGCGGCCGTCCTCGATGTCGTCGTAGCCGACGACCGCGACGTCCTCGGGCACGCGCAGCCCGCGCTCGAGCAGCACCCGGATCGCGCCGAGCGCCACGAGGTCGCTGTAGCCGAACACCGCGTCCGGGGGGTCGGGGCGGTCGAGCAGGCGCGCCATCGCGGTGGCGCCGTCGACCCGGTTGAAGCGCGGGGTCTGGACGATGAGCGACTCGTCGACCGGCAGGCCCGCGCGCTCGTGTGCCAGCCGGTAGCCCGCGGTGCGCCGCTGCGCCGCCTCGCCCGTCGCGTACGGCTGGTCGCCGACCGCCGCGATGCGCCGGCGCCCGAGCGACAGCAGGTGCGTGACCGCCTCGCAGGAGGCCGCCACGTCGTCGATGCCGACGTGGTCGAAGGCGCCGTCGGAGCTGCGCTCGCCCAGGATCACCAGCGGCAGGTCCGGGTCGCGGCCGGCGAGGTCGGCCTGCGAGAGGCCGAGCGGGCTCAGGATCATGCCGTCGTAGAGGAAGCCGCGCGCCTTGCGGCGGATCAGCTCGGCCTCGTGGGCGCGGTCCCCGTCGGTCTGGTCGACCAGGACGTTGAAGCCGCGGGCCCGCACGCGCGGGATGATCGCCTGCAGCAGCTCGGCGAAGTAGGGCGTGTCGAGGTAGGGCACGACGACCGCCACCTGTCCCGAGCGCCCGTTGGCGAGGTTGCGGGCCAGCACGTTGGGCCGGTAGTCGAGCTGCTCGAGGGCCTTCTCGACCTTGGCCCGGGTCTGCGGGCTGACCTGCGCGTAGCCGTTGACCACGTTGGAGACCGTGCGCGGGGAGACGCCCGCCAGCAGTGCCACGTCGCGGAGGGTCGGCTCTGCCATGCTGCCTCCTTCCGCCACCCCGGGCGTCATGATCGCACGTCAGGTCCGTCTTGCAGCGCTGCAAGACCTATGCTGCTCCCCGTCGCCGCTCCCCTCCAGCGAAGAAGGTCCCGCGCCATGCCCTCCGCCTCGCTCCGGCTCGACCCCGCGCACGCCGTCGCACCCGTCAACCCGCGCACCTTCGGCTCGTTCGTCGAGCACATGGGGCGCTGCGTCTACACCGGCATCTACGAGCCCGGCCACCCCACCGCCGACGCCGACGGCTTCCGCGGCGACGTCCTGGAGCTGACGCGCGAGCTCGGCGTGACGCTGGTGCGCTACCCCGGCGGCAACTTCGTCTCGGGATACCGCTGGGAGGACGGCACCGGCCCGCGCGAGTCGCGCCCGGTGCGCCGCGACCTCGCCTGGCACTCGCTCGAGACCAACGAGGTCGGCATCGACGAGTTCGCGCGCTGGGCGCGCAAGGCCGGGCTCGAGGTGATGTACGCGCTCAACCTCGGGACCCGGGGCGTGCAGGAGGCGCTCGACGCGCACGAGTACCTCAACCAGCCGTCCGGCACCGCGCTCTCGGACCTGCGCCGCGCCAACGGCAGCGAGGAGCCCCACGGCGTACGCATCTTCTGCCTCGGCAACGAGATGGACGGCCCCTGGCAGACGGGCCACAAGACCGCCCACGAGTACGGCCGCCTGGCCGCTGAGACCGCGCGCGCCCTGCGCAGCGCCGACCCCGGGATCGAGCTCGTCGCGTGCGGCAGCTCGGGCTCGGGGATGCCGACCTTCGGGGCCTGGGAGTCGACCGTCCTGGAGCTGGCCTACGACCAGGTCGACTACATCTCGGCGCACGCCTACTACGAGGAGCTCGACGGCGACCTCGGCAGCTTCCTGGCGAGCTCGCGCGACATGGACCACTTCGTCGACAGCGTCGTCGCCACCGCCGACAGCGTGGGTGCGCGGCTCAAGAGCACGAAGAAGATCAACGTCTCCTTCGACGAGTGGAACGTCTGGTACCTCAGCCGCTTCGAGAACGACCCGAAGCCCGAGACCTGGGACGTCGCGCCGCGGGTCATCGAGGACCACTACAACCTCGCCGACGCCGTCGTGGTCGGCAGCCTGCTGATCTCGCTGCTGCGCCACTCCGACCGCGTCACGGTCGCCTGCCAGGCCCAGCTCGTCAACGTGATCGCACCGATCATGACCGAGCCCGGCGGCCGCGCCTGGCGGCAGACGATCTTCCACCCCTTCGCCCTGACCTCGCGGCTGGCCCGCGGCACGGTGCTGCACGTGGGGGTGGACGCACCGACCTACGACACGGCGAAGTTCGGCGCGGTGCCGACCGTCGACGCCGTCGCCACCCACGACGAGGCGACCGGCGAGCTGGTCGTCTTCGCGGTCAACCGCTCGCTCGACGAGGCCACCGCGCTGACGGTGCCGCTCGCCGCCTTCGCGGACCTCGAGCTCGCCGAGACGTGGACGGTCGCCGGCGACGACCCCTACGTCCGCAACACCGCCGACGAGCCCGACCGGGTGGCCCCCCGGCCGCTCGAGGGCGCCTCGGTCGACGGCTCGTCGCTGACCGCCGCCCTGCCCCCGTGCTCGTGGTCGGCGCTCCGGCTCGTCCCCCGCGCCGGCGCCTAGACTCCGCCGCGGGACCGAGCGGAAGGGGACGCTGGTGGGACGTGCCTCGACCGCTCGGCGCATCGCGGTGGCCGCCGCCTTCGGCGGCACCGGCGTCGGTGCCGTCTGGGCCTCGGTCTACGGGCTCGTCAACGTCGAGGCGAAGATGGCGCGCAAGCGCATCGGCCCGGCCGACAAGCCGCTGCCGTGCGACGGCACCTACGGCGAGCAGCTCGCCGGTGCCCCGCTCTCGATGGTGATGCTCGGCGACTCGAGCGCCGCCGGGCTCGGCGTCCTGCGCGCCGCCGACGCACCGGCCGCGCGCATCGCGGCCGGGCTGGCGCACGCTGCCCGCCGACCCGTACGCCTCACCTGCGTCGCGCGGGTCGGCGCGACCTCCGCCGCCCTCGAGGACCAGGTGACGAGCGCGCTGCCCGCCCGGCCGCACGTCGCGGTCGTCATGGTGGGCAGCAACGACGTGACCCACAAGGTCGCACCGGCGGTCTCGGTGCGCATGCTGGAGCAGGCGGTGCGGCGGCTGCGCGAGGCCGGCTGCGAGGTCGTGGTCGGCACCTGCCCCGACCTCGGCACCCTCGAGCCGCTGGCCCAGCCGCTGCGCTGGCTCGCCCGCCGCGCCTCCCGCGAGCTCGCGGCGGCGCAGACCATCGGCGTCGTCGAGGCCGGCGGGCGCACGGTGTCGCTCGGCGACCTGCTCGGGCCGGAGTTCGAGGCCGACCCCGCCGCGATGTTCAGCGAGGACGGCTTCCACCCGTCGTCGGAGGGCTACGCACGGGCCGCCGACGTCCTGCTGCCCTCCGTGCTCGCCGCGCTCGGCTTCGCGGTGCCCGATGTCGCCGGGGCGGTCCCGTCGCGCGGCGAGGGCGTGCGCGCCGTCGCCGACGCAGCGGTCGCAGCCGCCGACCGGGCCGGCAGCGAGGTCACGGCGACGCAGGTCGCCGGTCGCGACCGCGGCCCGGCGGGACGGTGGGCGCTGCTGCAGCGGCGGCGCGCCGAGCCGGCGCCCTCGCTACAGGAGGCCGCGGAGGCGCCGAAGGGCGGCTAGGGCGCCGGCGGCCTGGGCCTCGCCCCCGCCCGCACGCACCGCTGCCGCCAGGTCGGCGGCGCAGACGGCCACCTGGTCGGCGACCGTGCTGTCCGCGAGCCGCGGCACGACGTGGCGCCCGGTGCCCTCGAGCTCGGCGGCGGCGGCGGCGAGCGCCTGGGCGGTCGCGTGCGCGAGGTCGGCACGCGTACGGTCCCCGTCCGCGTCCTCGTCCGCACGGCGCGCGAGCGCGTCGAGGGCGAGCGTGCGCAGGCGGTCGACCACCCGCCGGGTCTCGACCTCGAGGTCGTCGGCGGCGCGCTCGGTGTCCACGGCAGGCGATCCTGCCGCACGTTGCGCGCGTAGGGTGCTGAGCGGCACGCTAGGAGTCCGATCCGCACCCCCCGCGCAGGAGGCACCACCACATGTCGAACGGCCACTCCGACGAGACGCACGCACAGCTCATCTCGCGCATCCCGGAGACGACCGGGCGCGGACTGGCCGACTGGTTCAAGGCGCTCGAGGACGGCCCGAGCCTCGTCCGCTTCGACGAGCGCGTCGAGTGGCTGCGCACCGAGCACGAGCTGTCGCACGGCTACGCCGCTGCGATCGTCCACGAGCACGACCTCCAGAAGGCCCAGCGCGCGTTCGGCTGACGCTCCCGTGGACGCCGAGGACGCCCGCCGCTTCCTCGCCCGCTCGCACCGGGCGGTTCTCTCGACCACCCGGCGCGACGGGCGCCCGCAGCTCTCGCCGGTGACGGCCACGGTCGACGCCGCGGGCCGCGTGGTCGTGAGCTCGCGCGAGACGGCGGTCAAGGTCAAGAACCTGCGGCGCGACCCGCGGGTCTCGCTGTGCGCCTTCCCCGACGAGTTCTTCGGTGACTGGGTGCAGGTCGAGGGCACCGCCGAGCTCGTCCCGTTGCCGGAGGCGCTCGAGCTGCTCGTCGACTACTACCGCAGCGTCTCGGGCGAGCACCCGGACTGGGACGACTACCGCCGCGCGATGGTCGAGCAGCAGCGGGTCCTCATCCGCTTCGAGATCGAGCGGGCCGGGCCGAACGTCAGCGGATGAGCGCGTTTGCCCGAGGTCCGGGAGCGGAACTCCTCGGCACATGACCGAGTTCGGCTACACCTTGATGGGCGAGCAGTCCGGACCGCGCGAGCTGGTCCGCCACGCAGTCCGGGCCGAGGGCGTCGGCTACGACTTCCTCGTCAGCAGCGACCACTACTTCCCGTGGCTGACGTCGCAAGGGCACTCGCCGTACGCCTGGAGCGTGCTCGGCGCCGTCGCCCAGGCGACCGAGCGGATCCCGTTCATGACGTACGTGACCTGCCCGCTCTTCCGCTACCACCCGGCCGTCGTGGCGCAGAAGGCTGCGACGCTCAACCTGCTCTCGGACGGCCGGTTCACGCTCGGGCTGGGCGCCGGCGAGAACCTCAACGAGCACGTCGTCGGCCACGGCTGGCCGTCGGCCGACATCCGGCACGAGATGTTCACCGAGGCGCTCGAGATCATCACCGGGCTGTTCGAGGGCGGCTACGTGACCTACCGCGGCCAGCACTTCGACGTCGACTCGGCCAAGCTCTGGGACCTGCCCGACTCCCTCACGCCCATCGGCGTCGCGGTCTCGGGCCCGTCGTCGTGCCGGATCGCGGGCGAGTACGCCGACGTCATGATCGCGACGGAGCCCAAGCCGGAGCTCGGCCAGATGTTCGACGCGGCCGGCGGCACGGGCAAGCCGCGCGTCGGCCAGCTGCCGGTGTCGTTCGGCACCGACGAGGACGCCGCGGTGCAGCGGGCGCACGACCAGTTCCGCTGGTTCGGGCTGACCTGGAAGGTCAACGCCGAGCTGCCGGGCACCGCCTCGTTCGCGGCGGCGTCGCAGTTCGTCGCCCCTGACGACGTGGCGAGCTCGATCCCCTGCGGCGACGACGTCGACGCGGTCGTCGAGGCGGCGCGGGCCTTCGTGGACGCGGGGTTCACCGGCGTCGCGCTCGTGCAGATCGGCGGGGACGTGCAGGAGGAGTTCCTCGACTGGTCTCAGTCCGAGCTGCTCCCCGCGCTGCGGCGGGAGTACGGGTCGGCGGCGGGATAGCTCGCGGGGGTGGCTTGCGGCCGTGTCCTCGAAACGGCGGTCGCGCGCGAGGTGCGAGCGGTAGCGGAGGCACGCTGGCGGTAGCCCCGGCGCTAAGGCTCGCGTGCCTCTGCTACCGCTGGTCGACGACGACAGGCCCGTACGCGCCGGCGGGGGTAGTCGGCGGCGGCCCGCGCGGTGCGAGCGGCCCGACGCGTACGCGGGTCGACGAAGGTGGCGGCCGCGCGCGAGGTGCGAGCGGTAGCGGAGGCACGCCGGCGGCAGCCCCAGCGCTACTGCTCGCGTGCCTCTGCTACCGCTTGTCGACGACGACAGGCCCGTACGCGCCGGCGGGGCAGGTGGCGGCGCTCGCCGGGTGCGTCGCTCCGGCTCCCGCGCCAGCCGCGCACCACAGGGCAGGTGCTTGCCGGAGCCGGTGAGGCGCTTGCCAGGGAGAGCGAAGCCGGGTATCGTTCGAACATACGTTCGAACGCGAGAGGGAGGCGGCGATGCACGACGACGCACTGCCGCCCGCGGACGCCGTCCACGGTCCGGTCGCACATCCTCCGACGACCCTGGCGCCACCCCTACCGTCCGACGACGAGTGGGGCTCGCCGTGGGAACTCGGCGAGGACGCGCCGGACACCTGGGTCGACAGGTGGGCGGCGGAGTGGTCCGACGTCGTCGAACTCCCGCAGCCGGTCGACGAGCTGTCCGCAGGTGCCGCGCTCGCCGCAGCGCGGCCGTCCGCTGGGCTCGCGTCGCTGCTGGCGGCGATGGAGGACGACGAGCTGCGCCGGGCGTGGGCCGCGGCGGCGGGGTCCCGCCTGGGAGACCCGTCGCGCGACCTCGCCGAGCTCGAGGTCGGCCTCGCCCAGGCGTGGGACAGAGCGCTCGCATGGGTGACCGCGCGCCGGGAGGCGGCACTGGCCCGCGCGGCCGTCGCGGTCGAGACGATGCTCCCGCCGGCGCTCGCCGCCCGCTGGCAGGGCGAAGGAGCGGCGGCAGCGGAGCTGGCGGCCGCCCTGCGCATCTCTCCGCGGTCGATCGCCGGTGAGGTCAACCGAGCCGAGCGGCTGCTCGAGGCGCACCCCGGCACCGCGTGGCTGCTCCGCGAGGGGCTCGTCTCGCCCGGGCACGCACGGGCCGTGCGCGAGGAGTGCGCCGTCCTCACCGACCCCGCTCTCGTCGCGGCCGTGGAGTCCACGGTCCTGCGGAAGGCGCCCGAGCAGACGGCGCCCGAGCTGCGCCGGGCGACCCGGCGCGCGGTGGCCCGGCTCGACCCTGACGGTGAGGCCGAGCGGCACGAGCTCGCGGTCAGCGAGTCGGTCGGGGTCAGCCTCGTCCGGCTGCCGGACGCGCTCGTCCAGATCACCGCGGTGCTGCCCGCCCCCGCCGGGCAGGCGGTCATGGCCGGGCTCGACCGGCTGGTCGACGGGCTGCTGGCCGAGCAGCTGACCGGCGGCGCCCGGCCCGGCGACACGTCGGAGCCCGGCAGCGCTGACGGCCTGCACCCGCTGCTCGCCGGGCCAGGTGAGCACACCTCCGGGCTGCCGAGGCGGCGGCTGCGGGCCGACGCCCTCGCGCTGCTCATGACGGCGCTCGACGACCCCGACGTGCTGCCGTCGCTCGTGCGCAGCACGCCCGCGCAGCCCGCGGTGCACGTCACGGTCAGCCTCGAGACGCTGCTCGGGCTGAGCGACGCGCCGGGCGAGCTCGCCGGCTACGGTCCCGTCCCTGCGCCGATGGCCCGCGCCCTCGCGGCAGACGGGGCCTGGCGACGGCTCGTCACCGATCCCCTGACCGGCACGCTGGTCGACCTCAGCCCGCACACCTACCGACCGGGCGCACGCCTGCGCGCTTACGTCGTCGCCGCCGACCAGCACTGCAGCCATCCCGGCTGCAGCCGACCGGCGACCGACTGCGACCTCGACCACATCCAACCCTTCGACCACGACCGACCGGAGCGCGGAGGCGCGACGACCGCCGTCAACCTCGCACCACGGTGCCGGAGGGACCACAACGTCAAGACATGGTTCGCATGGACCGTGACGAGAGCGCCCGACGGCACCCTCGTCCATCGCACACCGCTGGGCCGCGCCTACACGACCAGCAGATCACCGCTGCCCACAGCACACCTCAGCAGGCCGGGCAAGCCGTCGACCTCGCCTGAAGACCGTGCCGCCTGAGCGCGCCCCGCGGCGGGTCCGCCCGTCACCAGGGGCCCTGCCGCTCGCGTCGAAGAACCCGCCCGTGGGACCGTCCGCACCGGCGGTGGCCATGGCGACGACGACCTGCGGGAAGTTCTTCGCGTACTGCACGGTGAGCATGTTCAGCGCGGCCTTCGACGATGCGTAGCTGAGGCCCTTCCAGGCCGACCACGGCGAGGCGGCGTCCGTCATGACGGCGAACGAGCCGAGACCGCTGCTGACGTTGACGACGGCCGGCGAGGACGACCGCAGCAGCAACGGCAGGAAGGCGTGCGTGACCCTCACGACGCCGAGCACGTTGGTCGAGTGGACCCGCTGCACGTGGTCCGCCGTGGTTGTAGCGGCCGCGACGGTCCCGCCGGTGATGCCGGCGTTGTTGACGAGGACGTCGAGACCGCCCGACTCCCGGCCGACCTCCTCGACGGCCGCGGCGACGGAGCCGTCGTCGAGGACGTCCAGCTCGACGAAGCGGCAGCCCAGCTCTCTGGCGGCGGTCCGGCCGCGCTCGCTGTCCCGGGCAGCGACGTAGACGTCGTGGCCGGCCTCGACGAGCCGCCGAGCCGTCTCGCGGCCCAGCCCCTTGCTGGCTCCGGTGATCAGTGTGGTGGTCATGCCCTTCAGCCTGGGAGCGCCCAGCCGGGACAGCGAGACCCTGGCGAGGCTGGTACCCGCTGTACCAGTCAGGGGCGGCCCGACCGGGCACGATGGAGCCATGGGTGTCGAGGAGCTGGGCGCGGCGCTGCGCTCGTGGCGCGCGCGGGTGCGCCGCGACGAGGTCACGTTCCTCGTCGGGGTGTCGGTGGAGTACGTCGTCAAGCTCGAGCAGGGCCGCGCGGCACCCCTCGCAGCAGGTCGTCGAGGCGCTCGGCCGCGCCCTGCGGCTCTCCGCCGCTGAGCGCGAGGTCCCCCGGCACCTGCCGCCGTCGGTGCACCGCCTGCTGCGACCGCTCGACGACCTCCCGGCGGCGGTCCACGACGCGACGTGGACGCTGCTGTCGTGGAACTGGTCCTGGGCGGCGCTGCTCGGCGAGCCGCCGAGCGGTGAGCGCGACCGCAACCTGCCGTGGCGGCTGTGCACCGAGGCGGCGAGCAGCCGCGTCGTCCGGACGGCCGACGAGCACCAGGCGTTCGCCGCCTCGCTCGTCGCCGAGCTCTGGGACGCCCACGTGGTGGTGCCCCAGGAATCGGCCCGCAAGACGGTCGAGCACCCGCAGGTGGTGGGGCTGGTCACGCTCGACTGCGTCTGCTCGACCGAGCAGGGGACGCCCGAGGCGGACGTGCTCGCGCTGCTCCGAGTGCTCGGAACCCAAGCGCTCGCAGCGCAGGGGCCGGGCTGAGCGACCACGGGTCAGTCGGCGGCGTACGCCTCGATCTCGGCGACGAGCTCAGCCTTGCCCTGCTCGTCGAGGAACGACGAGCGCACCGCCTGGACGGCCAGGTCGGCCACGCCGCGACGGCCGAGGTCGAGCAGCCCGGCGGCGATCTCGTACTCGCGGTTGAGCGTCGTGCCGAACATCGAGGGGTCGTCGCTGTTGACGGTGACGACGACGCCGGCGTCGCGCAGGGCGCGGATCGGGTGCTCCTCGAGCGCCGGCACCGCGCGGGTCGCGACGTTCGACGACGGGCACACCTCGAGCGGGATGCGCTCGGTGGCCAGGTGCTGGACGAGGGCGGGGTCGCCCACCGCCGAGATGCCGTGCCCGATGCGCTCGGCGCCCAGGACGCGCAGCGCGTCCCAGACGGTCTCGGGGCCGGTCACCTCGCCGGCGTGCGGGACGCTGTGCAGCCCGGCCGCGCGGGCAGCCGCGAAGTGCGGCGCGAACTGCGGGCGGGGCACGCCGATCTCCGGGCCGCCCAGCCCGAAGCCCACCAGCGCGTCCGGGGCGTGGTGGAGCGCGTAGTCGAGCGTGGCGTCGGCCGACTCGATCCCGGCCTCGCCGGGGATGTCGTAGATCCAGCGCAGCGTGATGCCGAAGTCGCGCTGGGCGCTCGTGCGCGCGTCCTCGATCGCCTCGGTGTAGGCCTCGATCGGCACGCCGGCGCGCACCGAGGTGAACGGCGTGCAGGTGAGCTCGGCGTAGCGCACGTTCTGCCCGGTCGCCAGCTCACGGGCGACCTCGTAGGTCAGCAGCTGGATGTCCTCGGGCGTGCGGATCAGCGACACGACGGCCAGGTAGACGTCGATGAAGTGCGCGAAGTCGCGGAACTCGAAGAACTGGCGCAGCGCCTCGGGGTCGGAGGGCACGACGCCGGGGTGGCGCTGCGCCAGCTCGGAGACGATGCGCGGCGAGGCGGACCCCACGTGGTGGACGTGCAGCTCGGCCTTGGGCAGGCCGGCGATGAAGGCGGCGAGGTCGGTCACGCGCCCAGTCTGCCAAGCGCCGCCGGCGCCGCGTGGCGAGCCGGCTCGCGGTAGAGCGGGTAGAGCGGACCGATCACGCGGTCGGCCGCAGCGCGGTCGAACCACGGGCGGCCGCCGAGCCGGTCCTGCGCGTCGGGGGTGAGCAGCACGGGTGCTGCGGTCTCGGGCGCCGGCCCGAGCCCGACCAGCCCGTGCACGCCGGTGCGTCCGTCGCCGCGGGCGAGCAGGCTGCGTACGCCGCGCTCGCCGATGCGCCCGTAGCTCATCGTCTCGACCTCGAGCCCGGGCACGACCGCCTTGACGGCGACCGCGTCCCCGCGGCGGGCCACCAGCACGAGCACGTCGAAGCCGTCGGCGGTGAGCCCGGCGACGAGCCGGTCGCAGAGCACGTGCGGGTGCTCGGCGGCGGGGTCGCGAGGCAGGTCGGCGAAGTCGACGGTGCTGCGGCGCGAGAGCACCGTCGGCTCGAGCGCCGCGCGCAGCTGGTCGGTGCTCATGCCGAGCCAGCCGACCATCTCGGCCAGCGCGCGCGGCTCTTGAGCAGCAGGGTCGGCGGTGAAGCGGGCGAGGTAGCCCTCAGGCGCCAGCGCCGCGACGCGGTCGAGCGGACCGTGCATGAAGGCCTTGCGCGAGCGCGCCGCCGCGAACTCCAGCACCGCCTTGCGCAGGGCGACGTCGCGATCGGGGTGGGCGGCCTCGCCGGCCGCGGTGACCATGAGGGGGAGCGGCGGGTCGTCGTCGGCCCCCACCACGAAGACGTTGCAGACGCCGTTCTCCACCGCGGCGAGCTTGGCCACGACGTCGATCCCGGCCGCCCGCAGCTGCTGCAGGCCGCGCCGGGCCGCCGGGTCGCTCACGGCGCTGTCGTCCGGCCCGAGGTCGAGCACCACGCCCTCGTCGAGCGCACGGAACCTCAGGCCGTTGCCGTCGCGCTGCAGGAGCTCGGCCAGGGCGTGGCCGAGCGCGCGCGAGACCGTGTCGCCCGCGCCCTGCCCGTTGGTGATCAGGGTGGTGAGGCGCCCGCCGGGAGGCGCGGTCCGGGCCGCGCGGGGCAGCCCGGCCGGCTCCGAGGCGACGACGTCCACCGGCACCAGGACCTGCTCGCCGGTCGTCCAGCGGGTGAGCGGGGTCCAGTCGAGCGGGCGGTCCTCGTCGTAGTCCGTGCCGGCCTCGAGGCAGAGCCGCAGCGGGTCGACGACGCCGCCCTCGCCGACCTCGCGGCGCAGCTGCGCGTACGACGCGCGACGGGCGGGCAGCTCGTCAGCGACGGAGGCCAGCAGCACCGCCTCGGCGAGCTCCCCCCAGGCCGACAGGCGGGCGGAGCGGTCGTCGATGCCGTAGCCGAGGCCGCCCTTGAACCCGCGCTCCGGCGCCCACTGCACCGCGTAGGCGGGCACGCCGACCCGGTCGAGCCCGGCCGTCGAGAACTCGAGCAGCTCCCCCTCGGGCATCGCGTCGCGGTAGAGCGCCGCGGCGTCCACCGCCGTCACCTGCTGCTGGTCCATCGGGCCACGATGGCCCTCCGACGCACGCGCCGCATCTCGGGGCGAGCCGCGCTCACCGGGCGTAGTGGCGCTGCGCCTCCCACCGCGCCCAGGCCACCATCACGGCGGTGCCGAGCACCGCGTACTCCACGACGCCCGGCGTCAGACCGCGCGCGGCGCCGATGAGCACGGCGGGCAGGGCGACGACCAGGCCGGCGAGCGGCGCACGGAGGTACCACAGCGCGATCATGCCGATCGCGGTGTTGCCGAACGCCGTGTCACTGCCCATGAGCGTGCGCGCCGGCAGCGGCCCGCGGCAGGCGGAGACCAGGCAAGCGGCGACCAGCGCGGGCGTGCCCAGCAGGAGCCCGGCCGCGGCCCCCGCCGCGCCGCCCGAGGCGGCCGTCACCCCGACGGCGACACCGCCAGCGACGAGGAGCACGAGCACCGGCAGCGCGGCGTGCAGGAGCAGCAGGTCGGCGAATCGCAGGGGGAGCGAGCGCGAGGGACGTACGTCGTCGGCCTCGACGCGCGCCGCCTCCAGCAGCTGGCCGGCAGCGGCGTACGCGACGGCGAGCGCCACTGCGGCGGTGACGGCGCGCTCCCACCCGTCGACCCGCGCGGCGAGCCCCACCGCGGCGTAGGCGAGAGCGAGGCCGAGCAGCGCCCAGCCGACCCGCGCTGGTGCACGCAGCCAGCCGAGCAGCACGCGCCAGGGGACGACGAGCCAGCGCGAGCGCGGCGCCCGCGGCGAGAAGCGGGGCGGGCGCGACTGCGCGGCCGTCGCGCTGCGCACGGTGAGCGCCGCCTGGCGCAGGTCACCGGCCAGCAGGGCCGCGACCACGCCGCGCGAGGAGCCGACGCGGGCGCGCAGCACCGGGCCGTCGAGCTGCGAGCCGCGCTGCCAGGCGAGCGTGCCGAGGGCACCGGCGAGCACCGCGGCGAGCACGAGCCCCGCTGGCCACGCGCCTGCCCGGCCGGGATCGGCCGCCGCCACCAGCGGCTGCGCCGCCCAGCCCCACGGCCCCGACCACAGCGCCACCGTGCCGACCGCGTCCGGCACCGAGCCGGGGCTCCACGCCGCCCACACCGCGAGGCCGAGCAGCACGAGCGCGAGCAGGCGGGCGGCGCCGAGCAGGCGGGACGACGCGCGTACGCGGGTGTCGTAGCGCTCGACCAGCGTGCCCAGCGCCACGGCCAGCGCACCGAGCGCCACTCCTGCGGCCCCGACGGCGACCAGCATCGCGCTCACCCGGGCGCGCACCCCGATCTGGGCGAGGAAGCCCAGCGCCAGGGTCGCGACCCCGCCGCCGAGCGCGTAGGTCGCGGCGGAGAAGCGCAGCCGCGCCCGCAGCAGCCCCTGCCACGCGGCCGGCGCGGGCAGCACCCACCCGGTGACGGCGGCGTCGAGCACGACGGGCCCGCGCCAGAGCCCGTCCGACACCGCGGCGAGCAGCGCCAGCAGCGCCAGGCCGGTCGCCGCGAGGGGCAGCGCCGCCGCCAGCCGCTCGGCGAGCGGGGTGACCACGCCGGTGTGCTCCGCCAGCTGCAGCAGCCCCCCGGTGTAGGGGGCGAGGTAGAACGCGGCGAACAGCGCGACGACGTAGAGGTAGAACAGCAGCGACTTCTGCCGCTCGCGCAGATGCGCCTGGCGGACCTCGCGCAGGTGCGCGCGCACCTCGCGCGCGAGCTCGTCCCAGTCCTCGTCCTGCTCACCGTGAGGCAGTTCCCCGACGGGCAGGTGCTCAGCCAACGACCCGGCCGTCCTGCAGGCGTACGGTGCGGTCGGCCACCGCCTCGGCGAGCTCGCGCGAGTGCGTGGCGAGCAGCACCGCCACCCCGTCGGCCCGCTCGGCGGCGAGCCGCTCGGCCAGCCGGTCGCGGGCGCCCGGGTCGAGGCGCTGCTCGGGCTCGTCGAGCACCAGGACGTCGCGCGGGCGCACGAGCGCCGCGGCGAGCAGCAGGGCCTGCACCTGCCCCGAGGACAGCGTCGAGGGGTACGCGTCGGCGTGGTCCCCGAGCCGCCGGTCCTCGAGCGCCCAGTCGATCCACTCGTCGGCGTCGCGCCCCACGCCGTTCGCGACGGCGACCAGGCGCAGGTGCTCGCGCACCGTGAGGTCGGGGTAGAAGGAGGGCGCGTCCGCGACGACCGCGACGCGGGCCCGCACGTGCGGGTCGCTCTCCACCACGGCCCGCCCCTCGAGCTGCACCGTGCCGGTGGTCGGCACCTCGCGCCCGCAGGCGATGCGCAGCAGCGTCGACTTGCCCGAGCCGTTCTCGCCGACCAGGGCGACGCAGCCACCGGCGTCGAGGTCGAGGTCGATCGGGTGCAGGGCCTGGCGGGCGCCGTAGGTGCGGCTCACCCCGCGCAGCTCCAGGAGTGCGGTCACGCCGCCACGCTAGTGCGCGCGCTCCGGTCGCTACCCTGGCGCGTGGCCGTAGCCGACTGGTTCCTGACCGACGAGCGCCCGTGGACCGAGGGCAACTCGGTCGTGCCCCTCGTGCACGGCGAGGAGTACTTCGCCGAGCTGCACCGCTGCCTGGAGCAGACGCGGCAGGGCGACCTGGTGCTGTTCACCGACTGGCGAGGCGACCCCGACGAGCGGCTCACCGACGACGACGACAGCTCGGTGGGCGCGGTGCTGTGCCGGGCGGCGCGGCGAGGGGTGGACGTACGCGGCCTGATCTGGCGCTCGCACCTGGACAAGCTCGCGTTCAGCGCCGAGGCCAACCGCCACCTCGGTGACGAGATCGAGGCCGCCGGCGGCGAGTGCCTGCTCGACATGCGGGTGCGCACCGGCGGCTCGCACCACCAGAAGTTCGTGGTGCTGCGCCACCCCGGCCGCCCGGAGCTCGACGTCGCGTTCGTCGGCGGCATCGACCTGTGCCACAGCCGCCGCGACACCGCCGAGCACCTCGGCGACCCCCAGCCGGTCGACATGGCCGCGGTCTACGGGCCGACGCCGCCGTGGCACGACGCGGCGGTGGCGCTGCGCGGGCCGGCGGTGGCCGACGTCGAGAGGGTGTTCCGGGAGCGCTGGGACGACCCGCAGCCGCTGACCCGCAACCCCGCGCGTTGGCTCAGCGAGCGGCTGCACCGCGACGACCGCCACGCCGACCGCCTGCCCGACCCGCTGCCGGCGCCGGCACCCGCCGGGAGCCTGCCGGTGCAGCTGCTGCGCACCTACCCCTACCGGCTGCGGGGCTACCCGTTCGCGCCGCAGGGCGAGCGCACAGTGGCGGCGGGCTACGAGAAGGTGCTGGCCCGGGCCGAGCGCATCGTCTACGTCGAGGACCAGTACCTCTGGTCGGCCGAGGTCGCGCGCTCGTTCGCGACGGCGCTGCGCCGCTCCCCCGAGCTGCGGGTGGTCGCGGTGCTGCCGCGCTACCCGGACCAGGACGGCCGGTTCTCCAAGCCCCCGAACCTCTACGGCCGCGAGCAGGCGCTGCGCATCATCCAGGAGGCGGCCGGCGACCGGTTCTCGGTCTACGGGCTCGAGAACCGGCACGGCACGCCGGTCTACGTCCACGCCAAGGTCTGCGTCGTGGACGACGCCTGGGCGACGGTGGGCTCGGACAACTTCAACCGGCGATCGTGGACCCACGACTCCGAGCTCAGCGCCGCCGTGGTCGACGAGGACTACGCGCGCTCGCTGCGCCTGCGGCTCATGGCCGAGCACCTCGACGCGACCGACGCGGAGCGGGCGGCGCTCGCTGACCCGGTCGCGGCGTACGAGGCGCTCCGACGCTCGGCCCAGCGCCTGGAGGCGTGGTACGCCGGTGGCCGCCGCAGCGAGCGGCCGCAGGGACGACTGCGCCCACTCGCCGACCCGCCGCTCTCAGCGGCGACCCGGCTGTGGGCGCAGTGGGCCTACCGGGTCGTCTACGACCCGGACGGGCGTCAGTTCTCGCGCAGGATCGCCAGCAGGCGCAGCAGCTCGATGTAGAGCCAGACCACGGTCGAGGTCAGGCCGAACGCCGCCAGCCAGGAGTAGCGCTCCGGCAGGCCGTTGCGCACGCCCTGCTCGACGAAGTCGAAGTCGAGCACGAGGAAGGCGCTCGCCAGGGCGACGCCCGCCGCGCAGAGCAGCAGCCCGATGCCGCTGACGCCGTAGAAGCCCCAGCCGCCGCCGACCCCGAACAGCGAGCCGACCAGCGAGGCCAGCGCGATGCCGAAGTAGGCGAGGCCCGCCACCGAGACGATCTTCAGGAACTTCGGGGTGGCGCGCACGACGCCGGTCGCGTAGAGCGCCAGCATCGAGCCGAAGGCAACGAGCGTGCCGATCACGGCCTGGCTCACGATGCCGGGCCACTGGGCGTCGAAGACACCGCTGATGCCGCCGACGAACAGGCCCTCGGCGGCCGCGTAGGCCAGCACGAGACCGGCGCGCGTCGACTGCTTGAAGGAGATGACGAGGCCGACGACGAGGCCGGCGATCATGCCCACGAACGCGAGCGCCGGCACCATCCAGCCGACGACGGCGAAGACGACCAGCACGGCGAACGACGCGAGCGTCTTCATGACGACGTCGTCGACCGTCATCCGGCCCATGGCGGTGGGGGTCGCCGCGGGCCGCTGGTACATGTCCTCGAGCGACCCCGGCGTGGGCGTCTCCACGTCGCGGAACGTCGCGTAGCCCCCGCGCGAGGAGAACGCCTCGCTGCGGTTGAACACGGGGTTCCTGCTTGCCACCGAACACACCTCCGACGAGCCGCCGCACCTTGCGGGGCTCTCACCAGGATGAACGCCGCCGCGCGCACGGATAGTTCCGGTGCTCCCGGTGGGGTTCGAACCCACGCTCGGCGCTGTTTAAGAGCGCTGCCTCTGCCGGTTGGGCTACGGGAGCCGCGACGCTCGATCCGGTGGTCCTCGGCGGCTGTGGCCATCCTCACACGGCGGCCGCGCAGGGTGCACCAGGCCCGTCCGCACCGGTGCAGACCGGCTCTGACCAGGCGATCCTCGGACCATCCGCCCCTCGTCCCGGACGTCGGCGGCGGCTCGTCACCACCCCCCGGGGTGGTCCCCGGGCTCTCGCCTTGGGCGGGAGTCCTGTGACACACTCGGGGCCGTAGTCGCGTGGGGGGACCCGAGAGGGGGCTACGCAGTGTCGACGCGCAAGGACGTGCGGGAAAGCCCATCTGGCACTACCGAGGAGACCGTCCTGCAACCCGAGAACGGCACCACGTCCGCGCACGACACGTCGAGCAGGCGTCCCGTCGTCCTGCACGTGGTCGAGGCCTGGGGCGGCGGCGTCATGTCCGCGGTCCTGGCCTACGCCCAGTCTGCGCCTGCCTACCGCCACGTCGCGCTCGCCGCGCCGCGCGAGGGCCACGACACCGGTGAGGTCGCCGAGCGCGACGGCGTGACGCTGCGCGAGATGCCCCGCAGCCGGCGCGCCGCCCTGCGCGCGATCGCGGCCGAGTACCGCTCGCTGCGCCCCGACGTCGTGCACGCGCACTCCTCCTACGGCGGTGTCCTCGCCCGGCTGTGCGGCGCCATCCCTCGCGAGAAGATCGTCTACACCCCCCACTGCTACGCCTTCGAGCGCCGCGACGTGCCCGTGCCGGCCCGCTGGGCCTTCTACGCCGTCGAGCGGCTGCTGGCCCTGCGCACCGGGGTGACGGCGGGGTGCAGCCCCCGCGAGGTCGAGCTCGCCCGCGCCATGCTCCCCGGCAGCCGGCGCCCCACCGGCGCCGCCTACGTCCCCAACGTCGTACGCGTCGAGCACTCCCCGCGCCGGCGCGGGGGCCCGCTCACCGTCGTCGGCGTCGGCCGCCTCGACGCCCAGAAGAGCCCCGAGTTCTTCCGCGCCGTCGTCGCGGCCGCGCGCCCGGTCGACCCGACCCTGCGCTGGCTGTGGCTCGGCGGCGGCTCCCCGGAGAGCGTCGAGCAGATGCGCGCCGCAGGCGTCGAGACCTCGGGCTGGCTGCCCCGGCCCGAGCTGCTCCAGCAGCTCGCCGAGGGCGACATCTACCTGCACACAGCCGCCTGGGAGGGCGCCCCGATCTCGGCGCTCGAGGCCGCGGCCCTCGGCCTGCCGGTCGTCGGCCGGGCGATCCCCGCCATGGCCAGCCTCGGCCTGCAGCGCCTGGCGAGCACCCCCGAGCAGGTCGCCGAGCTGGTGCTCGCCCTGCGCGAGCCCTCCGAGCGCGCGGTGGCCGTCGCCGAGAGCGCCGAGCTGAACTCGCGCCACTCCCCCGAGCACCAGGTCGCGGCGCTCACCGGCGTCTACGACGCGGTCTCCGGCCGGGTGCCCGAGCCCGCCGTCACCCTCGACCGCACCATCCCGCTCGAGCGCACCATCACGCTCGACGCGCACGTCGTCGACCTCTCGCGCGCCGAGCGCGAGCGGACCTCCGCCTCTCGGACCGGGGCAGTGTCGCGCCGTCCGGACACCGACCCGAGCACGCAGTGAGCGTGCGCCCGACCGGGCGCACCGAGAAGGGATCAGACGTGGGACGAACCGTTGTCACCGGCGGCGCCGGCTTCCTGGGCTCGCACCTGTGCGAGCGCCTGCTCGCCGACGGCGAGGAGGTGGTCTGCCTCGACAACTTCGTCACCGGCGCACCCGAGAACGTCGCGCACCTGCTCGAGCGCCCCGGCTTCCGGCTGGTGCGCACCGACGTCACCGACTACATCCACGTCGCGGGCGCCGTGGACACCGTGCTGCACTTCGCCTCGCCGGCCTCGCCGATCGACTACCTGCAGCTGCCCATCGAGACGATGAAGGTCGGCTCGATCGGCACGCTGCACGCGCTCGGGCTTGCCCAGGAGAAGGGCGCGCGGTTCCTGCTGGCCTCCACCTCGGAGACCTACGGCGACCCCAAGGTGCACCCGCAGCCCGAGACCTACTGGGGCCACGTCAACCCGGTCGGCCCGCGCGGCGTCTACGACGAGGCCAAGCGCTTCGGCGAGGCCCTGACCATGGCCTACCGGCGCCACAACGGCGTCAACGCCGGCATCGTGCGCATCTTCAACACGTTCGGCCCGCGCATGCGGCCGAACGACGGCCGGGCGATCCCGACCTTCATCCGGCAGGCGCTGCTGGGCGAGCCCCTCACCGTCGCCGGCGACGGCTCGCAGACCCGCTCGGTGATCTACGTCGACGACCTGGTCGAGGGCATCCTGAGACTGACCCGCAGCGGGCTCGACGGCCCGGTCAACATCGGCAACCCGCACGAGATCTCGATGCTCGACCTCGCCGTGTGGATCCGCGACCTGACCGGCTCCTCCTCCGAGGTGCAGTTCATCGAGCGCCCGCAGGACGACCCGTCGGTGCGCCAGCCCGACATCACCAAGGCCCGCGAGCTGCTCGGCTGGGAGCCCGTGGTCCCGGTCGAGGAGGGCCTGCGCCGCACCATCGCCTACTTCCAGAGCCACCCCGAGCTGGTGGGGGCCCCGCTCAGCACGGTCTGAGCACGCCGCGCGCGACGAGAGCCGCCCACCCCCGCGGGGGGTGGGCGGCTCTCGTGCGTCGCTGGGCTACTTCTCGACGGTGAACGAGTCGAAGACCGCCGTCAGCGGGGTGGGCGCGTCCTGGTTCGACACCAGGACCCCCGCGGTGGAGCGCACGCCGAACCACGTGCTGAGGTCGACCGGCGTCCGCGTCGCCAGCGTCGTGAAGGCGTCGGTGTCGCTGTCGAGCCGGTACTGCGCCGTCAGCAGGCCGGTCGAGGGGTTCGCGAGGATGCGCAGGTCGACCGTGGTGGCGGTCGAGAGGCCCGGCACGGCCGTCGTCGGGTAGATCAGCGTCGGGGTGCGCGCCTCCTTCGGGTAGGCGGTGTTCGCCTCGTAGAGCACGGAGAGCGCCGGCGCACCGCCCTTGTTCTCGACCTCGACCTTGATGTAGTCGTCCTGGTCGGGGCCGAACCACACGGCTTCCTGGTCGTGCCCCGCGTCGACGTCGCTGAAGGGCCCGCGCAGGCGCGCGGTCACCTTGGTCAGGTAGCGCGAGCCCTCGAAGGTCCGCTGCAGAGCGTTCTGCTGGGTGTTGATCGTCCCGGTCGTCGTGCCGGGGCCGCTGGTGAGCCGCAGGGTCCCGGAGGCGGCGTCGAGGTCGACCAGGCCCGGCGCGTACTGGTCGCCGGCCGTGTTGGCCTGCACCGAGTCGAAGCCGGTGGGCTGCCCGTCGCGGTCGAGCACGCCGTAGCTCGTCTTGCCGAACGTCAGCCAGTTCGCCGACGACGCGGGCGAGGACGCGACCGCGCCCGCGGCCGGGGTGGCGTTGACCAGCAGGTAGACCTGGTCCTGGTAGTCCCAGTTCTTCGGGTTCTCGGTGCCGCCGTAGTCGTAGCCGGCGATCCAGGTGTTGGGCACCGTGCCCGCGCTGGTCGTGGCGGGGTAGAAGCGCCAGTCGTGCAGCTTGGTCGAGCCGTTGAGCCCGTCGTCGCTGGTGTAGGTGCTGTCGGTGTAGACGCCGAACGGCCCGGTGGGCGTGAAGTCGGTCGTGCCGGTCCAGGCCGGCATCAGCCGCTGGTTGCCGGGGCCGCCCGCGCCGTCGGTGTTGGCGACGAACGAGTGCAGCTGGGTGCGCGTGGACGAGCCCTTGGCGAACCAGCCGGCCTTGCTGCAGGGGCAGTTGGCCTGCAGCGCGATGTAGCGGGCCACGGGGACCAGCCGAACCGGCTTGGTCGGGTCGGCGGCGACCCAGTAGGGCGAGATCCGCTCGGAGCCCGCCGGCAGGCGCGTCGAGGAGATGTAGGTCTTGTCGCTGCCGACGTTGGTGGTGTAGCCGAGCGTGCGCACGACCTGGGCGAGCCACGGCTCGTTCGGGCCCTCGAAGTCCTTGCTGTCGAGGCCGGCGAGCGCGACAGCGGCGCTGGGCCGTGCCGGGTCGTCGCTCGTCAAGGTCAGCGTCGCGGCGTTCTCGACCGGCCCGCCCGCGGTCGGCACGAACTGCACCCCGACGGTCGTGCGGGCTCCGGGGGCGACGGTGAACGAGCCCGGTGTGCCGGCCGCCAGCGCGAAGGCACCTGCCTGCGCGCCGCTGACCGCCAGGCCCGTGACGTGGAGCGGGCCGTCGCCGGTGTTGGCCACCGTCAGCGGCAGCGCCGCGCGGACCTGCTCGTTGACCGTGCTGAAGACCATGCGCGTCGAGGCAGGGGAGAGCACGTCGGCCGCCGAGCTGAGCGCCAGGGCGGGCGTGCCGACGGGCTCCGGCTGCTGAGCGACGTCGACGTAGTCGATCTTGGTGTTGGTGCCGCCGGCGGCGTCGAGCGTGAGCCGGCCGTCGGTGACCTGGACGGTCACGGTCGCCGACGCGAACGGCGCAGCGGCGCTCGGGACGACGCCCTCGATCGCCGTCGTGCCCTCGACGCTGAGCCGCGGCCGGCTGTCGTAGTACTTGGGGTCGCCGACCGAGACCGTGACGGTGTAGGTGCCGGCGGGCACCGCGAGCTCCCAGCGGCCCGGGACGGCGACGCCGCCGAGGGTGCCGGAGTACTGCATGTGCACGTAGCTGTCGAGGCGCGGGTCCGACACCTTCTTCTGCACGCGGCCGTTGCCCACGAGCGAGAGCGGCGCGGAGGAGTCCTGCGCCACCCAGCCGGAGCCACGGGCGGCGTCGAAGGCCTGGCCGTAGTCGTCGGTGTAGCCGGCGGGCACCGGGCCGCCCTGCGCGGTGAAGTTCACCTTGGCCGTGAAGAGCGCGTCGGCGGCGGATGCCGGCTGCGTGCCGGCCGCCAGCAGCCCCAGGGCTGCCAGGAGGACGACGGCCGAGGTACGGGTGCGGCGGAGGTTCACGACGTGCCCTTCAGGCGGAACGGCGGTGGGCTGGCCTGCTCGTGCACGGACGCGCCGGCGGCCTGCTCGAGGTCGGCGAGGGAGACCTGGTCGGCCTCGCGCACCAGGGCGAGCCCGCGGCCCGAGAGCATGTCGGCGATCTGCTGCTGGTGGTCGTCGACGTGCTCGCCGAAGGCGGCCCGGCGCGGCACGAGCACGGGCAGCTTGCCGTTCTGCAGGGCGCCGAGCGAGGACCCGGTGCCCGCGTGCGCGACCACCACGTCGGCCTCGCGCACGGCGTCGGCGAGCTCGCGCGCAGGCATGGAGGCCCGCGCGTCGATCGGCAGGCCCGAGACGTCGGTGACGCCGGTCTGCCACAGCACCTCGACCTCGGGCGGCAGCACCTGCACGAGCCGCTCGAGGACGCGGCGGAAGCCGTAGCCCTCGGAGCTGCCCAGCGTGACGACGACCTTCTTGACCGCCCGCGGCTCCCCCGCCTCGGCCGCGTAGCCGTCGAAGACGGTGCCGCCGAATCCCCACCGCCCGGTGGCCCACGACTCGTACTGCGCGTAGAGGTTCACCCGGGGCAGGGCGGCGATGATGCGACCGGAGGCCGAGGGCCCGGTCACGCGCGTCGCGCTCTCGATGTAGTGGACCGGCACGCCGCGCGCGACGAGGAACGGCAGCACCGAGACCGCGAGGTTGGCACCGGTGCTCACCGCCACGTCGGTGCGCCGGAGGGGCACGCGGCGCAGCGCGGCGACCGCGTTGCGGGCGACGTCGGCGACGCTGCGGCTCTGGGGGTAGTCGAGCATCACGACGTCCTCGCCGGCGAGCAGCGAGCGGCTCTGGGGCGTGTCGTTGGTGACCCAGAGGACGTCGTCGCCCAGCCCGAGCCGGGGACGCAGGGCGTGCAGCTGGGCGAGGTGCCCACCGACGTTGGCGACGAGCAGGGCGGGGATGGCTCCTCCAGGGACGTTCTTCGACGGCGGGAGACAGTCGTCGATGACGGTCCGGGCGGCCCGACCGCGTACGTGGCCGACCGGGGGGAGCCTACCGGGCGGGCCCGGGCGGCGACCAGAGAGTGATCTAGATCACTACCCGAAGGGGTTTCCGGTTGCCGGGACAATGGCCCTATGCTCTGGCCAAGCCTGTGGGGGGCCTGTCGCCGCTGATGCGGCTCGACCGGGAGACCGCCGCACCGTTGCTGGTGGTCCGGGGCCCTAGCGCCAACGCACCTGCTCGTCGGGCTCACGCGCGCCTCCATCGCGCCTGGGCCCGGCGGCCTCGTCCTGCTGCCCGCCCCCTCACGAAGACGGACACACTCTCATGGAACGACGCAAGAGCCGCAGAAGCAACCCCCTGGCCCGACTGGGTGCGGGGATCCTCGCCGTCGCCTGCGCCGTCCCCCTGACCGTGGCCGCCTCCTCGGCCGCCTCCGCCGACGAGGCGGGCGCCGCGCTCACCGTCGGCCCGTCCGACGACCTGCTGGGGGCCCTGGACGCCGCCGCCGGCCACGGGGGCACCGTGACGCTCGCACCGGGCACGTACGACGCCGCCTGGCTCGACCGCTGGACGATGGACGACCTCGACCTCAGCGGCGTGACCCTGCGGGGCGCCTCCCGCGACGGCGTCGTCCTCCAGGGCCTGACCCTGAAGGGCGTGCACGGCCTCACCGTCACCAACCTGACGATGGTCAACAGCCCGCTCTCGCTGCAGAGCGTGGTCCGGGTGTCCGACGGCAGCTCCGACATCACGTTCGACGGCGTCACCATCGAGCCGCAGGTGCTCTCCGGGCTCGACATCTGGCGCGACACCGACTCGATCACGCTGCGCGGCAGCATCGTCGACGGCACGGGCGTCAACGGGCTCGCCGCGTCCAACGGCACGGCGCGCGCGGTGCGCATCAACGGCGCGCCCTACGACCTCGACAGCTGGCCCACCAACATCTCCATCACCGGCAACGACCTCTACGGCGCCGGCTCCGACATCATCAACATCGCGGGCGCCAAGCACGTCGTCATCTCGGGCAACCGGATCCACGACCCGCAGAAGAACGCCGACCACAACGACGGCATCCAGTCCTTCGGCTCCGACGACCTCAAGATCGTCGGCAACCGCTTCTGGGCACCGGGCCCCAACGGCCCCGACCAGGCGATCATGCTCGGCCCGAACCGCTCCGTGAGCACGCTGCGGGTCAGCAACACCTACATCGCCAACAACATCGTCTCGGCGTGGCGCGGCAGCGGCATCTCGGTCGTCAGCACCGACGGGACCCGCATCATCAACAACACCGTCGCGCCGACCGGTGAGCCGGGCGCGCGTGGCTCCAGCATCGCGATGTCGGGCAACTCCGGCCTGCAGATCGTCAACAACATCCTGTTCAAGGTCTTCGGCACTGGCGAGGTCGCGCGCCAGGACCACAACTGCCTCGTCGACGGCTACGCCAAGGGCGACACCGACACCGACGACCCGGGCTACGACGCGAGCAGCGACTTCGCGCTCGACGCCGACAGCGTCTGCCGCAACAACGCCGCCACCGACGTGGCGACCGCGACCGACATCTCGGGCCGCCAGCGCGACTCCCGTCCCGACCGCGGCGCCTGGGAGTACGCGGGTGACGCGGGCTCCGACGGCAGCAGCACGAGCCAGCAGGTGCGCGTCGACGACCTCGACCTGACCAGCGCCAGCAACGGCTGGGGCCCCGTCGAGGTCAAGGGCTCCAACGGCAGCCGCGGAGCGCACGACGGCGGGTCCCTGCGGGTCGACGGCACGACGTACCGCTCCGGCTTCGGCACCAACTCGGACTCCTCGATGAGCTTCGACCTGCCGGCGGGGTGCACGAAGCTCAGCGCCCGCGTCGGCGTCGACGACGAGGTGGGCCGCCGCGGCACCGTCACCTTCCAGGTGTGGGTCGACGGCGACAAGCGCTACCAGAGCGGGCTGGTCCAGGGCGGCGACCCTGCCCTGTCGCTGACGACCGACGTGTCGGGCGGGCGCTCGGTCACCCTGGTGACCACGTCGGCCGGCGACGGCATCGACTACGACCACGGCGACTGGCTGAACCCCACCCTCAGCTGCTGACCCGCCGCTTGCGGTGGACGAGGTCCCCGGCCGCTGTCGCGAGCAGCGGCCGGGCGACCACCAGCAGCGTGGCGGCGTAGGCGACGGCCCCCGCGGCGATGACCGCCGCCAGCGCGACCCAGTCGGGCACCCGGTCCTCGGTGAGCTGGAGCACCAGCTCGGCCGCACCGGCCATGACGGCGGTGGCCGTGGCGATCGGCCAGAGGCCCTGGACCGTGCGCCAGAAGCTCATCTCGAGGATCTCGGCGATCTTCCACTGCGGCAGCGGCACCCACAGCGCCCCCACGACGGTGTAGGCGACCGCCATGCCGGTGATGCCGAACGGGATGGCGCAGACGAAGCCCACCGTGAAGACGGCGAGGGCGATCGAGCCCAGCACGAGGTCGAGCTGCGGGCGGCCCACCGCCTGGAACACCGAGCCGGAGAGCCGGTTGACCGCCAGCCGCGGTCCCGACAGCGCGAGGATCTGCACCGTCGTGACGGCCGGGCTCCACGCGTCGCCCAGCAGCAGCGGGATCAGCAGGGGCGCCGACACCGAGATGCCGACCGAGGCGGGGAAGCACACCAGGCAGATCGCCTGCTGGCCGCGCAGGAAGCCCTCGCGCAGCAGGCGCACGTCGTCCTGCACGCTCGAGAACGCGGGCATGGCCACGGTGGCGATGACGTCGGCCACGCGCTGGATCGGGTAGAGCATCACGCGGTACGCGGTGCTGTAGTAGCCGAGGTCCGTGGCCCCGAGGAACTTGCCGACCAGGAAGTTGTCGATCGAGGTCTGCAGGTAGTAGACGAGCTTGAACGCCGAGACCGAGGCCCCGAAGCCCATCAGGTCGCGCAGGGCGGCGCGGTCGAAGCCCGGCCGCCAGTCGACCAGCCCGAGCCGGCCCGCGATCACGCCGTAGGCGACCAGGACGATGGCCGACTCCCCCACCGAGTAGGCGACCAGCGCCCAGACGCCGGCGCCCGCCACAGCGAGGCACACCGCGAGCGCGGCCGACCCGACGACGCCGATGCCGGCGCCGAGCGCGAACTCGCGGAAGCGCAGCTCGCGGCGGATCATGTCGCGCGGGATGCCCAGCAGCCCCTTGAGCGGGAAGTTGACGCTGAGCACCACGAGCACGAGCGGGAGCCGCCGCTGGTCGAACAGCTCCCCCGCCGGCACGGCGAGCGCGCAGGTGGCGCCGGCCAGGAGCAAGCCGAAGGCGAAGGTGGCGCTGATGGCGGTGCGCACGTGCGCCCGGGTCAGGTCGGTGCGCTGCACGAGCGCCGGCCCCAGGCCCAGGTCGGTGATCCAGCTGGCGGCGGCGGTCACCAGGAAGCCCAGGCTGATGAGGCCGAACTCCGAGGGCGCGGTGAGCCGCGTGAGCACCACGGTGAGCGCGATGCGGAACACCTGCTGGAAGACCTGGTCGATCGCCGCCCACTGCACCCCGCGGCGCACGTGGCCGCTGAAGTCGCCGGTGCCGGCCCCGGCCGGGCGCACGAGCCGCTCGGGCGGGGGCTCGGTCCAGTCGTCGCCGCCGGGGGCGAGCGCCTGCTCGGCCACCGCCGCGTCCCGTGCGTCCTGCTCGTCCTGTGCGTCGGTGCCGTGTCGGCTCACGCGGTGGTCCTCCTGCGTCCCGCGGGACATCGGCGACCCGGCTCGTTGCTCGTTCGCTGCCAACGTACCGTGCCGGACGGGGTGCGGATTTCGCCAGGCGCGCCGCGTCTGGCACGATCGGCGCTGAACTGTGCCGCACTGACGACGTCCTGCGGCGCTCGACGGGCTGCCCAGGAGGACGTCAGACGATGGCACCGGATCCGCGCATCCGCCCGCTGCTCATGTGCGAGCGGGGCCTGCGCGGCGGTGCCCAGACCAGCACGGTCATGCTGGCCGAGGCCCTCACCCGCCGCGGCTACGACACCACCTTGACCTTCGGCTACCCCGGACCGCTCGCTGACGACGCGCGGGCGCAGGGGGTCCGCCTGGTGCCGACGCCCTCCGAGGCCCTCCCGCGCGCGCTGCACGCGCGCATGGCGTGGCTGACGGCGTACGCAGCGATGGCCCGGCGCACGCCCGTGCACGTCAACTCGCTGCAGAGCCGCTGCGTCGCGGTCGGGCTCGCCGCGCGCCGGTTCGGCGTGCCCGTCATCGGCCACCTGCGCACGCCGGCCGAGCTCGACAACGCCGAGCGGCTGCACCGCGCCGGCGCCTACATCATCACCAACAGCAGCGCGACCGAGCGCGAGCTGCGCCGCCGCGGCGCCACCCGCGTGCGCTTCGTGCCCAACGGCCAGCAGCCCGACACGTTCGTGCCGGCGCGCACCCGGGCCGAGGTGCTCGCCGAGGCCGGGCTCGACCCCGAGGGCAGCGTGGCGATCGTCGTCGCCAACGTGTGGCCCCACAAGGCGCTCGACCTGCTGCTCCCCGGCCTGCTCGAGGCGATGGCCGCGAACCCCGGCCTCCAGCTGCTCCACGTGGGCGCCGTGCACATGGAGTCGATGTCCGGGCTCGCAGCCTCCCTGCGCTCCCTGGTCGACCAGGCCGGCATGACCCGCCGGGTCGCCTGGATGGGCAGCCGCAGCGACATCGCCGACCTGACCGCCGCCGCCGACATGTGCCTGGTGCCCTCGCGCGGCGAGGGGACCGCCCGAGTGATCCTGGAGGGCTGGTCGCTCGAGAAGCCGGTGGTCGCCGCAGACGTCGACGGCCTCAACGACCTCGTCGACGACGGCGAGAACGGCCTGCTCGTCGACCTGCACGACACCGGGGCGACCGCGCGCGCGATCGAGTCGCTGGTGCGCGACCCGGCGCTCGCCCAGCGGCTGGCCAAGCAGGGCCACGAGGACGTGACCACGCGCTACTCGCACGACGCCCACGTCGACCGGGTGCTCGAGGTCTACCGGGAGGTCACCGCACGGCGCAGCTTCGGGCGGCGGGCCGGCACGTAGAACCACTCGGTCGCCGGCCACGAGACCGGGCGGGGAGCCAGGCCCACCGCGACCAGCCAGGCGGAGAGGAAGGCGCGCTGCTTCGCGCCCGCGCTGCGGTCGGCCAGCGTGGTGCGCAGCCCGGCGCGCAGGAGCCCCAGCCGCGTGTCGCTCGCGACCGGGTGGTGCGCACCGTCGGCGCGCAGCGAGGCGAGCCGGGCGCGGACGCTGGCGGGGTCGCCGAGGCCGAGGTCGGCGGCGACCGGCAGGCCCAGCTCCCGGGCCAGCGCGGTGACCGCGTCCTGGCGGGCGATGTCGTGGGTGACCCACAGGCGCAGCCGGTCGGCGGTGAGCGTGTCGGCGCGCCAGCCGTTGCTGCCGTGGATGCGGTAGGCGGTGAGCGGCTCGTCGACGGCCACGACGTCGCCGAGCAGGCCGGCGAGCGCGATCAGGTAGGAGTCGGCCGAGATGCGGAACGACTCGGCCGGCATCGGCAGCAGCCGCTCGAGCACCCAGCGGGGGTAGGCGTTGCCGCTCATCGCCGGCGAGGAGTAGTAGCCGCTGCGCAGCACCTCCTCGCGCACGGAGCCGCTGGCCAGCGGGGTGCCGGCGCCCGGACGGAGGTGGCCCAGCGGGGCGCCGTCCTCGTCGACCGCCTCGAGGCGCCAGTGCACCTTGGCGACCCCCTCGCCCATGGCCGTGACCGCCTTCGCGGCAGCCTCGGGGCGCAGCTCGTCGTCGGCGTCGAGCACGACGACGACCTCGCCCGTGCAGTGGAGGAAGCCTTCGTTGACGGCCGATCCCTGGCCGCCGTTGGGCTTGGTGACCACGGTGACCCGGTCGCCGTAGGAGCGGGCGACCTCGACCGAGCCGTCCTTGCTGCCGTCGTCGACCACGACGACCTCGACGTCGGGGTGGGTCTGCGCCAGCGCGCTGTCGATCGCGCGGCCGAGGAACCGCTCGTAGTCGTAGTTGTCGATCAGGACGCTGACGCGGGTCATCGGGGTCTCCGGGACGGACGGCTGGCCGGGACGTAGAGCCAGGTGATGAGCGTGCGGGCGACGGGCAGCGGCGCGTAGCCGACGAGGACGAACCAGACGGCGAACGCGGCCTTGGTCCTCGGACCGGCCTCGGGCGAGGCGAGCATGCTGCGGACGCCCGCGAGGACGAGCCGGCTGCGCCTGTCGCCCGGCGCCGGGTGCGCGGCGCGGTCGAGCCGGAACGACGCGAGCCGTGAGCGCAGGCCCGACTGGTCGCGCATGCCCACGTCGGGCTCCATGTCGAGGCCCCGCACCGCGGCGGCCTTCTCGAGCTCGTCGTAGCGGGCCAGCTCGCGCTCGACGTGCCCGCCGATGGCGCGCGCGTCGATGCTCGAGCTCGCCCAGCCGTTGGCGCCGTGGCGCCGGTAGGCCCCGAGGCTGCGCTCGACCGCCACCACCGGCCCGACCAGCGCCGCGACGGCGGTGAGGTAGCCGTCAGCGGTGCGCCGGAAACGCTCCTCAGGGATCGGCAGGACCTCCTGCAGGGCGGCGCGGGAGTAGGCGTTGCCGCTCATCACCGGGGTGGTGTAGCGCCCGGTGCGCAGCAGGCTCTCGCGCACCTCGCCGGAGCCCAGGCGCGCCGCGGCCGGCGGGTTGGTGCGCCCGACCGGGGTGCCGTCGGCGTCGACCTCGTCGAGCCGCCAGTGGGCCTTCGCCGCGCCGGGCTGCCAGGCCGCCACCAGCTCGGCCGCCGCCTCGGGGTAGAGCTCGTCGTCGGAGTCGAGGAACACGACGATGTCGCCGGTGCAGGCGTCGAAGCCGGCGTTGAGCGCCGAGGCCTGTCCCCCGTTGGCCTTCGCCACGAGCCGGATGCGGTCGCCGTACGCGGTGGCGACGGCCACCGACTCGTCGGTCGACCCGTCGTCGACGACGACCACCTCGACCCGCGGGTAGGTCTGCGCGAGGGCGCTGTCGATGCTCAGCCCGAGGAAGCGCGCGTAGTTGTAGTTGTCGATGACGATGCTGACGAGCGGACCGGTGTCGGTCGCGGCCACGAGGCGCTCCGGAGGGGTGTCGGGACGGCGAGCAGACCGGCGAGGACCCACAGCGCGTGGGGGAAGCCGTTGTTGACGAAGTAGGGGTTGCTGATGTCCATCACGATGGTGCCGAGCACGATCGCGCTCATCGCGTGGCCCAGCGCCGACTCCTCCGGGCGCACGGAGCCCTCCGCCCGGCGGGCACGGGTCCAGAGGAACAGGCACCAGAACGCGAACGCCGCGAGCAGCGGCACGCCGCCGCGCAGCAGCAGCGTGAGGTAGAGCGACTCGGTGAACTTCCAGTTGACCTCGGGCGGGATGCCCGGGCCGTAGCCCGCGAGCAGGTGCGGCTTGAGGGCCGGGCCGTACTGCGTGGTCCACACCTCGAGCCGGTAGGCCAGCGAGTGGGGCAGGAAGCCGCCCGAGCTGCCGCCGGTGGTGCCGACCGCCGGGCCCGAGAACTGGGTGCTCAGCCGAGTGACCAGCGTGGGGCCGAACGCGGCGGTGGCCACGGCGACGCTCGCGACGAGGACGCCGAGGAGCTGCACGACCCGGCCCTTGCGCACGCCGAGGACCACGGCCGCGAGCAGGGTGCCGATCATCGCGATGATCGTGAGGGACGCCACGAGGCTGAGCAGGTTGGCCAGCACGACCCCCACGAGCAGGGGGGGCGGCAGGACCCGCTGGCCCGGCGTCAGCAGCAGCGCCACGCCGACGACGATGATGAGGAAGGCGTAGCCGGCGAGGTCGTGCCAGTGGGAGTAGAGCCCGGTCGCGCGTCCGGTGTAGGCGACGCCGGTCAGCGAGGACAGCAGCCGTCCCCCGGGACCGGGGCCCAGCTGCAGCAGCACCGTGCCGGTCACGACGAGCGAGGCCAGCAGCGTGCCCCGCAGCGCCCTGGTGCGCAGCTCGGGGGTCGGCAGTGTGATGCGCACGACGCGGTAGGCGAGGAAGAACTGCACGGGGCTGACGAGGGTGCTGATGTCGCCGGTCAGCGGTGCGCCGCGCCGCAGCAGCCCGGCGACGCCGAGCGCGACGGTGAGGACGACGTAGGCGAGCGCCACCCAGTCGAACACCCGCCAGCGCGCGTGCTCCTGGCGGCCGACCGTGAGCAGGACCAGCGCGCCGAGCCCGACGGCGACGACCTCGGAGACCTTGAAGCCGGGGACGAGCAGGCCGCGGCGCAGCCCCGGGGTCAGCGGGACGACCCAGGCCAGGACGAGGCCGGCGAGCGCGGGGCGGGCGACGACCGCGAGGGCGCCGAGCACCGCCACGACGGCGGCGAGCCCGGCGAGGGGGCCTAGGGTGGCGGCGGCGCCGACGACGGCGGCCGAGGCGACGCCGAGCGGGAGCAGGGCCCGGGGCCCGCAGACGGCGGCGAGCCCGGAGGTGGGCAGGCGCACGGGGAAGGCGAACGGGCGCTCGAGGACCGGTGCGCTCATCGGTGGCCGTCCCCTTCGTCGCGCGGACACGTGTCTCCGGCTGGGCGGAGAGTCTATGTCGCGCTCCGGTGCGCGGTCGTACCTCGACGCACAACGTACCAGGCCCGCACCGCCGTGGACGGCGGTGCGGGCCCGGGTGTGAGCAGGTCGACGGGTACTACGCCTGGGCGCAGGTGAACGCCGCGTCGGCCCAGTCGGCGTGGTCGTAGGAGGTGCCGTCGCCGCCGTTCGTGACGACGAGGCTGACCTTCTGCGCGCCGGTCAGGTCGACCTCGACGGGTACGCCGCCGTCGGCGTTGCGCACCACGCCGCTGTCGTAGCGCTTGGTGCCGTCGACGAAGACCTGGAAGTCGGCGCTGCCGCGGCCGTGCACCTCGTCGTCGACGCCCACCGTGGCGGTGAAGGCGCTGCAGCCGGAGACCGCGTAGACGACGGTGCTGGGCGAGTTGACGCCGAGACCCTTGCTGAACGTCTTGCCGCCGAGGGAGAGCTGCTTGCCGTCGCCGGCGGGCTTCTCGCCGTTCGCCTGGTCGCGCTCGACCGGGCCCCAGCCGCCGGTGGCCGAGCTCCACGCCAGGTCGCTGGCCCAGGTCACGGTGTCAGCGGCCTTCGTGGGGGTCGGGGTGGGCGTGGGAGCGGGCGCCGGCGGAGCCGGCGGAGCCGGCGGAGCCGGCGGAGCGGTAGGTGCGGTCGGGGCCGGCGTCGGCGCGGGGACCGGGGTCGGCGTGCCGCCGGAGATGCCCGAGAGCTGCGGGGAGCCGGGGGCGAAGCAGACCAGGCGGGCGTCGGCCCAGTCGCCGTGGTCGCTCTTCGACCCGTCGCCGGCGTCGGTCACCGCGAGGCGGAGCTTCTTCGCACCCACGACGCTGACGCTCATGGGCAGGCCGGCGCTGGTGCCGGTCAGGACGGGGCTCCTGTAGACGCGGGTGCCGTCGAGGTAGACCTCGAAGACCACCGAGCCCTTGCCGCCGGTCTCGTCGTCGATGCCCAGCGTGCTGGCGAGGGTGGTGCAGGTGCCGTCGAGGGTGAAGTCCACCGTGCTCGGCGCCTGGACGCCGACGTTCTTGGTGAACAGGACCTTGCGCAGGCGGGCGCGGTTGCCGTCGTTGGCGAGCGGACCGCCGTTGGCCTTGTTGTGCTCGGCCGGGCCGTAGCCGTTGGTCGAAGCGGCGAAGGTCATGTCGCCGAGGTAGTGGTTGGCACCGACGGAGCCGGTGTACTCCCACGCGCCGCGGTCGGGACGGCTGTCGCGCGAGTGCCCGCCGAGGTCGGTCGCGGGGCCGCCGGGGGCGGCGTTGTCGCGGCAGAGGCTGTCAGCGGCGAGCGTGAAGGCGGCGGCGTCCGCGTACCCGGGCTTGTCGGTGTTGATGTCCTGCGGCGAGGCGCCGGACGCCACGCAGTTGTGGTCCTGCGCAACGGCGCCCGAGGCGTTGACCTTGTGCAGGATGTTGTTCCACACGTGGGCGCCGGGGTTGGTCGAGCCGATGACGATGCTCGAGCCGCGGCTGGTGGCCGTGCCGGTCGGGCCGATGGTGTTGTTGACGACCTTGGTGCCCGTCGTGCCGCCGAGGTTGAAGCCGCTGCCGCGCCAGGTCGTGACGAGGTTGTCGGCCAGGTAGGTGTTGCTCACGCGCAGCGTGGCCACCGCGAGGTTCGGGCCGAGCATGACGGCCTGGTCCGGGCCGTTCGGGCCCGGCGCCGAGAAGCGGTTGCCGATGATCTTGAGGTCGTCCGAGCCGAAGGACTGGACGCCGTCGTTGTGGTCGGCGTTGACCTGCGGGTCGTGGATGTTGTTGCCCTGGATGAGGACGTGCTGGGCACCGGCGATGTTGACGATGTCGGAGCCGGCGCCGAACATGTCGTTGCCGCTGATCGTGATGTTGGTGGGCCAGCTGGCGAGGTCGTAGGGCGCGCCGTTGATGCGTACGCCGCGCGACGTGCCGTTCGTCGCGGCCACGCCCTTCACGCCCGTGCCGTCGATGACGCTGTCCTTGACCGTGATCCGGCTCGTCTGCTTCCAGATGTCGATGCCCGACAGGGTCTTCGGCTTCACCGTTGCCGACGAGACCGTGATGTCAGTGCTGCCGTCGCTGATGCGCACGACGCCCTGGATGGCGGTCGACGGGTTGGTCAGCGTCATGTTCGTCAGCGTGGCGCCGTGGATGCCCTTGAAGGTGACGCCGTTGACGACCACGCCGGTGCGCGAGGCACCGCGGAGGGTGACGCCACCGAGGTCGACGGTCTTCACGGCGCGGTTGTCGAGCCAGACGGGCTCGTAGCTGCCGTTGCTGAGCACGACGGTGCCGCCGGGCGTGACCGAGTCGATGGCCGCGGCGATGTCGTCACCGGGCTTGACGGTCACCGTGCCGCCGGCGCTGGTGGAAGCGGATGCAGCGGAGGAGAGCGCAGGGAAGGTCAGGGTCAGAGCGGCGACTGCCGTGGACGCGAGCACGCCGCGGGACAAGCGCGTGGGGAGGAGGCGGTTCCGGGTCATGACCTGTGTCTCGGGGCGGTCTCGGGCGTTCTTGAAACGCGGGGGGCCGAATGGGCCAGAACTCACCCGTTCGGCAGCACCTGCGCGAGCGCACCCCTCGAACGGGTGACGACGCGGCGCCGGGCCCGCCGTCCGGGTGGACGGCGGGCCCGGCGGGGTCGCGGAGGGGGGCGCTCTAGACCGCCGGCTGCGTGCAGGTCACGCGGGCACCGGCCCAGTCGGCGTGGTCGTAGGACGTGCCGTTGCCGCCGTCGGTGACGACCAGGCTCAACTTGCTCGCACCGGAGAGGTCGACCGCGACGGTCTGCGCCGCGGAGTCACCGGTGACGAGGCCGCTGTCGAACTTCTTGACGCCGTCGACGAGCACCTGGAAGACGACGCTGCCCTTGCTCGTCACGTCGTCGTCGACACCGACGACCGAGGTGAACGAGTCGCAGGCCGTGACGTCGTAGGTGATGGTGCTCGGCGAGTTGGTGCCGAGGCCCTTGTCGTAGGCCGTGCCGTCCACCAGCAGCTTGCCGCCGTCGTTGGCGTTCTTGCCGCCCACCGAGTGGTCGAGCTCCACCGGCCCCCAGCCGTTGCTGGCCGAGGTCCACGTGAGGTCGCTGAGGAAGCTGGTGGTGATCACGGGGGTGGGGGTGGGCGTCGGGGTCGGCGTCGGCGTGG
>NZ_RBWV01000003.1 GCF_003634695.1 Motilibacter peucedani
GCAGGTCGCGGCCACCGACACCACCTCTACTCTGGCGACCGCAGGGGGAGCGACGCGATCATGCATCAGATGCAATAGCGGACGTTCTGGTTGACGTAAGCAACGTTATCGGCGGCCGAGCAGTGGTAGATCCGCTGAGGCCTGAGGGTGCTTGTACAAGCGCGCTGAAAGCTCCTCCTCTAGACGTCCCGTTTGACTGAAGGAGCCGTGTCAAATAGGACGTCCTCCCTCAACGTGTAGACGTTGCGCCGGCGTGGGGCAGCGAGGAGCGAAGTAGTCAAGGGGCGACGGCTGACGGTGACCAGGCCCAGCGCGCGCAGGCTGTCTAGTCCGCGTCTCCGCGTCTCCTCGGACAGTCTGTAATGAGCGTCGGCGATCCCCGGAGAGAACCAAATGGCCTCCTGCTGGCGGCCGGAGGCGCGGGAGAGAAGGATCAACAGCATCGCGAGCGCTGGTCCCCCGAGAGTTGCGATCCAGCCTTGAGTCCACAGCTCGCTCGGCACCTTGAAGTACCGGTGACGGCCGAAGTCGTCGCCCTTCTGCTTCAACTCCACGATCCGCTGGCCCGGAAGCGTGTACGGCAGCCCGCTCGCTGAGTCTTCAAGGAGGAGGATCCGCGGCGGGCCTCCGACCTTCGCCTCCACCTTGATCAACTTCAACTTAGCCAGCTGCCGGATAGCCGCGTTGACGCGCTGCGCTCCCCGTCCTCCGGGGTCGGGCAGTCCGATGAGCATCGCCCAGGCTCTCGCCGCCGCTACGACGTCATGCGGCTCGCCAACGGCCACCCAAAGCAGTGAGAGAGCGATCTTGAGTTTGACTTCGCCTCCTCGTCCGCCGCGGACGAGCTGCGCCATGGGCGGCGGCGGGCCGTTTGGGTCGTTCTGGTCCAGGAACGCGGCCCTGACCTGCGCAGCAGGGCGGTTGACCCGCTCCTTCAGTTCGCGAGCCACCTCGATCGAAGTCCTGACCCGGTCGCCAGTGTTTTCAGGCGGAGAAGAAACTGGCTGTGCCACCCGCTGTCCCTGGTCATCACTTAGGTCATTCCTAGTCTCCGCCACGGACAAAGGGTAGCACCGCCACAGGCCATGGGTATGACCGCTCCGAAGCATGGCCACGCAACGCTAAGCGCGTGTACGCTGCATGGAGCCTCCAGGGCGTGGGCCTCGCTGTCGAGCGAGGACACCAGTATGCCCTTGACAAGCAACGGGTCACGTGCGACTCTGCAGATGCTCATCACGTGAGGACGCGTCGGATCCCTGGCCGAAGCTCCTCATGAGGCGGGCAGATGGGGACCCATTACTCGCTATCTGTCCCGCCTCGGCGTGATGGCCAGGTAGGCCCCTCGCCTTCGGGCGAGGGGCCCTCTTGCCTGAGGAGGCCCAAGCCTGCGACTCCGCGAGCGCCGGCTAGCACCAGTCGATCCTCGTGCTGGTCGGCAGTAACCGAGGGCGCTCATCCTGGCCGGGCCGGCCGGGCGACGGTCCATGCATCTGGGTCCAGACGCACTTAAGGGGTCCGACCGCTAGGTCAGACCCCTCATGTGGCCATCCACATTAGGCACGCGGGACCCGGATGGCTGGGGAGTCCACATGCACGAACACCACTACGTTACATGCCGTCAAGGGAGGTGTCCAACCAATGAAGCCACGAGATGAGTTGGCCACCAGCTCGGAGCAGCAGAAGGATCTTGACAGGCTGTTGTCCGAGGCGCGCATGGGCAGCTACCAGACCGCGGCGGCGGGAGCGCCTGGCGCGGCCCTCTCGTCGCTCGACGTCTACGTCTACAACATGAGGCTTGCAGGCGCCCTCCTCGGCCCGTTGCACCTGCTTGAGGTGGTCATTCGGAACGCCATGCATGAGCAACTGACCAGGCACTTGGGACGCCCCGATTGGTGGGAGTCGGACGCCGTCACCTTCGAGGACTGGCAGGACAGGAGTCTGGAGAAGGCGGAGTTGGACGTCGACAGGGTCTGTAGGAACGGGGGGCGTGACCCGGTGCCGGGCGACACAGTCGCGGCGCTCGAGTTCGGATTCTGGGTAGGGCTGCTCGGGCCGGGCTTTGAGCGAGATCTGTGGCGCCCAGCCTTGCAGCAAGCGTTCCCCAACAACCGGCGCGGCCGCGACGGGCTGTACAAGATGCTGAGCAGACTCCGTCGGCTACGCAATCGAGTCGGCCACCACGAGCCTGTACATGACCGCGTCAACCTGCGGCAGTACGAAGACATCATCAACGCCATCAAGTTTGTGAGCGTGCCGGTCAGTGTATGGGTGGACGACCGATCACTTGTCCCAGTGGTGCTGCAACAAGCTCCCGGCACAGGACTCAAGGTGCAGCACTTCTAAGCGGCCGCTGTTTCTCTGACTGGAGTATCGCCGCGCCCATGTAGATCACCGACTTGCGTCGGCATGTGTGCCTGGCGACGGGTAGCTGCGTTGCAGCAGCGACGCTCGGTACACCCAGTCGCGGCAGGCCTATCGTTGCGCTCGTCCCTCGGATCCGGGTGGCGGAGTGCGCCCGGGGGCGGCCATAGACGGTGCTGATCGCGCCGGACCTGCCGCAGTCCTCAGGGCTGCCAGGCCTTGCCGGGGCGGGCTCTGTTTGCCGCCGAGGGATCTCAGACAGGATCCTGCTCACGTGATCAGCGAAGTTCCACGCCCACCCCAAGCCACAACTCTCTCTGGTGACGAGCCTCTAGCTGGTGTGGGCTGCACCGTCCGCGATTTCTGGGCGTGGTCGTTGTCAGACCTGCGCTCGAACACGGCCCGATCCAAACTGGCTGAGTTTCTCGTATCGCGAGCACTCGATGCCACCGGGTTCCCGCATGTCGAGTGGGACAGCTGTGATGTCCGGACGACCGACGGCATCGCTGTCGAAGTTAAGGCAGGCGCCTACCTGCAGACGTGGGAACAGCGCACGCTGTCGGCGGTCAGCTTCGGGGGCCTACGAGCACGTACGTGGTCACCCCAAGAGCGGCGCTACACCCCCAGCTCCACCTACAACGCCGACGTTTACGTGTTCGCCCTGATGCACGCGAGCGACCACGGCTCGTATGCCGCGCTAGACGTCGCGCAGTGGTCCTTTTGGGTCCTCTCCCAGGCGCACGTCGCGGCCACTGGTCAGAGTTCACTCGGCCTCAACCGAGTGAAAGCTCTGGCCGGGGAGCCCATTCCGTACGGCTTACTGGCCGCCGGCATACGCGCCGCAGCAAGCGCCTGACGGGGCCGAGTCTCGTCCCGGCGTCATCGGCGGACACAGCGGTGCGACTGAAGGATCTTCAGCAGAGTGTCGGCGAGCTGCGTTGGCGCCTCAAGGACGCGGGACGAAACGGAAGCCATGTCGAGCACAGTCCGGAGGCTCGACCGTCCAGGCCCTGAGCCTTGCCTACGGCTCATGCCGCCGACAGGGGGCGCGGCAACGTCTGCGCGCAAGCAGCGAACGTAAGGCACCACGCCGGGCGGGGTGTCACTGCGCGCTGTGCGACGACAGCTCTTCTGACCAAGCGGGCAGTGCAAGCAGCGGAAACTGCGCCTGTCTAGCAGTCAACTAGGCGTGCAGTGGCGCAAGGCCAGCTGTACTGACACTCCTGACAGACCTGCAGCCCATCAGCGTCTGCCCCCAGCGGGCGGTGCAACGCGCGCAACTCGTCCACCAGACACTCGTACGGACGACCACCGAAGTGTCGGTCGAGGTGCGGCTGCGCCGCCCGCAGCATGGCCCGAGCCACCTGGTACTGGCCGCCCGGCTGGGACAGTAGTAGGCAGCATGCGCGCGGCTGCCTCTACCGCCTCAGCCAGGTGCTCACTCACCGCAGCAGCATCGGCCGATTTGTGCGTGGTCTGAGCAGCCCACGACAGACCTTTCCGGCCTGGGGGTCTACAGCAGCGCCTCTGCGGCGGCCCGGTACGCCTCGTCTCGGTGCGTCTGCCGCCGCTCCCGTTCCTCGGGGTCCGGATGGCGCAGTGCTCCACGGGCGGGGTGGTAGGTCGGGATGACGGTGAGCGCGCCGGACCGGGCGACGTCTCGAAGGCTCGGGCGACGTCGCACAGCGCGGCTCCAACTGGATTGAGCCTCCTTCCCTTGCAACAGCACGACCTGTACGTGAGGCATGAGATCGAGCAGCTCGAGCAGCGGGTCGACGCCGGCGTTGAGCTCGGCGCCGGTCGGCGGTGTCTGAGACTCCTTGAACCAGGGGTAGGCGTTCCATGGCGTGACGTCTCGCGGTTCGATCCCAGCCTGGGCGAAGGCGAGGGCCTGCCGTTCTGCGGTCGGGTCGTCGTTCTCGATGCACAGGAAGCCAGAACCAACCCCGTCCTGGGTCGCTCGTCCGGGATCGCGAAGCACGGACAGGACGCGGGCCTCCACTCCCCCGTGCCAGGGGGCGACATGCGGCATCCACCCGCGGCCGTCTCGGTCGCGGAGCCGGTCGACGAGCTCGTTGACCGGGCGGACGTGCGGGGCGTAGCGGTCGCGTTCTTGAGCTTGGCGGAACTCAGCTCTCGCCATGAGTCGGTGGTCGGTCGTCATATGCCACGGCGGGCGCTCGGAAGCTCGAGCAGCGTCGGCTGCAGAAGATCGCGGCGCAGTCGAAGGGCAGCGACAAGTCGGTCATGCAAGGCGGCGTCGGAGCGGTCGGTGTCCCAGGCGTCCGCGAGCACCGCGATCCGGTGCTCCAAGGTCACGAGTTCGGAGTCCACACGCGACACTCTGCAGCACGGGTCAGACACAAACGCCTGGGACGACGACCACCACCGCCGCGGTTGGAGGAGTCCGCACGCCTACAGCCGCACCGACCGCCCCTGCGGCTGGCGCTTCGTCGTCGCGATCCGGGGCTCGTCCAGCTGACCGGCCCGAGCGCCGGCACCAGCCGCGGCGGGAAAGGCTGCCGCGGCGAGAGCCACCGGTGACGTCACGCCCGCTGCCGCGGGCTCGGCTCGCCCCCGAGGGGACGCTCCCCCGCGCTCGTCAGCAGCCTCGCGGTACGCCTCGAACACCGTGGCCGGCAGCAGCCCATGCAGCGTGGTGGCGCGGGCCATCTGCTGCGCCGCGCGCTCGAGCGGCATCGCTGCCAGCTCGCGGGCCAGGGCACGGGTGGCGGCGACGGTCCCCTCGGCGGTGCCCAGGTCCCATCCCTGCAGGTGCGCGTCGGTGACCCGATTGGCGAGGGGGCGCGCCGCGGCCGCTTCGAGGGACTGCTGCAGGACGTCGGACCCGTACTCCGCATACAGGGTGGAGGGGTCCGCGCCGGGTAGCCCGGGCGCGTAGGTCGGCCACGCATCTACAGCGCGGAGGAGGGGGTAGGCGGCGAGCGATGCGGCCGCGCCGGCGGCGTCCTCGTCGAAGGCGGTCACCACTCCCCTGTCAGCGAGCGAGAGGCGGGCGTCGAGCTGCGCGACGTGCTCGGCGGTGAGCGCGGTGCCACCGGGCGCGACGCCGACGTGCCGGCCTTCGCCGGCGGCGGTGACGGCGAGCGCGTCCCACGGCCCCTCGGTGATGACTGGGATGGCGCCCTGGTCGAGCGCAGCAGAGACGGCGGGGGCGCCGAGGCCGTAGAGGTGCTCGCTCTTGCGGTAGAGCGCCGTCTGTGGGGAGTTGAGGTACTTCGGGGCGGCGCCGTCCTTGCCGGCGTCGGGCTCGAGGGATCGGCCGATGAAGGCGATGACCCGGCCTGCTGCGTCCGGTGTCCCTGCCGTGGCGACGTCGTGCACGGGGAACATGACCCGGTTGCGGAACCGGTCGACGACGGTGCCGCGGTTGGTGCGCAGGCCGAGGCCGGAGTCGAGGAGCTGTTCGTCGCTGTAGCCGAGCTGGCGCAGGTGGTCGGTGAGGCTGGTCCAGGTGGCGGGCGCGTAGCCGACCCCGTAGCCGGCGAGGACCTCGGCGGGCAGCCCGCGGGCGTGGACGTGGTCCGCGACGGCGGAGGTTGGCTGCTGGAGCTCGTGCAGCATCCGCTCCATGTAGAAGACCTCGGCGTGCGCGTGGATCGTGAGCAGGACCGCCCGGTCGGTGCCGTAGCCGGAGCTCAGTGAGGTGGGGCCGGCCGCTGGCTGCTCGTGCAGGGCCGCGCGGGTGGCCTCGGCCCATTCGCGCAGGTCGACCGTGGCGGTGGTGCTGGCGGCGACGTGCTCGACGAGGTCGGAGTCGAGGGTCTCGGCCTGCTCAGGCTGGGTGACGGCCAGCACGGTGGTCGCGGCGGACAGCACCCGACGGGCGGTGTCGCGGACGACCTGCTCAGGGTCGGTGGCGTCGCGGCCGGCGGCCCAGCCAGCGACGTAGGCGAAGGTGTAGTCCTCGGTCGGCAGGCCGTGAGCGGCGGCGACGAGGTAGGCGACGGACTCAGCCTCGACCTCCTGCTCCGGGCGGCCATGCGCACGGCCGGGCTCGCCGTGCTCGCTGCCCGCGCCATGCCGGGGATCGTGAAGCAGGACGTGGCCCAGCTCATGCGCGAGGGTCTTGACGGCCTGAGCGTCATCGACGTCGGCGCGGATGACGACCTCGTCGGCCGCGAAGTCGGTGTAGCCGTTCGCCGGCGTCGTGTCCCCGCGGCTCACGGTGAAGCTCCGGTCGGCGGCGAGGGAGGCGAGCGCGTCCCACAGGCCGTCGGGCGCTGCGCCTTCGAGCAGCTGGGGTCGTGGTGGCTCGGGCAGCGGTTCGCCGGTGGTCTGGGAGACGTCCCACACGTAGGTCGGGCGGAAGCCGACGATCTGGCCGGTGCGCCGCTCGGCGTCACTGCCGCTGCTATCAACGCTAGGGGTGCTAGCCGCACTAGCGTCCCTATCCGCCGGGGTCGGCTGCTCCCCTGTCTCGCCGTCACGGCTGCGGCGGACGACGGGGGCCAAGATCGCTAGGCCCTTCTCGCCCTTGGTGACTTGGCGTCCGAGTGCCTGCCAGGCGCGGTAGCCGGCGACGGCGGTTGCGTCGGGCTTCTGCGCCGCGATGAGCAGCTGGTTGTTGAACGAGTACGTCGGAAACTTGGCGGCGGTATCGAGCCAGCGCTTCCAGTCCGAGCCCGTGGAGAGGGACCGGACCTGGGCGGCGAGTGTGTCGTGCAGGTCCGCGAGCTTCTCCTCGCGTGCCTGCTCCCTCTTGGCCTGCTCTGCGGCCGATACCGGCCGCCGCTTGGTGGCGGCCATCACCGCCGCCCGAAGTCGCGGGCTCCGGGGGCCCGGCGCTGTGCGGCGACCAGCTGGTCGATCGTGTCCTGCTGGGCGGTGACGGTGCGGCGGAGCTCGTCGAGCTGCTGCTGCAGGTCGGCGAGTACGGCCCCGGCGTCAACGGGCAGCGTGGGGGTGGCCATCGGTTCCTCCGGAGCGGGTGCGGGTGGCGGTCGGTTCGGTGCGGTCGAGCGAGGGCGCGGCCGCCAGATCGAGCAGCGGCACCGGATAAGCGGCAGCGGCGAGAGCGGGTGCCGTTGCGGTGGACCCTGGAGCGTCCTCGGCGGGAGTCGCGGGCAGCGGCGGGCTCTCGCAGGCAGGGTCTAGGTCGGTGGTCACCGTCGCGGGCCCTTGCGCTGCTGCGGTGCGGTGACCGGCGCGGCCGCGGTCGCCGGTGCAGATGCCGTGCGGGTGGCGGCTGCTGCGCCCTGCTCCAGGACCGGGGAAGGGGCGCCGGTGATGCCGGCGCGGGCGGCGGCCGCGCCAGCGGCGTTCATCGGCTCGGGGTAGGCGAGGGCGGAGAGCTCGGCGGCGGTGGCACCGTCGGCACGGGCCGCGCGCGCCTGGCCGCCATCGACCGCGGCGGCGACCCGCTCCGGCACCGCCCTGGCTACACCTTGCCTGTGCTCGTCGACGCGGACCGTGGCCGGGTTGTCGACCGTTGTCTCGTCGGTGATGGCGGCTGCCGTGTGCACCGCGGCGTCGCGGCCGCGGGCCGCCGCGAGGTCCTGCAGCTGAGCGGCGGCTCCCTGCTGCTGGGTGGGGACCTGGTCCACGCCGGCGGCCAGCTGCCCGGCCGCTGCCCGCTGAGGTGCGGGCTGCTCAGTGAGCAGGTCCCGCACCTGCCCGCGCAGCCGGTTCTCGACCTGCCGGTAGTCCTCCGGCGTGGCCGGCTCGAGGGGAGTCACAAGAAGGTCTGCCCCGGCGCGGGCGCGCTCGGCTGCGCGGTCGTAGAGCTCGGGGAACCCCTCGACCCGCTCCTGCGGCGAGGTCGGGTGGGTGAGGAAGTGCTCGACGGTGGCCTCGATCGCCTCTTCCCGACGGTTCGTGTCGCTGCCGGTGGCGGCGGCGAGGGCCCGGCTGTAGACCTCGGGCAGGTCGGGGCGGTGCGCGTCGATCCGGCCGGTGGCGCCAAGAACGGCTGCGGTCTGCTCGGCTGCGGCCGCGGCCGGAACGCCACGCTGGCGGGCGTCTGCGTAGCCGGCGTACGCCTCCCAGGACAGGGCCGAGCCGACCGCGGCGTGCAGCGCGTCACGAGGCGGCAGGCCGTAGTCCTTGAGTTGCAGGTACTGCAGGACGTTCGACTGCCCGGCGACCTCAGCGAGGGTGGGAACGCTCGCCGTCGCTCCGGCGGGCGCGGCGAGGACCGCTGGCCCGCCGCCGGCCGAGCCCGGTCGGGTCTGCTCGGCGGCGTCGACGGCCGCGACAATCGCCACCGCGGCCGCGGTCTCAACACCGCCCGCGGTCTCGTTCAGCGCTCCTCGGCGCTGCCCGGGCTGGCCTTCCCAGACGCGGGTGGCGGGCTGGTCGAAGTAGGGCGCCACGCGGCGCATGGCGTCGACGGGGGTCGCCCCGTCGGCGCGGAGCCGGTCGTAGCGCTCCATCACGTCCGGGCGCAGGGTCCGCAGCCGGTCCTCGGCGAGGCCGGAGACGCGCTCGGCCTCGGGCTGGGGCCGCCAGCCCTGCGCGGTCGCCCAGATGTGCCCGGTCTCCTGCAGGGTCACGGTCTCCCGGGTCCGCGGGTCGAGCAGCGGCGCCCACGTCGCGGTCGCCTGTGCCTGCCGGGCAGCCATCTCCGCGCGGGCAACACCGGCGGCGCGCTCGTCGGCGGCAGCCCGCAGACGCTCTCGGGACGCCGCGATCTGGGCGAGGGCTTCCGCGGCCATCGTCGCGACGCTCACCCACTGCACGACCTTGTTGCTGGCGTGGGCGATCGGGTCCTCGTGCTGCTCGTGGGTGGGCACGCTCATCGGGTCCTCCTGCAGGGTCGAGCTCGGGTGTCGGGATGGCAGAGTCAGGCAGCCGGTGTCGGGTCAGCTGTAGGTGTGGGTCATGGGCTCCCACCAGCCCTCCGGGGCCGGCAGCGAAGGCAGCGGCGGTGGCGGGCGGTGCTCGTCGGGCCGGCACTGGCCGAACGGGCCCGAGCTGGACAGCAGCACAGGGAGGTGGTGGTCCAGGTGGTGCGCGAACCAGGTCGCCATGCCCTTGTCAGGGTCGAGGCGGGCGGCCTCGAACGTCCGCCACAGCGCCTCCAGGCGCATGATCGCCTCGGCGTGGTCCCACCACTGCGCGCACCACATGCCGGACGGACCACCCAGGGTTCGGGCAAACGCGACGACGAAGAAGCCCTCGACGAACTCGGCCAGCGAGCCGAACAGCGGCACCCACTCATCCCTGGGCGCGACCGGCTCCCGCGGTGGCACCCCAGCAGCTGGAGCGGCGGGCTGGCGCTGCAGCAGGTCACCCACGAGGTCGTCGACGTCGCTGAGCCACTGCTCGACGACGACGAGCCGGTTCCCGGCCTCCTCCAGGGTGGTCGGCGCTCGGCGCTCGGGCTCCTCGTCGTCGAGCACGACCTCCGGCACGTCGGCGCTCACGACGACGCGCCCGCGGTCGTCGTGGCACCGACACTGCGCGCGTGCCAGGCCGGGTCGGGGATGCGCGCCTGCCGACCTTCCAGAGACGCCGCCTCGATCTCGGTGTTGCTGCGCGCGAGCGCTGCGGTGATCTCGTCCTTGCGCGGGCCGGAGTACCAGGGCGCGGAGTGCAGCAGCGCCGGCTTCGAGCCGGTGGACAGCACGATGACCCGGCCCTTGGGCAGGGCGCGGATCTCGGCAGCCGAGAGGATGCGGCGCTGCTGCACCGAGCGGGAGCGGGAGCGCGTCCCGTCGCCGGAGGACACGGAGATGACCTCGACGTCGCAGTCGCCGACCAGGCGGGAGATGTCTTCGGCGAAGGCTGGGTCGTCGGTGCCGGAGCCGATCACCTTGATGGTCGCCGCGCCGAACAGCGCCTTCATGCCGGACTCGCCCCACACCCCGACGCCCTGCGGGTAGGACTGCAGGATCGTGATGGGGATGATGCCGCGGCTGCCGAAGTGGCTGTAGAGCTGGGGAAGGTCCCCGATGCGGCAGATGTTCGCGGCCTCGTCGAGCAGCGCGAGCAGCGGTGCGTCGAGGCGCCCGCCGCGGGAGCGTTCCGCGGCCTGCACCGCCTCGCGCAGCACCCGGTCTGTCAGCGCCGTGACCAGGGGGGCGGCGGAGCCGCCGCCGTCCTTGGACAGCAGGTAGAGCGTCTGCCGGGACCCGGGCAGCGTCGAGGCGTGGAACTCCTCGATCTCCGAACCCGCGGCGGGCGGGTTGACCCACGCCATGATCGCGTCGTTGCGCAGGCAGGACACCGCGGTCTGCGCGGTGAAGAACACGCTGGTGCGGGTCTCCTCCGCGCGGTGCCGGGTAGCGTCCAGGGCACTCGCGATGACCGGGTAGCCGGCCTCCCGCAGCAGCTGCGCCGGCAGAGGTGAGGTCTCGTCGTTGACCCAGCGGTAGACGTCGCGCATCGTGCCGCCCGACACCGCGGCGGCGAGCAGCAGCCCCGAGAGCAGCTCCCGGCCGGCGGGGCCCCAGATATCGCGCTTGGTGCCGTCCTCGACGGTGCCGACGAAGTGACCGGCGAGCCGGTCGGCTTCCTCGACGTTGATCACCGCGCGCAGCGGGTTCCACCACCAGGTCTGCACGACCCGGCCGATGGACTGCGGGTCGAACACCCACACCCGCTCCCCGGTCTGCTTGGCGCGGAGTTCGGCGGTGGCGGCGAGCAGGTCCGGCTTGTTGGAGGTGGCGACCACCGCGCCGGGCGCTTCGAGGAGCTGGGGGATCGCGAAGGCGGTCGTCTTGCCCGAGCGCGGGGCCATGAATGCGAGCGCGACGTCTTCCCAGGAGCCGCGCAGCAGTCCTGCGCCGGGCTGCAGGCGTCCGAGCTGCCAGCCGACCAGCGACCCGGACAGGTCTTTGAGCTTCACCCCGGCCAGCGACGGGCGCAGCCGCGGGACCTGGCGGGCCAGGTGCAGGCGGGTGAGGTGTTCGACGTCGGCGCCGCGGGCCATGAGTCGGCCCGGGTCGGCGGGGCGGCGCGACCCGCGCACGAAGCCGCTCACGACGAAGGCGACCGGCACCACCAGAACGACCAGCACAGCGCCGGCCACGGAGTAGAGGTGGGCCGGGTCGGTGTGCGGCCACTGCGTCGCGAAGTGCTGCGCGGAGTGGCGGGCCATGTCGAGGGCGAGCAATAGGGAGAACGGGCCGGGGTTCCAGCTGCCCGGCCATGAGTTGGTGTGCCCGTGGTGGTGCGCCCAGAGAGCCTCGAGGACGCCGCCGGCGACCCACAGCGCAACGGACGCGGCGACCTGCAGCCCGAACGCGCCGAGAAACAGCCAGGTGCCGGCGACGCCAGCGCCGGCGCCCGCCGGGGCGACCGTGCGGGTCGGGGTCGCGGCCATCAGCGCCCACCCCCAAAGCCGCTAGCGGCTGCGGCCTGCTCGGCCTTGGTGAGGTCGATCGTCCAGCGCTTGTTGGTGTTGTGGACGTTGGACGCCTGCTCCGCGGCAGTCAAAGTGACGCGCACCGGAATGCCGGGGCGCTGCCCGACCTTGATGAGGAACTTCCCGCGCCCGGGCGGGGCGTCGTTCTCATCCCAGCCCGGCGGGGTCGACCAGGAGGTGACCTGCGCGGCCTCCGCGGCGGTGAAGGCGAGGACCTCGCGCAGCTCGGTCAGCTCCGCCGGCGGCAGCCCGCCGACGATGACGAGACCGGAGCGCTCGACGAACCCGCGGGCCTTGGCCCGGTCCTCCTCGTTCTTGAGCGCCCGCAGGTCGGCCATGGAGTGCGAGATCATGGCCTGCCCGACGCCCTCCTGCCGGTTCAGGCGGGTGAGGGAGTCGACCTTGTCGACCATGCCCTCACCGGAGCGCAGCACCCGCCACAGCTCGTCGAGCACGATGAAGAACCGGCGCTGCGGCGCGACGCCGGCGTCCGCGAGCTCGTTCGCGGCCTCCACCGAGCCGAAGCCCTCGTTCCAGCACGCCAGCAGGACCGCGGCCTGCAGGGCGTGGTCGTTGGAGGAGATGCCCGAGACGTCGACGCAGACGGCGGTCGCATCGAGGCGGAGACGTTCGCTGGTCGGGCGGGCGAAGATGCCGCCCAGCGGGCCGTCGATCAGCGCGAGCAGGGAGCGCTGCAGCGGGTCGACCACGCCGTCGTAGCGTTCCCGGTCGCCGCGGTCCAGCGTCGGGAGCCGCACCTCGGCGGGCGCTTCCTCGAGCAGGGCGACGAGGTCACCGAGCAGCGGCGCCGAGGCCACTGCCCCGGCGGCGATGCTGGCCTGGTGGCGGCGCTCGGCGAGCAGGCGCAGCGCGGCGGAGAGCACGGTGCGCTCGGTGTCGGTGGTGGCCGACCCGCGGACGAGCACGATGAGTGCGTCGACCATGTTGAGCCGGCGGCCGTGGGCTTCCTCCCGCAGCCGGGTCGCGCGCTCGTGTAGTCCGGCGGCGTCGAGCTGGGCGGCGGCGTCGTCGAGCGCGCCGGCGTCGAGGACGTTGAGCGAGCCGAGACCGCGGCCCAGCCGAATGATCTGCCCGCCGATCGCGCCCACGAGGTCTGCGTAGTCCGGCTTGAGGTCCCCGAGCACGAGCGGGACGACGCCCTGCCCGGACAGGCCGAGAACCAGCCGACGCACCAGCGTCGACTTGCCCAGCGCCGGGAGCCCGAGGACGAACATGCTGGGGTTGAGGATCAGCTTGGCGCGCTGGAACCACGAGATCGGGTCGCAGCACACCGTCGCGCCGGTCAGCAGCGACGGGCCGAGCGGCACCCCGACGTTCGGGGCCCCGCCGCCGATGACGAACGGGTAGAGCCCGCACACCTGCGTCGTGGAACCACGCCACTCCACCGGTGCCTCCACGTAGGAGACGCGGCCGTGCCCCGGCCCGGCGAAGCCGCGTGAGGTGAGCCGCGGCAGCTGGGCCGCCCCCTGAGCCGGCTTGGGCTTCCCGGCGGCTTTGTTCGCGGCCGCCTCGGACGCTGCCGTCCGCCGTGACCGCCGCCCCGCCGGCGGGCTGCCGTCGCCGTCGCGTGGGGCGGGGACTGTGGCGTCGGTCGGAATCAACCCGGGCGCCTGCGCTGCGGACCGGCGAGCGGCCCGGGAACTCCGGCGGAACGTGCGCATCGCTGCTCCTGAGTCGTTGACGGGTTAGAGGGCGTTGCGGAACACGTCGGGCATGACGACGTGCTTGGGGAGCACGACACCGACGCCGAGGGCGGCGGCGAACGAGGCGGCCTGGGAGCCGTAGCAGCGGCGCAGACGCAGTCGCGACGCGCCGCCGAGCTGGTCAACCGCCTCCGCGGCGGCCGGGAGCTGGGCGGGGTCGTCTACGGTCGCGGTCACCAGGACCGCCTGCCGCACGAGACCGGCGCCGGCGGCCTGCTCCGCGGCCGTCTGGCGCGCAGCGCTCAGGGCGAGGGTGTCGGCGGCGCCCGGCTGCCCGCGGCGAGCAGTGGCCACGGTGTTCGCGGTCTTGACGGCTTCGTCGGCGATCCGGGCGGCGGTCGCCGGGTCGAAGGGCCGGTAGACGAACGTGACGCGCTTGCGCGACAGGCCGGGGTGCGGGGCGAGCAGCCGCCCGAGGACCGAGGACTGCACGGCACCGGCCGGGGGGCTGATCGCCGCCCAGGTGATCGAGGCTGCGGACTCGTGGCGCAGCGCCCCCCACGACTCGACCTGCGCCATCGGCCCCGCGGTCTCCCACGTGACTCCTGAGTCCTCACCGGCGGCGTGCGCCTGCTCCAGCGCGAGCGCGGCGGCCGGGTCGTAAGCGACCCGTACGGTCTCCGCGAGTTCGGTCGGGGTCATCGCCCGCACCGCGCCGGCGCCCGTGCCGCGCAGCTGCGCGACCAGGCCCGGGAGGCGCTGCCCGATCTGCTCGGCCATCTCCCGCGCCGTCCGTACGCCCTTCGGCTTCGCCGCCGGAGCGGGCAGCATCGAGGGCAGGTCCTCGTCATCGGTGCCCGCAGCCGGGTCATGACCGCGCTCCAGTGCCGTGAGGTCGAGGACCGCCTGCGCGTCCTTGGACACCTTCGCCCGGCGCCCCTTGCGCAGCGGCGTCTCGTCCTCGACGGTCGCGGAGCGACGGGCGGTGAAGGTCAGGGTCACCCACGCGCGCACGGAGGCGGAGCCGGACGGGAACGTGGCCGCGGCCTCGCGGAGCATGGCCTGCGCCAGCGCCGGCGAGGACGGGTCGATCTGCCGGTGAATCTCCGCCGCCAACCGGGTGCCAGGATCGGGAGCCGTCTCTACCGTCACCGAGCACGCCTCGAGACCCGGCTCGTGGGCGAGGTCGGCGAGGAACCGGCCGAACAGCGCCACCCAGGTGTCGACGGTGTCTTGGTCGACCAGCTGGGAGCCCTCGGGCTCGCAGCGCAGCACCACCGCGTAGTGCCGGGCCGAGGGCATCGAGAGCAGCGCGAAGTGCTCCCCCGTGGAGCTCTGCGCGAGGAACAGCTCGGAGCGGGCCAGCAGGCCCGGGAGCCTGGCGGCACCGAACGCGACCGGTGCGACCGTGCCAGCGAGGTAGAGGTGCTGACGCTTGCGCTTCCCACGCCACCACGCCACCCGCGTCGTCGAGGTCTGCCACACGTTGCGCCCCGCCCGGTTCTTCTTGGCGATGCCACCGATGACGAGCAGGAACAGCACCAGAACGACACCGGCCCACACCCACCCGCGGCCCAGTTGCACCAGCACCGTGGCAGCGAGCCCGACGAAGATCAGGACGGTGCCGAGGGTGCCGAGCCCGAACAGGCCCGGGGACACCGGCACTGCCCAGTTGCCGTAGGTGCGGACGGGGTTTTCGGTGCCGGTTGTGGTGGTGGTCATGGCAGGAGGACCTCTTTCAGGGCGCGCGAGGGCCACGAGCGGGCGTCACGCGCCCGGCCGAGGAGCTGGATGAGTCGTGCCCCCGTCGGGGAGGGCTTGTCGGGTCGGCCTAGACGCCTAGGTCGACGGAGGAGTTCGTAGCCCCGGAAGCGGTGTTGCGCACCGCGGAGGCCGCCTGCATGCCGTAGTCGGCTGCGGTCGCCGCACCTGCGGTCGCCGCGCCAGCACCAGCTTTCGCGGCCCCGGATGCTCCGGCGCGAGCCCCGGCTCCGGCAGAGCCGGCCTTGCCGCCGAGGTCGGTGACGTTGAAGGACCCGTTCTTGCCCTGGCTGGCCGTCATCACGGTGGGGCTGCCCGCGTGGCCGGCTCCGGTCGGGCTTCCCGTTCCGACCAGGCCGGGCTGGTGGCTTCCGGTCTTGCTGGTCGACGAGCTCGAGGACGACTTGTGGTCGGCCAGCATCCGCGCGCCGGTGACTGCGGCCATCCCGGCCGCAGCCAGGGCCCCGCCGCCGCCGTGCGACGTGGCGGCCGCGACCGCTGGAGTGACCAGGCGCATCAGCGCGGGCAGGGCCAGGATGGACAGCATCATCATGAACATGCCGACGAGGACCTGGAACGTCGTCGAGCCGTCCCCGATCATGAAGAACGCGGCGGCGTAGACGATCGCCGCAGCCGGCTTGTAGAGCAGGTAGGCGACCGTCCAGGACACCAGCCGGTTGAACCACGCCTTGCCTGACTCGGTGCCCGAGCCCGCGGCCGCCAGCGGCAGGACGCCGGCCACGATGGTGAGCATGCCGACGCGAGTCAGCATGAGCATCATCTGCACCAGCGAGGCCAGGATGCCGACGAACCCGACGAGCATCACCAGCCCGGGGCCCATGCCGTTCGGGCCACCCGCCGCCGACGTGATGCCGGCCATCAGGGCGATCCGCTCGCCGAGGTGCCCGCCTGCGGCGTTGTCGAGGATGTAGGAGGAGAACTTGTCGGACGCCGTGCCCAGGGCGTTGATCGCCGCTACGCCGGCCCCCGCGGTCAGCACCCACGTCAGCGTGCCACGCACCGCCTGGTAGCCGTGCCGATGGTCACCGGAGTAGGCCATCCTCAGCCCGGCGACCATAATGCACAGCACCGCCAGAGCCACGGTGTACCAGTGCGTCGACGCCTGCAGATCATGCACCGGACCCGAGGACTTGCTCACAGTGGGCAGGTCGACGTCAGTCCAGAACGTCAGCGCGAACTGCGTCGCCTTCGCGAACCCATCGGCGATCCGCTGAGCCGCCGCGTCGAAGGCGCTGCCAGCCGCCTTCGACACTGCATCGCCAGCGGCACCGCAGACTGCTCCTGCAACAGGCACATCGCAGAGGCTCACTAGACACCTCCCCATGGGATGAAGCCGCTGAGGCTGGCGACCGGCTGCACATTGGGCGTCGTGCTTCCGTCGGGCTGAAGTTCGAGCCTCCAGTCGCCGTCCACCCACCTGACGGTGTTGGTGGACACGTGCATCGTGCCGTTGCTAAAGCGGCTCACCAGCTCGACGACCGCGAGGTCCGGCGAGTAGGTGACGAACTGGAAGCCAGCGATCTGGCCAAAGGTGCCCGAGGGGTCGTCCGCCGTCGCCTTCGCACGCAACTGCACGAACCTGTCGCGGCCGGCTCCAGCAAGAACCTGCTGCTCCACGACCTGCCGCCACCCCTCACCTGGGGTGATGAGGTAGCGGAAGACGAGATTGCTCGCCGAGAGCAGTGCACCGGTGGGTGTGCGGCTGTAGCCGGCGTAGACCGGGCCGTTGATGCGGCTCGGGCCATCGGTCGCGCTGCTGGGCAGAGCGACGCCCTGGAACAGCGACCAGGTCACGCCACGCGGCGCAGCGGTTGGCACCGTCGTGTCCAGCGGGGCGGGTGCGGACGGCGTGGGCGAGGCAGACTGCGAGGACCGCGTCGCTACCGACGCGGAGGGCTGGGGAGCCGCTTGTCCCGGCTCCCCAGCCCCGTGTCCGTGCGTCACCACAGCGAGGACAACACCGAGCGCCACGATCAACGCCACGACGATTCCTGCCACCACGACACCGGCCCGCGCCCGACTCGACTCCACGCTGTCCTCCTCGAACTGCTCCCGCAGGGGGTGGAGGTCCAGCATGGTCTGTGGCCCCTGTCAGGCGTCGAGGGCGTTGACGATCGGGCCCGCCGCCACCGCGACGATCAGGCCCATGCACACCTTGCCGAGCGAGGCGACCTGCTCGCCGCCGTCGTCGCCGCGGCGGTGGGAGATCACCATCTTGGTGCCGACGGCCATGAGACCGGCGACACCGGCCACCGTGACGCCCCAGCCGACCCAGTTGAGGACCGTCTGGAAGCCACCGGTCCCGGGAGGGGCCGTGTTGCTGACCGTGATGGCGCCGGCCGGGCGGGCTCCCGCCGCCGACACGAGGCTCATCGAGGTCGTGATGGCCAGCGCGAGGAGCAGCTGACGGGCCGCGTTGACCCGAGCGCGCAGCCGGGCCAGCGGCCGGAAGCGCCGGGCGGTGCTGGCCCCCGTCGGAGTCGTCATGAGTGGGTCCCCTTCCTGGGTGGTGGGCGGGGCTTGATCTCCGCCCGGTCCATGGCCGTAAACTATTGCTTACGGTGCGAGTCAGCCTAGGAAGGTGCAATGCGTGCTGTCAACTACCGCTTACAGGGCAACGATGGCTAGTGAGCAGCTGCCGTTCTGGCAGCATGGGGCGACGGGGATCACCACTGTGAGAGGCGCAGCGTGTCGGACGAGGGCGAGTCGCAGCCGCAAGGCCCACCGCCCCCTCGTGTCCGCTCCCTCTCCGAGAAGCTGGACCTCCTGTTCCGAGAGATCCATCCCTCCGGGCGCGGCGAGTTCAGCTACCGCGAGGTCGCCGAGGGCATCGAGAAAGCTGGCGGCCCCTCCACGTCGCACACGTACCTGTGGCAGCTCCGCACCGGCAAGCGCACAAACCCGACGATGCAGCATCTAGAAGCGATCGCGGGGTTCTTCCGCGTCCCTCTCGCCTACTTCGTCGACGACGCGACCGCAGACCAGGTCAACCGGGAGCTGTCGCTGCTCGCGGCGCTGCGCGACGCCAAGATCAGCTCCGTCGCGCTGCGGCTGGCGGAGCTGTCGCCCGAGGGCGTCGACGCGATCACGCGCATGGTCGACGAGATCAGCGCCGCGGAGTCAGCCGGTGAGACTCCACCCGACCGCAGGTCGCGCGGACCCGAAGTGCCACGGCAAGATAGGGCATAAGGGCACGAAGTGCCCTCGCCCGGAACGTGCGGGCAGGGACGCGCTGGTCTAGGGGTCTGGCTGCATGAGCTGGAAAGTGCGGAGGCGCTGCGAAGCGCGCTTGCGGGGGCTCCAGCTGCCGGCCGACGCCATGAGCATGCCTGACGTAGTCGCTCACCTTGAGCGAGCTCGCGGCCGGCAGATCGAGCTTCGGCCGTTCCACATGCCCGACGGTGGCCCGTCCGGTGTCTGGCTCCCCTCCTCGCAGGCTGACTACGTCTTCTACGAGGCCGCGACCAGCGCCCGCCACCAGGCGCAGATCATCGGCCACGAGCTCGGGCACATGGCAGCAGGCCACACCCCCGCCGTTCACCAGGCGCTGGGCCGACTCCCCTCCCTCTTCCTTGCGGGAGGAGCCGCCGACCTCATGCTGCTGCGCGACGAGTACGAGAGTGCCGAAGAGGACGAGGCCGAGACGATGGCCGACGCCCTGCTCGCCCGTATCGAGCGTGCCGCCGCGGTCGCCGGCGACGACGCGTTCCTCGGCGCGCTGCGCCGCAGCTAGCCCATGCGGTACGCCGAGCACCTGGCCGGTGACCTACCGCCGATCATCATCTGCGCGTGCGCCCTGTACCGGGTGCCCTCGACCCTGCGCCGCGACGCGACACCCGCCCTTCGCGCGCTAGGCGGCCTGATCTTCTGGCTGGCCGCAGGGATGACGCTGCTCTCGCCCCCCGTGTATCGCTTGGTCGACCGAACCCTTCACGTCCCTAACATCTCAGCGCTGCTCGGTGAAGCGGCAGGGCTGATCCTCGTCTGGCCGGGCCGGAACATGCTGCTCTACGAGGAGCACCCGGTCGAGAAGGCCCGCGCGATCAGCAGGCGGCGCTACTGGGGGCTGCCGCCCATGCTCCTGCTCAGCCTGGGCATGTGGTGGATCTCGCGGGGACCCACCAGCGATCCCGCCTACCTCGTGCACTCTGGCACGTCCCCTGCCGCCGTGGGCTACCTTTGCGTCGCCCGGTCGGGGGTCATCGTCGGTGCTCTCGACTGCTTCCGCTGGTGCTTGCACTACAGCCGAAGGACGCAGGCCGACCTTCGCGTCGGCCTGGCCGCCATGTCCTTCGCCGGCGGCCTCGCCCTGCTGATGGTGACCTACGAGAGCACCTACTACGTCGCCGGACTGGTGGGCAGAGACCTCGCACCCTGGGGCTCGGCGGAGCTCATCATGCGAGGCATCATCGGCGTGTCCACCTCCATGCTCGCGCTCGGTCTGGCCCTGCCGACCTGGTGGACGCGCAGCGGGACTGCGCTGCGCCGCTGGCGTGCCCTGCGCGACCTACGCCCCTTGTGGGTCGACGTCACCGCGGCCGTGCCCACCGTCGTTCGTCCCGTCTCCCGCTGGTCGCCGGAGCTGGCGCTGCACCGCCGAGTCGTCGAGATCCGGGACGCTCAGCTGGCGCTGCGCCGGCACGCGCAGCCCCTCGCACCCGCCGCGCTCGCCGTGGCGCGGGAGAGAGGTCTCGACGACGAGGTACAGCAGGCCTTCGTCGAAGCGACCGTCACAGCCGGCGCGGTCCTCGCCAAGCGGGCGGGGCTCGAGAGCAGGTCGGCCTCGGGCTCACTCGCCGTGGTGCACGGCGGCGCCAGCCTGCAGGACGAGACCGCGTGGCTGGTCCAAGTCGCGCAGCAGTACGCCGAGGCCAAGGCCCTCGCCAGCGCCCGCCTCTCGCTCGCCGACCACCCCGAGCCGCAACCAGCGCGTTAGCCGCGGGAGGGCAGCGCCGCGCGCACGCACGCACGGGCAGCGACGAGCGGGTTCACCACGCCGTCGCCCATGGCGACGTCGACGAGCTGGTTGAAGAACCGCGCATCCGCCGCGGCGGCGCGGAACCCGCCCCGAGCGGCGGGACCAACGCGACAGAACCGGACGGCGGCCGAGGTGTGCCGAAAGTGCCGTCGCAGCCGACGAAGCAGAGTCGTGCGGTAAGCCGCACCCGCGGCCTGACCCAGGTGAGCGGACTCCCCCGCGAGCGCGCCCGAGACAGCCGCGTAGAAGATGCCTTCGCCGCTCATGGGGTTCACCAGGGCAGCGGCATCACCGGTGAGCAGGATGCGCCCATCGGGCAACGCCGGCCGCGCAGTCGACAGCGGCAGACGGTGAGCCCGCCACGCACCCCCCTCGAGCTCGTACTCCGGCAGCAGCGCGGCCACGCCCTCGAGGAGCGACTCTCGGGTGACTGAGCGCCCAGCGCGCAGAAGGTCGATGTAGCCGACGTTCGATTGCCCGGTGCCGATCGGGAAGTCCCACGCATACGCCGGCCAGTCACGGCCGCGGCCGATGATGCGCGCCTTGTTGGCCTCCGCGGTGGGCAGGTAGGCGCGGATCGCTACCGCCGTGTGGCCATCGCGCTCATGCCGCAAGCCGAGCTGACGGCGCACGACGGACTCCGCCCCGTCGGCCGCGACGACGACCCCGGCGAGCAGGTCCCCGTCGACCACAACCCCGTCGGCCTGCCGCACTACGGTCCGGACTGTGTGCCGGCGGAGTTCCGCACCCGCCTTCTGTGCTGCCTCGACGAGGCGCGCGTCGAGGACCGCTCGCGGCACGATGTGCAGCGGCTCGCGCAACGGGTGGCTCGCCTCGATCTCCGCTGTCCCTAGCGAGAACCGGGTTACGGGCTGGTAGCCGTCGACGACGTGGCGGACGTCGTACCTTGCGAGCAGCGGAAGGACGTGCGCCGCGACACCGTCTCCGCACACCTTGTCGCGCGGGAAGTCCTCGCGGTCAAGCAGGAGCACGCGAGCCGACGGGTTCACGCGCAGGGCGGCGATCGCCGCCATCGAGCCGGCCGGTCCGGCGCCGACCACCACAACGTCCCAGGACTCCACCGAATCACCCTCGCACACCCGCTCATACCGGGCACTCGCACGCCGGCGCCCCTCCCCGCCTCCGTAAACTATGGCTTACAGTGGTCCTCGCCGGACTTGAGGACACCAGCCTGGAGCGACCGTGACGAACCGAGCCGCCGTGGCAATCGCCGCCGGCACCGCCGGTGTCGTACTGTCCGCTGGCCTCGTCACAGTGGTCACCGGCACGACGGCGGCCGCGGTGCAGTGCCTACCGAGCTCGGTCTCCATCACCGGGACAGTCCCGCCGTCCGCTGCGCTCACCCCGGCGCAGGCGGCGAACGCGACCACCATCGTGAGCGCTGTCGTCGACAGACGCATGCCCTCGCGCGCAGCAGTCATCGCAGTCGCCACAGCGATGCAGGAGTCCCGACTGCTCAACCTCGCCTCCGAGGCGGTCCCCGAGTCGCTCACCTACCCCCACGACGACGTCGCCCCCGGCGACCACGACTCCGTCGGCCTGTTCCAGCAGCGGCCCTCTCAAGGCTGGGGAGCCGTCCAACAGCTCATGACGCCCAGCTTCGCCGCGGGTGCCTTCCTCGACGCCCTGGAACAGGTGCAGGGCTGGGAAGCGATGCCCCTCACCCAAGCCGCCCAAGCCGTGCAGAGGAGCGGCGCGCCCGACGCCTACGCCCAGTGGGAGCAGCAGGCCCAGAGCATCGTCAACGGCCTGCTCGGCAGGCCTGACGATCCCGGCACCGGGGACCAGACTGTTGGCGACGCCCCAGGGCTCTACGTCGAGGGCGACGGCCTACTCGCCGCCCTCGCCGGCGCCACCCCGGTCACCTTCAACTCCGGGCTCGTCACCAGCTCGGTACAGCGCGGCCGCACGACCGCCGAGGGCATCGCTGACCTGACCGCGCACCGGACGACCCTCCCCGGCTCCCTGCTCGTCAGCCTCGGCGCAGCCGACCACCTCACCAGCGAGACGGCGAGCACGTACCGCACGCAGGTGCGCAGCGTCCTCGCCCTCGCGCACGACGGTCACACCGTCTACTGGCTGACCGATCCCGGCGCCGACGTCGCTAACGGCGTCCTGCGCGAGGAGGCGACCGCTGACAACGACCTCCAACTGGTCGACCTGGACTACGCCGTGCAGGCGCACCCGGAGTGGATGACCGGCACCGCGCTCAACGACGCCGGCGTCACGGGTGCGACCAAGCTGCTCAAGAACGCGCTCGGCACGAACACCGACGACGACCCCACCGACCCCACCAACGTCGACAGCGGGTCGGGCTGCTCCGACGGGCTGGGCGGCTACAGCAGCGTTCCCGTCGCGGACTGCACCTTCACCCTCGCGCGCGCCAACCCACGGAGCTGCCAGGACGCGATCCGCTGGGCTCTCGCCCAGCAGGACGGGCCCGCGCAGTGGTATCGCAAGTGCCTCAACTTCGTAGCCCGCAGCTACGGCTACGCCCACTCGGGAGTGGGTGCCCCGTACACCGCCCGCGAGTTCTGGCTCGAGTCCACCCACCAGCACCCGCTCGACCCAAACCCGCCGGCTGGGGCGCTCGTCTTCTGGAACGGCGGAAGCGCCGGCCACGTCGCGCTCTCCGCTGGCAACGGCCTCGTCATCAGCAACGACATTCGCGGCCACGGCACGATCGCGCTGGTTCCCCTCAGTGAGATCACCGAGCGGTGGCATGACCCCTACCTCGGATGGGCCGACCCGTACTTCCCGGCGGCGGCTTGATGCAGAAACTAGGAGCGACACGCCGAGTGACGTACCGCGAATCTGATTCCGAGCATGCCAGTGTGATCCACATGGCAGAGCGACGTGGTCACGGTGGACGCCCCAGCAAGGGCCCCCGCGAGCCGTTGATCAGTCGCGTCCCGGAGAAGCTCGCGCACACCGTGCGAGATGCTGCGGACGCTGCCGGCCTCAGCGTCAACGACTACATCGGGAACCTGCTAGCGCAGGCGCACGGGCACCCGCCGGTAGCTCCGGCGGCCAACCCGGACCAGCTCCAGATGACCGCCTAGCGGTCAGACCGGCGCCGACAAGGCTCCGGGAAAGCAGAAGACCCCGCCCCCTGACTTTTGCCGGGCCAGGGACGAGGTCTTCCAACGTGCAACAGGAGGAAGCGTACCCCGAACCCCCGACAGGGGGGCACCCACACCCGCGAACACGCACGCCGCATCGGCGTGTCGTGTCGTTGGGTCGCGCCTCCCTGCCGTCCCGCGCGAGCTCGAGCAGCCCGCGGCGGCCCTCTCCCCTGCCCGCGGCAATCCGCGGACCGGGACGCGGGCCGCCGTCCTCGAGCCGCTGTCCGACGCCCTACAGGCGCTTGACGACCGGGGCACGCTCGGCGCTGCCCGCAGCGAGCAGCCGCCTCTCCCCGGCATGCCCGCGGCCGCCCCTACGGGCGGCACCCCGGCCTACCGTGAGGCGAGGCGCCGCGCCCGCCACCGCTCGGCCCAGCGCACAGCGCTCGCGCAGGTGGGCCCTGCGGCGGCGCTCCCCCGTGGCTCGGTCCGTGCAAAGGGACAGGCCGCATGGGTAGCCGCGGTCGCCGCCCACCCCGACACCGCGCTGCTGCGCGCCGACGCGCACACCAACCTGCGCTCGATCGCCGCCACGCTCGCTCGCTATGCCGACTGGAACGAGCTGACCTCACGGCCCACCTGGGCGCGGCTCGCCGCCCTGGCCGGCGTCTCCGAGCGCACCGTCGCCCGCTGGACCGCCTGGCTGCGCCAGCGCGGCCTGCTCGGCGTCGTCGAGACCGGCTCCACACCCGCGACCCGGCCGATGGCCCTGCGCGACGTCGAGGGCAACCGCGCCGCGCTCTACCTGCTCTGCCACCCCGTCTCTCTTGGCAGCGCCGCTCGACACCCGCAGGCCAGCGACCCCCGCCTCAGCGAGCCCACGCTTGTTGCTCCTGTGGATGAAAGTGGCATGCCCTCTGGCCCAGCTCCGCAGGAGATGCGCCAGAACGGGCGCGCAGGCGCGGTATTGAGCCAAGCGCCGCTTCGCGGCGTGGCGATGACAACCAGGCCAACGAACCCCGCAGAGCCCCCAGCGGGGTCAGAAGACCCCGTCAGCACCCCAGGAGCCACTCAGGAAGCCAAGAGCGCCAGGACGACAGCCTGGGGCCGGCACACGCCCGCCCGCACCCGTCGCGACATGCTCGCCCTCGTCGACCGGCTCCAGGCTGAAGGCCCCGTCTACCGCGCCGTCGGCTCCCCCCGCCGCCTGCGGCACCTGCTCCGCCCCTGGCTCAACGCCGGCTGGACCATCGCCGGACTCGAGTGGGCCATAGACCACAAGCCCGACGGCGAGCCCTGGCGCTACGCCTGGCGCAGCGTCGACGAGCTCCGCAATCCCGCTGGCTGGCTCCGCCACCGCCTCCGCCGCTGGACCACCGAGGACGGCGCACCCCTGCCGGACCCCCGAGCCACTCCCCCAGCGCCGCAGCCCGTGCCTCAGCGACCGGCGTCCTCGTCTGCTGGCCCGAACGCCGAAGCCCGCGTGTTGCTCGCTGCCGCACGCGCCAAGGCGGCGGCCGCGACCCGCACCCGCCGCCCGCGGACGTACGACCTGCTGCCGACACTGCCGTGAGGCGCAGGCCCCGACGAGACCAAGGTCTTGGTCGGCCGGCAGGGCCGCGCAGGCGTCCCGCACACTGCACGTGTGGTGTTGAAACTCTGCGAGGTGCTGCATCAGGGGCGCTGGTACCCCGGCGAGGTCCTCACCTGGCAGCACATCGGAGAGCGCTGGCGAGCAGTCGTGCGCTACCGGGTCGCACCCGGCGAGCAGTACCAGCAGGCCCGCTGGCAGGACGAGTTGCGGCCGGGAGGCGAACCCCTACGCGTTGTCGGTGACTGAGCCCGCGTAGCCGCCTGACAGCAGCTTCTCCAGCGTGGAGCGGGCGTCGGCCTTCGAGCTGTAGCCCTGGCCGCCGTCAGTGGCGACGACCTGGCCGTTGCTCGCCGTCACCCTGAACCCGAACTTGCCGTCCGCGCGCTTGAACAGTTCGCCAGCCATCACGCAGCCCCTCTCCTCGCCGGCCTTCGGCGATCGGGCGGTGCCTACCGCAGCGAAGATCACCGTAATCCTCGCGATGCGCCCCGTCGGTGCCCTCCCCCGGGTGCGTGAACCTGCGAGACTTCTGCGGTGTCCCAGGACCCGGACGAGCGACAGCGGCTGCTCGACGAGCCCGGCAGCGGTGACGACTTGCCGATCGCCGTCTCGGCCTACCAAGCGCAGAAGTGCGCAGCGATCATCGAGGCTGCCCTACACGGCCAGATCGGCTACGACGCGCCCGCCCAGACCGCCTTGCAGTTCCTGCGGCACGCGGCCAGCGAAGCCGCTCTAGGGCTCGGGCGCATACACCCCACCAGCTCGTCGCTCTGGACCTCGCTGCGCGAAGTTCCCTGGCCACCGCCCGGCGGCCCGCGGCCCCAGCCCGACGTCTCGGAGTAGGCCGCTCCGCCAAGCGCTCCTAGCGTGCCTAGTGTTCCTAGCCTAGTTAGCCGATCTAGTCGATTAGTCACCCTACAGAGCACGGCCCTGGCGGGCCTACGCATCGGAGCCGGCTACGCCGGCGCGGAAGAGCTCATCGGTTCTTCCCTCCCGGCAATCGATGCTGGGGCCCCGCAGCCTGCGCGCAACCGCCCTCGCCTGCGGCGCCGGCCGCCTCCGAACCATCACCCGCTGCGCTCCCTGCGGTCGCTGAGCCCGCGGGTGATCGTTCTCGTCGCCTGACCGGACGGTTGCACTCCAGCTGCTCTACGGGCCCCTTCATCTCTTCTTGCCGGGAGGGGGCGACAGCGGTCGGACACCCCAGGTCCACCACCCACCACCCGGCAGGAAGGAGCCCACCGTGGCTCAGCACAGCAGCACCATCGAGGCGGGCACCGGCGCGACCGTCGCCTACCTCGACGCGGACCCCTGCATCCTGCTGGTGGACGTGAACGTCCGCACGCAGGTCCGGCTCGACAAGGAGTTCGTCGCCAGTGTCAAGGCCCAGGGGGTCCTGGTGCCGATCGTCGCGGTCCGCACCACCGAGGGCGCGCTGCGCGTCCGGTACGGCCACCGGCGCACCCTCGCGGCGATCGAGACCGGGCGAGAGACGGTCCCCGTGATCGTCGCCGCCGACGAGTCCACCGACGACGCCGGGCAGATCGACCGGCTCGTGGGCCAGTACGCCGAGAACGAGCACCGCACCGGGCTGACCGTGGCCGAGAAGGTCGGGGTGGTGGAGCAGTTGAGCGCGTTCGGCGTCAGCCACGCGCAGATCAGCAAGCGGCTCGGCATCAAGCGCGACACCGTGAAGGACGCCCTCGCCGTCGCCGCCTCCCCCATCGCCAAGAAGGCAGCCGAGCGGTACGAGGCCACCCTCACCCTCGACCAGGCCGCTGTCGTGGCCGAGTTCGACGCCCTCGCCGACGAGGACACCGTCAAGGCCCTGCTGGTCGACGCCAACACCGGCGGGCGGCAGTTCGCGCACATCGCGCAGCGCGCCCGTGACGAGCGCGCCGAGCAGGAGCGCCGCCAGGAGTTCATCGCCTCCCTCGGCGGAGTGCCCATCGTGGAGCGCCCCTCCTACCGCAACGACGAGCCGGTCAAGCGCCTGGGCAGACTTCTCGACCAGCAGGGCGAGCCGCTGACCGTCGAGACGCACGCCGCGTGCCTCGGCCACGCGGCCTACGTGGACAAGCGCACCGCGTGGGTCCCGGCCCCTCGCCCCGAGTCCGACACCACCGGCGAGCAGGGCGGTCAGGACACCGAGGACGACGACAACGCGCTCGGTGCGACCGACCTCGACCTCGACCCCGACGCGGAGGACGCCCTCTACGACGACGACGAGGACGACTACCCCGAGGACGAGCAGGACGGCTCCTGGGAGGAGACCTGGGAGGCGGAGTACGTCTGCACCGACCCCAGCCGCTACGGGCACACCGCCCGCTACGGCGGCAGCAGCGAGGCCGCTCCGCTCAAGGCCGCTGAGATGAGCGAGGAGCAGCGCGAGGAAGCCCGCGAGGCCCGCCGCACGGTGATCGCCAACAACAAGGCGTGGGACAGCGCCACCACCGTCCGCCAGGAGTGGCTGACCGGCTGGCTCACCCGGAAGTCCGCCCCTAAGGGCAGCGGGCTGTTCCTCGCCGCCGCCGTCGCGTCCGGCTCCCACGCGCTGACCCAGGCGTTCGAGCGCAACCACCCCACCGGGCGGGTGCTGCTCGGGCTGGGTGAGGCCACCAGCGCCCGCATCGGCGCGGGCCAGGCGCTCGCCGGGCTGCTCAGCGACGTGTCCGAGGCCCGCGCCCAGGTCGTCACCCTCGGCCTGGTCCTCGGCGCGCACGAGGCCGCTCTCGGGCGGCACTCCTGGCGCAACGTCGACAGCGGCACCCGCCGCTACCTGACGTTCCTGGCCGAGAACGGCTACGGCCTGTCCGACGTGGAGCGCCTGGCCTGCGGTGAGCACCCGCTCCCCGAGGTCGACGAGCCCGACGCCGCCTAGCCGCTAGGGCCGGGGAGGGAGCGATTCCTCCCCGGTCGACGGCGGGCGGGAGCGGCTGTGGGGGCATCGAGCCCCCACAACCGCGAACGCCACTCCCAGCCGCCGGGCAGCGCCGGCGCGACACACCGAGCAGGTTCCCACCACCGACCGCCTAGCGGCCCTAGCGTGCCTAGTGACGCTAACTAGCGCAGGTAGCGCAGATAGGAGGCTCAGGTGCCAGCCAGGATCGCAGTCGCGAACCAAAAGGGCGGCGTGGGCAAGACGAGCGTGACCCTCGGCCTCGCTGCAGCCGCGAGCCGCCGCGGCGACCGGGCTCTCGTCATCGACCTCGACCCCCAAGCGAACGCGACGACCGCCCTCGGCATCGAGCCCGACGACGCCGCGCTCACCGTCAACGACGTACTCGCCGTGTCCCGCGCCGGGAGCCTCGGCGACGTCATCACGGCCAGCGCGTGGGAAGGGGTCGACGTCGCGCCCAGCACGCTCGACCTGTCCAACCGCGACCTCGACGGAGCCCACGACTTACCGTTCCGGCTCCGCGAGGGACTCCAAGGCATCGACCTCGAGCGCTACGCCGTCGTCCTCATCGACTGCCCGCCGAGCGTCGGCCGGCTCCTGCTCACCGGGCTCGTCACCGCCTCCCACGCCCTGCTCGTCACCGACGCCACCGCCGACGGGCTGCGCGGCATCGGCAACGTCGAGAGCACCGTCGAGCTCGTCGCCAAGCACATGAGTCCCGGCCTGCGGATCGCCGGCATCGTGCTCAACCGCCGCCGCCATACCGGCGAGCAGGACTACCGCGAGGCCGAGCTGCGCGAAGCCTTCGGAACCCTGGTCACCGACGTCGTGCTCCCCGAGCGCGCCGCCCTGCCCGCCGCCCACGCTGCGGCCCAGCCCATCGGCTCCACTGCCAACGAGGGCGCCCGCGTCCTGACCACCCTGTTCGAGGACCTCTACGCCGACGTCCTCGCCCGCACCGCCACCGCAGGAGTCGCGTCGTGAGCCCCGAGCGCAAGCCCGCCCTCAAGCGTCGCACCGAGCTGCACCCCGTCGAAGCCCTAGCAGCGGCAGCCAACGAGACGACTACAGCTCCCGCCGCTGCACCCGCCAGCGAGCGACCCACGGGCGAGTCCGTCGGCAAGGTTCAGTTGAACGTCGCCGTCACCAGTGCCGTCCGCGGCCGCGCGCAGCGAGGCGCCCTCACCCTCGGCGCCCGCGAAGGCCGGCGCATCGGCCTCGCCGAGCTCGTCACCGCCGCGCTCGAGGAGTACCTCGACAAGCACGGTCTCTAGAACTCCCGCGCGGGCCAGAGCAATCTGGCCGCCTGGGCGCGCCGCACTGGGGTTGCGGCTCAAGCGAGGGACCCGGCTACTGGGAAATAGCCGGGTCCCTCTCGCTATTCCTAGTCCCACTAGTAGTCCTAGTCTAGTTAGGCAAAACGCGCCCTTCCGCAGCCTCATAGGTGGACGGCCCTAGGCAAGCGTGTGACGACTTGCGGACGTCGGGGACTGCGCTCTGCGAGGATCCGGTCTGTGATCACCTTCAACGACATCCTGCGTGCTGGCGGGGTGGATCCCAGTCGAGTGAAGTTGCTGCGACACACGGAGAAGGGCCAACAGCTGCTCGAGCTGTGGCGTGCCAACAGGCCCTTGGTCGAGGCCTATCAGAGTCGGCAGAAGACCGGGTTCTTGGACGGCGTGGACCACGTCGCCTGCTTCCTCGTCAGCCGTGATGGCCGCGAGGTCTTCGGTGGGCTCTACCGCGTCGGTGCCTGGGAAGCGGCTCCGCCAGGCGACCGCGACCCGATCACTGGTGAGGTGGACGTTCACCGCGCAATCTACGAGCTCACCGCCGAGCCAGCGTTCGCACCCTATGAAGATCGACTCGTAATCCGTTGGTATCTCGCAGGCAAGCACCCTGGGTTTTGGCAGTGGGCGGACAAGCAGCCGAAGCCGGTCGAAGAAATCGCAACCCAACAGGAGCGTGCGTTCCCCGGCTGGCTGGAGTTCTCGAGCCCTGTAGACGACCTCGACCTCCTGCCGAGGACGTGGCGGGAAGTGCTGCGCTCAACGTCCGGCGTATACCTGCTCACTGATGCTCGTGGCAAGCACTACGTGGGTTCGGCCAAGGGCGGCGACGGCTTCCTCGGTCGCTGGGACGCTTACCGGGGCGGCCGACCCGGAGGAAACGTCGGGCTGGTTGGAGCTGCTGGCCCGTTCGCCGTCTCGGTGCTCCAGACCTTCGACCCCAGTACGTCGGACCAGTCCGTCGAGCGGGTGGAGTCGCTCTGGAAGGACAAGCTCGGCGCCCGGCTTGTCGGCTACAACCGCAACTAGCCTCCGTTGAGCCGAGCCTGGCCGCCACGGCGCGCGGTGCAGGCCTCCTCCCGAGGTTGGTCGTTGCCGACGTCGAGACGCCCCTAGGCGTCCTAGTGTTCCTAGCCTAGTTAGCCGATCTAGTCGATTAGTCACCCTACAGAGCACGGCCCTGGCGGGCCTACGCATCGGAGCCGGCTACGCCGGCGCGGAAGAGCTCATCGGTTCTTCCCTCCCGGCAATCGATGCTGGGGCCCCGCAGCCTGCGCGCAACCGCCCTCGCCTGCGGCGCCGGCCGCCTCCGAACCATCACCCGCTGCGCTCCCTGCGGTCGCTGAGCCCGCGGGTGATCGTTCTCGTCGCCTGACCGGACGGTTGCACTCCAGCTGCTCTACGGGCCCCTTCATCTCTTCTTGCCGGGAGGGGGCGACAGCGGTCGGACACCCCAGGTCCACCACCCACCACCCGGCAGGAAGGAGCCCACCGTGGCTACCACCATCGAGCGGGTCCGCCTCACCGAGCCCCGCCAGGCCGTCGAGGCGATCCCGTACCTGCTCGGCTTCCACCCCAGCGAGTCGCTGGTCGTGCTCGGCCTGCGCGACGGTCGCGTCGCCGTCGCGCTCCGGGTCGACCTCGATAGCCCCGAGGACCTGCTGCGCGACGCCGCCCGCACGTTGCTGCGCCACAGCATCACCGCCGGCCTTCTCGTCATCTGGACCGCCCAGCCCGACGTTGAGGTCGCGGCGATCAGCGGCCCGATCCTGCGCCTGTGGGAGCGCGACGGGTTTCTCGTCCCGGCCGTGCTGGTCACCGACGGCACCGTCCTGCACAGTGAGAACGGTGTGCAGCGGCTGAACTTCACCGACACCCCGCTCGCGGCCCCCGCCGTCGCGGCGGGCACCCACCCGCTACCCAGCCGGGACGCGCTGGTTGAGAGCATCGAGGGCGAGCCCGCCACCGACCCCACCGCCCGCCAAGCCACCGCCACCGACTGGCTCACCGCGGCGACAGCCTTCCACGCCGACCCAGCGGCCACGCTGCCCGACGAGGCCACCGCATCCCTGCTCAACAGCCTCGACGGCCCTGACCGACTGCTCCGCGACCGGGTCCTGGCATCCCTGGTCGGGGGAGAGGACGCCGTCGTCCCCGCCGTCGTCCCCGCGGCCCTGGTCACCTACCTGGCGCGCCGTGCCCGCCCCAGGGACGCCGGGATCCACTGCCTGCAGGCCACGTCGGCCCTGCTCGCTGGATCCAGCATCGTCGCGCACGCCGCCCTCGACCGCGTGCACGTCGAGCACAGCCTCACCGTGCTGCTCCGCCAGATGACCGACCTCGGAACTCCGCCGCAGGCCGTCGCCGCCGTCCTCGTACAGGTCGCGAACGAGGCCGGTCCGCTGGCCTAGCCACGGCGAGGGGCGGGTGCCGTCAGTGGCACCCGCCCTGCGTGGGAGCGCGCGGCGACCCGGTTGAAGCCGGGGGAGCGGTGCCCGGCGCCATCGAGGCGCCGGGCACCGCACGCCGCGACGGAGCGCGGCGACAGGAACCGGCTCCGCCGGTGCTGAAGGCCTACTCGAAAGCGGCCCGTCGGCTGCACGGCGTACGCCGCCTGAGGACGTCGACGCGGAACGCCACGACCAGCGCCGCATCTGCACGTCTTCGCTCACGTCAGCCTCGTCGTCGGCCGCCCGCAGTGGACCTGTGCCCCCTGCGCGTGTACGACCGCGAGGTCGCCACCGGGGGAGTGGCTCTCGTCAGCGGCCGTCTCGGTGGGTTGTGCCGACGCCGCGCGGCCGACAGCCGCGCGGCCGACAGCCGCGAGCAGCGCAGCGGGCCAGGCGGTCCGCGCGGCGGTCCAGGTCAGGTGGGTGGCGTACGCCAGGATGTGAGCATGTCTCACCCGCCCGCCCCGCTCGCTGACACCCCAGCGCTGAGGAAGGCTCGCGGAGCCTTCTTCACTCCCGACGAGATCACTGCCTTCATGGCGCAGTGGGCAATCACGTCGGTCGAGGATCACGTTCTTGATCCATCTGCCGGCGACGCGGCCTTCCTGTCGGCTGCGGTGACGCGGCTGCGTGAGCTCGGCGGCGAGTCTGGAGGCCAGCCTGTCGTCGACGGCGTCGAGATCCACGAGCAGTCCGCCCGCATCGGTCGCGCCCGGGTGCGCGCGGCCGGCGGAGACGCTCGGTTCCGCGTCTCAGACTTCTTCCTGGTGTCTCCCTCGCCCACGTACGACGCGGTGATCGGGAACCCGCCCTACGTGCGCTATCAGGGCTGGACCGGCCCAGCGCGCTCGCGCTCGCGTGAAGCGGCCTTGCAAGCCGGTGTCTCTCTGACGGGGCTTGCTTCGAGCTGGGCTGCGTTCACGGTGCACTCAGCTCTGTTCTTGAAGGAGGGTGGCCGGCTGGCACTAGTTCTGCCGGCCGAGCTGCTGTCGGTGAACTACGCCGCTCCGGTCCGGCGGTTCCTGTTTGATCACTTCCGTTCCGTTGAGCTGGTCCTGTTCGACGAGCAGGTGTTTCCCGAGGCTGAGGCTGACGTAGTGCTGCTCCTGGCCGACGGGTACGGGCTAGGCCCGACCGACCACGCAGTCATCCGCCAAGCTCGCGGCGCTCGTGACCTGCGCACCCTCGGCGCCGGGACGACGTGGACTCCGCCGGACCCGTCAGGGAAGTGGACCGGCTCGCTCGTCAGCGCTGCGGCCATCGAGCCGCTGGCCGGCCTCGCCGCCTCAGGGTTGTTCAGCTCGCTGGAGACGTGGGGGGACACGACGCTCGGCATCGTGACAGGCGCCAACAGCTACTTCACACTGTCACCGGCTCGTGTCAGCGAGCTTGGCCTACGCCGCAGCGAGCTGCTGCGCCTGTCTCCGCCCGGATCCGCGCACCTTCGTGGCTTGGTGCTGTCGGCTCGCATGCTCACCCGCCTAGGTGCTGCCGGACAATCGACCTACCTTTTTTATCCCGGCCAGAAGCCCTCTCCGGCAGCCATGCGTTACATCGAGATGGGTCATGCCACCGGGGTCGATGACGCCTACAAGTGCCGTGTCCGCAGGACGTGGTACCAGGTACCGCTCGTACGCCCAGCAGACCTGTTGCTGACTTGCATGAACGCAGACACCCCACGTCTGACCACCAACCAGGCTCAGGCTCACCACCTCAACTCTGTGCACGGTGTGTACCTCCGTCAGCCACACCGCGAACTAGGTGCCGACCTGCTTCCGCTGGCGAGCCTCAACTCCTTGACACTGCTCAACGCGGAGATGGTCGGCCGTTCATACGGCGGCGGCATCCTGAAGCTGGAGCCCAAGGAAGCTGACGTGTGGAGCGTGCCGTCCCCCAACCTGGTCGCCGACCGCGCCGATGCACTGCGGCTGATCCGCCGCCAGGTCGCTCGCACCCTTCGGGTGGGTCGCCTGCTCGACGCGGTCGCGATGGTCGACGACGTGTTGCTCGTCGCCCCAGGTCACCTGAGCACGGCGCAAGTCGCCCACGTGCGTAACGCACGAGACGAGCTTGTGCGCCGACGGATGACGAGGTCGAACGGTGCCAAGTAGCAAGGCGTCGGCGAAGGTCCTAGCTTGGCCACTGTTCGACCGCATCGTGGCCGACGCGATGGACGGCGGCGACTACACCAACCCGTGGTCGAAGCGGCCGGACGGAACCTTCGTCTTCGAACCCGACTACGGCACCCTTAGACGCCTGCTCGGGGTGCCCCTCTACCTCAAGGCCCCCACTACCACCGGCGTCCCCGCGCTCGCGCTCGATGTGTGGATCGCCTACGAGCTGCGCCGCGCAGGGTTCGACCCCGACGCCGTCTGGCCGCGCGCGACCCACCCTCGCATCCTGCCCGGACCGATCGCCCGACTGCTGGAGAAGGACCTCCTCCCTGCGAAGATTCGTGATCCTTTGCAGGCCCGGTTGATGAAGGAGGGCAACGTCAAGGGCGTCACGCACTCCAGCGCATCGATCCTCGGAAAGAACTACCTCAAGCAAGTCGACGTGATCATGACCGACTGGGCCACCGGTCCGGAGCTGCTCATCTCGACCAAGCGAATGGACTCCTCGTACGGCAAGAACGCGCCGAACCGAGTGGAGGAGTCCTACGGGGACGCGAAAAACCTGCGCTTGCGCCACCCTCTAGCGGCTCTGGGTTTCGCGTTCGGTCTGCGCACCGACATCTTCACGAAGGAACCAGAAACCGCCGACTGGCTGCTTGACCTGCTCGCCAAGCTCGGCCGCGAGGAAGACGCCTACCGCGCTACCTGCGTGATCCTGATGGACTACGGCCAAGACGTCACACTGCCTGACGACGCCGAGGGCAGCGACGACGGGGAGGACCGCAGCGCCGCAGCCGGGCTCGTCGATCAACCCGCCGAAGAGGAAGAGCCGGTCGAGGTTCCCAGGTCACAGGTCGAGCAGCAACTCGCTGAGCTCCCTCCCGTGCGGATCGACCACGACAGGACACCCGCGAGCCTCTCCCCAGCAACGTTCCTCGCAACGCTCGTTGAGCATGTGCTCGACCAGACACCAGTCAACATGCACCGAGGCGCACGCTTACGACGCCGAGACGCGGCGCTGCAGCGGGCTAAGTCGAGTTGACTTGTCCCCACCTGAGTGCGTGACGGAGAGGAGTCCACGTGCCGCTGCTCCCTGACGGCTTCGACTGGAGCGCTGCGTACGCACTCGCTGCGCAACCCGAGACGGAAGCAGACTTCGCAGCCCTGCGACTCACCTCTCGGACCTACATCAGCAAGACCTTCCTCTTGCAGCACGGCACCGTCCAAGACCTCGGCCAGCCCGCACGGTATGTCCATCGTGTGTTCGACCACCGAGTGATCAGTGAGGGCACACCCGAAGACGACTACGAGTGGACGGAGTACGTGGTGCGTGAGTCTCCCGGAGGAAGGGTGCAGATCACGCTGCAGGTGGCTAGAACCGCTGGCGCGGTCCGAAAGATACAGCTCCGACGGGTAACCACCACGAAGGCAGGAAGCGCCCTCGAAACCCTTGTCGAGTTCGACCGTACTGAATCTTCGCGTCTGGTCTCGCTCATCAAGCTGCTCGATGACATCCCGATCGAGGGCGACACGACCGTCTTGGTGGATGACGACTTGGTGCGCGACCTTGCCGACCACCCCGAGGCTCTCCAAGCTCTGTACGCCCACGACCCTGAGCGCTTTCGGCGCTTCATCGAGAGTGACGTGTCCGCGGAAGATCTCGTCGCCGTCGCCTACCGCCGGGGTGAGGTTGAAGAGTTCCGCAACCTGCTGCATGACGACGACTACTTCGACCTCGCGGCAACATCTGCCGGCGGGCCCGAGAAGGTGTGGCAGCAGTTCCTCGAGCGCAACCCGTGGGTGCTCGGCTTAGGCCTCTCCGGTCAACTGTTAACGTCTTGGGACGACGAGAAACTGGAGCGAACGGTCGCCGGCAGCTCGGTGGTCGGCGCAGGTAAGCGGGTAGACGCCCTGTTGCAGACGAATGGCCGGCTGAACATGCTGGCCTTCGCGGAGATCAAGCACCACCGCACCCCGCTGCTGCACCACGACCAGTACCGCGCCGGCTGCTGGGCACCCTCGCACGACCTCTCGGGCGGCGTCACTCAGGTGCAACAGACCGTCCACCGAGCCCTCGACACGATCGGGGAACGGCTGCACGTGCGGGGAGCCGACGGGGCCGAGACCGGCCAAGTGGCCTTCCTCATGCAACCCCGCTCGTACCTGATCGTGGGGCACCTCAACCAGTTGACCGGCGTTGGCGGCGTGCACCCTGAGAAGCATCGCTCTTTCGAGGTCTATCGCCAGAACCTGCATCGACCCGAGATCGTCACCTTCGATGAGTTGCTCGCCCGCGCCGAGTGGAGCGTTGCTCTAGCGGAGAGTTCTGGGGGATAGAGCGCGACGCAAGGCCGATGGCTTCGGCCCTGCAGTCAGCTTCACTGCGCTTGCCGAAGCGGTAATGCGACAATCAAGCAGCATGACCAGTCACAACCACCGTCAACTAAACCCGCAGCAATCCCGTGTGGTGACCGTCAGTCCTCGAGCGTCGCTGCGAGGCTGAAGTTGTCCCGCGCCCTACTGCGCAGCTCCAGCAGTACGTCCTGCCGCTTGAAGTCGACGTTGAATTCGTCGACTTGGGAGTCCCTTGCCCGCTGGTCGTAACGCTGCTTGAGCGTAGCTGCAGCGATGCGGCTGGGCTGCCTGAGCGAGGCGGCCAGCGCGACTAGATCGGCGGTAGCCGTCGCCGGGTCGAGCAGAAGCCTCCGCAGCTTCTCATCCGAACGCAACACCTGCCCGACCATGTAGATCAAAACCATGCGCGTGAGTTGCCAACTCTTGCGGTAGGCCTGAGGGACCCGGGCCTTCTCCGACTCCACGACCTGCTTGATCGCATCGACCAGGACGACGTGCGCGGCGGTGATCGACTCGTTGAAGATCATGGCGTGGTTCTCGCTCTCGAAGAGGGCGAGGCGCTTCACGGCCAGCCAGGGCTGCTCGTTGTAGACGGCGCAAAGGAGCTGGGCCGCGTCGTCATTGGAGATGACCTTGCCCGCGGCTGCGCTAAGGGTGGCGTCTGGTCGAGTCTCGTAGGTGATAGTCGGAAAGTTCACCGCGAAGTCACTGACCAACTTCTGCTGCGGTCCTCTCAGGGCCACGAGGTTTCGGGCGTTGACCGCGCTCTGTGTGTTGCTGCGCCAGGAGATCTCCTTCGCCAGCTGAGGACGGCCGGCGACCTCCACAAACTTGACGAAGACGCGCAACTCGTTCGTGAGCTCAGCGTCGGCGTCAGCTCTGGCGAATGCGATGGTCGACTGAGCGCCGTTGACGACGGACGGTTTCTTGGCGACGAGCCTGTCCTCCTCGAGGACAAGCTCGTCGCAAACGACGGTCATGCCGTTATGGAAGGCAAGGAAGTCCTTGTGCTCGTGCTGGCGTCTGATTGCTCCATCGAGCTGATCGCGGACGCGGTTGCGCCGCACTTCGCGCCGCACGTTCAACTCGAACAGTGTCCGATTGTCGATGCCGTCCCATTGGACGATGTCGATGGCCCGTACGGAGGCCATCACCACGCGGTTCGGGGCGGTTCCGAGCACGATCCGCTCGTCCGCCGAGCAGGGCGCCTCGATGTCAGCGGTCGTGATGGCCGGTGTGGCGACTGCTTGAGCCAACGGACCAAGGCGGTTGAGGTCGTGAACCGTGAAGTAGCCCGGACGCTGGGTCGCGTTGGTCGAGGCGACGAGGCGCTTGGCTGAGCCGTTGAGCACCCCGCTGGTGATCAGCGCAATGCGGACACGCAGTCTTCCCTCGGTGTAGGCGCCAGCCCGCAACTTCCGCACGAGGTCGAATCGTTGAATGAGATGCCGCAGCTTGTCCTCGACACGCCCCGACAGGAGCGCCTCCAGACTCTCCACGGTTGTGAAGTGCGCAGCGGCCGAAATCAGGCCGGTCATCGACGTCACCCCGACGTTAGTCGGGGCCTCGGTGTACTTGCTCTGGTAGATCACCAGCGTTTCGGGGGCGTCCTCCCCGCTGGCTGGCTCGAGATAAAGCGCATCAACGCCGTTGTCGTCATCTCCGTCACAGATGAACTCGTAGGCATCGAGGTCGTCGAGCCCCACGACGTTCCGGAGGAACCACAGCAACAGGACAGAGCGCTCCTTGGCAAGACCGCCGGCTTCGTCCAACGTCGCGAGCTTCGCGAGGAGGTCGTACATCTGCTGTCTGTTGAGGCGATCGCTCGGCAGAGCGGGGCTGGCCGTTGGCATCCCCCGACCGTAGCTGGAGCCAGCGGGCGTCGGGAAGGTTTGCTCTGCGTACGGTGTCCTCACGGATCGCGGTCCCGTAAACGGTCGTTTGCGGGACTGATGCGCCGCGCAACCGGTCTGTGCCACAAACCTTGGCTGAGGGTCGGTTACGTGACGTTGGTTTCGTGCACCAGTTCTGCTACACGGGCTCACGCTCGGGCTTGCCTGCCGGCGGCGGGGGAGCGGGTGTGTAGCGAAAACGAACAATTTCGGGATGCGGACCCAGCTGCCGCTCGCTCGTCGTCGGCTGCATGGTGTCGCTGCCGTCCTGGTGGCTTGTCGCAGCTCAACGGTCTCGTTCAAGAGCGCCGGTCGAGTGCGGTGCGAGCCAAGCGTGTCAGGGTGTCGCTGCCCCCATCGAGTTGTGGTGTTGCGTTGAGGCGCAGCAGTGTGTCGTCCTGTCGCACGAGCACCTGGGGGCCTGCCTCGCTTTCCGTGGCGTAGGCCTCGTCACCGAAACCAGGGAGGGGCGTCATGGACGTCATGCCTGACTTGCAGCTGCCGAGACCGCTGCGCATCGCTGCGAGGTATCGAGCCGCCTGACCCGGCGCGAAGGTGATGACGTCCTCGTAGATTGTGGTGCCGGTCGTGTCGCGGTAGCCCTGGTACACCTCGGCGCCGACGGTGGCGTACGCGACAGTCCTTGTGCAGTGCGCCGGGTCGGGCAAGCTCGAGTTGCCGCCCGGGATGGGCCCCATGTCTGTGGACGGGCTCCAGATCTGCCAGTCGGGGCCGATGTCACCGGGTAGTAGGAAGCCCGCCGGCACGTGGGTCGGCTTGGCGTACGCGGCGATGCCGGGCAGTGTCCGCGGTGTGACGCCGGTCAGGCGAGCGAGCATGGCCGAGGCGAGGGCATCCAGCCAGTCGTTGGTGAGCCCCAGCTGCGTTCGGGCGTTCAGCGGCGTGACCGTGGTCACGACCCCGCGCTCACCCACTAAGACGATGACGGCCCACTCCGGTGGCTGCTGCGTCGAGGTGCGGTGGGCGATGAGCACCCGAGCTCCGTCGCGGATCGTGTTGGCCAGGATCTCGCTGCTGCTGGGAGGGACCTGCCCCGCGCCGGACTTGATGGTGTACCCGTCGGAGCGGCAGGCGGCACCAAGACCGGCTGCGGTGAACCACGCTGCCGCGTCGGCGGCCGAGCCGAACTCTTCCGCTTCGGTGGACAGCGACCAGGCCGGGTCGGTGTCTGTGGTGCTCAGCGAGTCGCTGACCTGCATGCGGGAGGGACCCGAGCCGGGCGACCTGCCTCCGTCGGGGTAGTCGGCGAAGGAGCCCCACGGCTCGGCGAGGTCACTGGCCTGGACGAGCACGGATCGGGGCAGCGCTGGTCCGATGGCAGGCTGTGGCTGGCTCTCCGGCAGGGTGGCGCAGTCCACGGTCGGAATGGGCGCTGCAGTCATGGTCACGACAGGAGGCGTGGTGGGCGGCGAGGTGTCCGTGCGGCCGGCATGTCCGGGGACGATCACCGCGGCCAGCGTGCCGGCGAGAGCTACCGCGGCGGCCAGCGCGCTGACGCTGACCCGTCGCCGGCGACGGCGCTGGAGCGCGGCAGCCATGATCGACTCGGCGTTCAATGCAGGGATGCCAGGGCGGGTGTCACGGAGTGGTGCGAGCAGTCGGTCGTCGCTGGTCATGGCATATCTCCCACAGGCTCTGCTGCCTGCGCCCTCAGCTTCGCCAGGGCTCGGGCGCTGGTGCTTTTGACGGTGCCGGCGGCGATGCCCAGCTCGAGGGCGGTCTGCTGCTCGGAAAGGTCTTCGATGAAGCGGAGGATGACGACGGCGCGTTCTCGCCTGGTCAGGCGCGCGAGGGCGCGGCGGAGGGCGTCGCGATCGTCGGCGTTGTTGACTGTGTCCGCTGCGACGTCGTCCGGCGTCTCTGCGGTGAGTGATTCGCGGGAGTGCCGCCGCCACCACGACACCTGGCCGTTCAGTACGGATCTGCGGACGTAGGCGAAGGGATCCTCGTCTCGGATCTTGTCCCAACGCAGGTACGCGCCCATGAGAGCGGACTGGACGAGGTCCTCGGCGCGGTGTCGGTCACCGCAAGCAAGCTCGGCTACATGCAACAGCCGGCGGGCAGAGCCGGCGACGAACGCCGTGAACTCCTCCCTGTCCCGCTCACCAGTCACCACTCCCACAAACTAGAGACGCCGAGCAGCTGCCATCGGTTCGGTGCCCGAAGCGGTCATCTCGCACGCCGTGCTTCCGCCCGCTGCGGCGACGATCCTGCTGTCCGCCTGGTAGGAGCGGCGGTCACGCTAGGACTCCTCAGCGCGGCAAGAGCGTGAACTCGACAGGTCAGACGCGAGGGTCACTCTCATCGTCGTAGGGCTCAGGCCAGCCGCGAGCCCGGTACTCGTCGTTGCTCTTCCGAGCCCAGCTCGAGGGGAGCCAGTTGACGTTGCCGTTCCCTCCACCGCGCCGCGGCTTGCCGCCAGGCGCGAAGAACCCGCCGAACACAACGATGAGGATCGCCGCAACGCCGACTACCCCAAGGATGATCTGTTCCACCCGTCATCGCTCCTTGGGTCGGTTAGCCGCTCACCTCTTATGAGCGTCTCCGGATAGAAGGCGCACAAACGATCTTGCGGTCATCGGCATGACCGTGAACTCGGCTGGGGTTGTCGGTGCCTCCTGACACGCTGCGTGGGTGGACTCTCGACTGGTCGACCTGAACGTTCGAGTGGCCTTGCTGGCCGATGCATGGCTCGACAGCGGTGACGATGCGGTGCTCGTTCGCTTGGAGGCCGCGGTCGCAGCGAGGCGCGACTACCTTCAGCCCGCCCTCCAGCTGCTGCTCTGACCTCGGTCGTTTCTGGCACGACTCGGGGAGTGGCGGCCACCGGCCCGCCGCTGAGCGTGGCTGTCTGTTGCAGAACTGGTGCACGTAATCAACGTGTCACGAGGGTCCCTGTCGGACCCTTTCGCTACGTTCCGGGGCATGGGGCACCTCCTGGGCTACGCGCGGGTCTCGACCGCGGAGCAGAACGCCGACCTGCAGACCGACGAGCTGACTGCAGCCGGCTGCTACCGCGTCTACGTCGACCACGCCTCCGGGTCGCTCGACCGGCGCCCGCAGCTGGACAAGGTGCTCGGGGACCTGCGCCCGGGGGACACGCTGGTCGTGTGGCGGCTCGACCGGCTCGGTCGCTCGCTGCGCCACCTCATCGACACGGTGACCGCGCTCGACGAGCGTGAGGTCGGCTTCCGCTCGCTGCGCGAGTCGATCGACACCACCACCGCCGGTGGCCGGCTGGTCTTCCACCTGTTTGGCGCGCTCGCGCAATTCGAGCGGGAGATCATCAAGGACCGGACCGTCGCCGGCCTCGCCGCGGCGCGGGCCCGTGGGCGCGTTGGTGGCCGGCCGACGAAGCTGACCGACCGCCAGCGCCGGGAGGCGCGGCGCATGTACGACGCGCGTGAGCTCACGGTCGAGCAGATCGGGGAGGTCCTCGGCGTGTCCCGGACCACCATCTACCGCGCGCTGACCGAACCGCCCGCGCCCAGCCCGGCCGAGCAAGCCCCCCCTCCTCCTGGCCGCTCTTCGCGCGCGAAGGCGCGCGCATGACCGCGGGAGAGCGGCTGGTCACCGTGCTGACCACTCTCGCCGTTCCGGAGGAAGCCGACCCCGAGGACGCTGCCGCGCTGCTTGCGCTCGCGGCGGAGTCCACCGCGCTGCGCGTCGTGCACACCACGGCTGTCGAGGGGCACCTGCCAGCGCCCGGGACCACAGTGACGCGCGGTAGGCAGCCGCGTCCCTGGCTGGTCGTCGCGCTCGAGGAGAACGGCGCCGTGCTGCGCGACCTTGCTGGCAGCACCGTCCGGGTCAACTACCGCGGGTTGTCCCCTGACCCTGTCGTTGCCGCGGAGCCAGGAGCGGTCGAGTGATGGCGAACCCGACCGGGCCGTGTTGGTCACTGCTACTCGAGCGACCGCGGACGCGCTCCGCCGAGCTCACCGGCCGGGCGGTCCCGACCGCGGCCGGCGTCTACGCCTGGTTCCACCTCGGGGAGCCCGTCTACGTCGGGATGACGGGGGCGAAGGGTGGACTTCGCGGCCGTCTTGGCCGGCATCGGGGTGCGGGGCGTGACCTGAGCCGGTCGTCGTTGCGGCGCAACGTCGCGGCGCACCTGCTGGGCATCCCGACCACAGTCAGCAGGCAGCGTCCCTCGGTTGTCAGCGAGCAGGACGCCGACGTTGTCACCGCGTGGATCCGGGACCTCGAGGTCGCGTGGGTGGAGCAACCGGATGCGGCGGCCGCCGCGGCCCTGGAGCATGACCTGCTTGCTGAGTGGCAGCCGCCACTCAACCGTGCCGGCGCTGCGCGAGGCCGCGTCGTGTGACGGGCTGGCGGTGCGGTGGGTAGGTGAGGCTCGCCAGGTGTGCGCTTGTCACTGGGACGTGCACTGCTTGGTGGGGGGCGTCCGGGCAGTTGGGCGACCCTACTTGCCCTCCCCACGCGGCACGCCGGCCCGGCCGGGCGACGCATCATGGTGGACGTGCTCGCTCCCTCGCTGCGTCCGATGCTGGCTTCTGCGGCGAGCTCGTCGGCCGTGGTGAGCGATGACTGGTTGGTCGAGGTGAAGCTCGACGGGTGGCGCGCGGCCAGGTGACTGTCGACGCGCGCGGGTTGGTCGTTAGGTCGCGCACGGGGCGCCGGCTGTCGCACGCGCTGCCGGAGTTGGCGGGTCTGGTCGACGCGCTCGGTGGGCGGTCAGTGGTGCTTGACGGTGAGCTTGTCGCGGGCGCTGGGGCGGCACGTGACTTCTATGCGCTGGGCCCTCGCATGGCGCGGCGGGCGGGGTCCGGCGGATGCCGGGTGTCGTTCGTTGCGTTCGACGTGCTGTGGCTCGACGGGCGGAACGTCTGCGCGCTGCCGTACCTCGAGCGGCGTGCGCTGCTCGAGGAGTTGGGCCTGGCAGGGGAGTGCTGGTCGACGTCGACGGTGTTCGACTGTGCGCCGGAGGTGCTGCTCGCGGAGTGTGCGGAGCGGGGGCTGGACGGTGTGGTGGTGAAGCACCCGCGCGGCCGGTACCGGCCGGGGGCGAGGTCGTGGGACTGGGTGAAGGTGAAGACCTCGAAGTGGCGGGCCGAGCATGCTTCACGTCGTCACGACGTCGCCTGAGCAGCGGCTAGGACGCGGTCGGCGGCGGTCAGGCGCGGCGGCCGCGGTGAACGAGCCGGAGCGGGTAGGCCGGCATGGGGAGTAGCAGCTCGATGTGCTCGGCGATGACGGCGGCGGCCGCGGCGGGTGTCGCCGCGGCCGCGGGCAGCGTCGCAGTCTGCAGCGTGACGCCACCGCCGACGGGGTCAGCGGTCGGGTTCTCGGCCCGGCTGAGCCGGACCACGACGCGCTCAGCACCTTGCGCGACGAGGGTGACCTGGTCGACGTGGGTGGTGCGTTCGGCGCGGCCGAGGAGCAGGCGGAAGGCGGCCGACGTGTCGGGCTGGTGACGGCTCGGGGTCCACCACTCCGCGAGCAGCGGGCGCAGTCCGTGGGTGCGCTGCAGGGCGTGAACCACCGCGGCAGCGTGGTCCTCGACCCATCGTGCGGTGCCATCGGTCAGGGTGAGCCGGCCGTCGACGAGGTCGTGCTGATAGCCGGGGATGCCGCCGACGTCGACCTCGTTGACGGTCCCGGCTTGCGCTTGTCGCCCGTGATGGCGCACGACGTCGGCGAGCGCCGCGGCGAGTTCGGCGGCGTCCTGGTCGGTGCGGGGGCGGTCGGGTTCGTGAAGGAGCGGTGTGGCGGTGGGGACGCCTTGTGCGCTGTAGTCGGTGAGCGTCACGGTGACCAGGTGCGCGCGGCCGGTGCCGGTTTCCGGCTCGTAGAACGCGCCGGCGGGATCGTCGTGCTCGACGGTCAGGTGCAGCTCGCGAGCGCCCAGGTCGGGGCCGTGCAGCACGAATAGGCCGCTCGCTGCTGCGGGTCGCAGGCCGTGCCGGACCTGCTCGGCGGGGCGGCTGATGGCGAGTCCGGGGCTTACCCGGCCCACCTCGTGGAGCAGCCGGCGGGTGTAGCGGTGGACCGTGGTGCGCGGCACGGTGCGCAGCCTAGAAGCGAGGTCAGGCCACGTCGTCGATGACACCGGAGGCACCGTCCTGCTCGGCGGGGCTCTCGCCGCTTGCGTCGGTGGAGGACGGCTCGCTGGCTGCAGCCCGGCGCCCGGACCGTGCTCTCGTCGGTCGAGAGGGCACCGTGTGTCCAAGGTTGGTCAGTGCGTCCGGCGTCCACCCGGCCGCGAGCGCGGACTTCCATGCCGCGGCGTACGTGGCTTCTGCAGCGGTCACTGACGCCTGCGCGTCGGCCACGAGCTGGTCGGCCTGGCGTTGCGCATCAGAGATGAGCTCCGCCCCCCGGGTGCGTGCGGAGTCGACACCGACGGTCGCGTCTGCGCGCGTGGCCGAGGCGGCTCCAAGCTCGCCGGCGGCCTTCACCATCGTGTTCTCCAGCAGCGCCTGCGCCGCCCGCTCCGCGTCTCGCCTCGCGCTCTTGCTGTCCGCCATGGCACGCCTCCTCCGTTGTCAACTATGGCTTACAGCAGGCTACCTGAGACGCGGACGTCTCAGCTGAACCGCGTGCCTCTGGCGCGGACCGCCCCCTCGTGGGGCAGTCGTAGGAGCGCGGCCGGTTGCCCGGCGCGCGCACTGTCGGCGGGCATGAGGGCGGCGCCGTGGGGAAGTGCAAATGCGGAAGCAAGATATGGTTTTGGCTACCAGACCTCTCGCGCTGCGCGCGCTCGGTCCGCTAGCGTCACCTGCAGAGCGAGACCCGGCAGGGTCCCTTAGAAGCTCAGAGCCGATGACCGGGCGCGGTCACGGCACAGCAGAACTCGAAAAGGCGAGAGAGGGGGAGTGGCGGTGGACGAGGCGAGCGGCCCGGCTGAGCAGGGGTCACGGGCCGGCGAGTCTCCTGCCGTTGGTCGGCATCGCGAGCACCAGTTCCCGGGCCGGCCGCACCGGGTCCACGCGCGGTTCACCGTCGAGGAGTGGGTGGAGCTGACGCAGGCGGCGGAGCGGGCGGGGCTGACGCCGACCGGCTATGTGGCGGCGTCGGCGATGGCGACGGCGAGGGGTACGACCCCGCCGGTGGGGTCGGTCGCGCGTGACGCACTGGGCGAGTTGATGGACGCTCGGCGGGCGCTGACGGCGTTCGCCACGAACGTGAACCAGGCCGCGAAGGTGCTGAACTCCGGCGGGGAGGCGCCGGAGTGGCTGGCCCGGGCGGCCGGACTGTCGGGGCAGGCGGTGCGGCGGATCGACAAGGCGACCATCGAGCTGATGCGCAAGATGCCGTGAGTGTCTTCGACCGCGTGCTGCGCGGGTTCGCTGCTGTGGCCCTCGTCGTCGCTGGGGTCTTCGCGGCGCTGGCGGGAGACTGGCCGGGGTCGGTGTTCTACGCGGTGTTGCTGACGTGGGGCGTCGTGATGACGGTCAGGCAGCTCCGGCGACGGGACCTTGAGCGGTGATCGGGAAGGTGCTCCGCGGGCACAGCGTCGGCGGGTTGCTGCGCTACCTCTACTCCGAGTCCCCCGCGCAGCAGGGCGAGTTGGGTGGCCGGTCGCGCCACGAGAACCCGCACCTGGTCGGCGCGTGGGACGAGACGGTGTGGTCACTACCGGAGCTCGAGCCCGCGGTGCGGGCCGCATCCCGCGACTTCATCCCGCTGACCGCGTTGCTCGAGGCGCCGCTGGCGCGGGCGCAGGTCGGCCGGGAAGCCGAGCCGGTGTACCACCTCATCCTGCGCAACCACGCCGATGACCGGGTCCTCACCGACGCCGAGTGGGGCGAGATTGCCCGCGACACCCTCGACCGAGTGGGCGTGGCACCCGCCGGCGACGACGGCGCCGGGCGGTGGATCGCGGTCCGGCACGCCGACGACCACATCCACATCGTCGCCACCCTCGCCCGGCAGGACGGGGCGCGGATCTGGCCGCGCAACGACTACTACCGCGTCCGCGAGGCATGCCTCGCGGCGGAGGAGCGGTACGGGCTCAGCGTCCGCACCGCCGACGGGAACCGCACCGCGGACCCGCGTGCCTCGCGCGCGGAGCAGGAGAAAGCCGTCCGAGTCGGGCGCCCGGAGCCGGCTCGGGAGACGCTGCGCCGGCTGGTGCGCACCGCCGCCGCTGGGTCGGAGTCGATCGAGGAGTTCGTCGCCCGGGTCGGTGCCAGCGGGGGAGTGGTGCACCTTCGCGAGTCCCAGCGGAACCCCGGGCAGGTCACCGGCTACGCCGTCGGCCTGCACACCGATACCGACCGCACCGGCCGGCCCATCCTCTACAGCGGCGGGAAGCTCGCCGCCGACCTGTCCCTGCCCAAGCTGCTCGCCCGATGGGGTAGCGACCCTTCCACGAGCCCGCACACCGTCCGCGCCGAGGACCTGCGGGCGAGGGTCCGGGCCGCCGCCGACCGGGCGAGCGGGGTCGAGGAGTTCTTCTCGCTGCTGTCCCAGGACGGCATGCTCGTCCGCCGCCGGGAGTCCCAGCAGCACCCCGGCCAGCTCACCGGGTACGCGGTCGCCCTCGACGACGGCAGCGGCGACCCGGTCTTCCACGGCGGCGGCCGCCTCGCCGCCGACCTCACCCTGCCTCGGCTGTCGGCCTGCTGGGGCGGGCAAGAGCCTGACGCCGGCGGCACCGCAGCGACGGGACCGGCCGGTGCGACAGCGCCGAGCGAGCCGGTTCAGCCGACCCGTAGGCAGCGCGGTGGCCGGGTGTCTCTCAGCGCCGAGGAACGTCGGCGCGTGCTCGAGCAGGCGGCGACCGCAGCCCGTGACGCGGTCGAGCAGATGCGTGGCAACGCTGGCGGTGACCCGCGCCTCGACGCCGACACGGCCTGGGCGGCGGCCGACTACCTCGCCTCCGCGGCCCGGGTGGTGGAAGGCCCTGCAGGTGGCTCGCTGACCCGTGCGGCCGGCATGTTCACCCGCGCCGCGAGGGAGCCGTACGGCCGGGTCCCCGAGCCCTCCACAGCCGGGCACGGGCTGCGCCTCGCCGCCCGTGCCATGACCGCCGCTCAGCGCGTCGCACGCGACGACACCCGCCAGGTGCTCCAGCTGCTCGCCCAGATGGCCGCCCTCGCCGACGCGATCACGCGGTTGCGCGAGACCCAGCAGAGGGCCGAGCAGGCTGCGGCCGCCCGCGAGGCGGCCGACCTCGTCCGCGGGGATTACTACCAGCGCGCGGCCGCCGCGCCCGCCGCCGCGTACTCCCATGCCGCTGCAGTCCCCGACGAGCAAGCCGCCGCAGCCCGCGCAGCGGGCGAGCCGGCTGGGGCCGGCGCCGACGCGACGACCCGGCGACCTGGCCGGCCGCGGCTCCCCACGCTTGACCCCAAGGCGATGCCCCAGCCGAAGCGCCAGCCGGGCCAGCGGCGAACTGACTGACCCTCGTACACCTGTTCGAGCAATGCCATGCTGAGGGCATGGCCGGCGGGATGACTCCGGGACGGGGGCCGACGCTCGCTGAGCGGACCGCCGCAGCCCGGCTCGCGCAGATCCCTGAGAGCGTCCGGTCTCGGCACTGCTGGGTGATCGACCCGCCGCAGCGACCCGGCACCTGGCCGGGAATCGTCCTTGAGTGGAACCGCGGCACTGACGGCTGGCACGGCCGCGTGGCCTACCTCGTTCAGCTCGACGATCAAGCAGCGCTGGTGATCGCCGAACTGCCGGCCGAGGCCCTGCGCCCTCTCGAGGGCTAGACCGCACAGCACGAGGGGCCCGGCGATTGCCGAGCCCCTCGTGGGATGGCGAGCCGCCGCTACGCGGCGGCAGTTGCCGCGGGACCGTCCTCCTCTGGCTCCGGCAACTCTAGGAGGAGCACCTTGCCGGTCTCGTGGACCACCCTGTCGACCCTGACGTAGACCTCGTCGCCCTCGGCGAGCTCGCCCGGCGCGTTGAGGTCCTTGCGCAGGTCTTCGGTCATGTCCTTGGCCAGCAGCATGGCGGGCCTGGTGAACCCGTCCAACTTGACCAGGCAGTAGCCGCCTCGACCGTCCTGCTCAGGCACGACGCGCGAGATTGCGCCGTACCCCTGCCAGCCGACCTGCGGCAGTGAGCCGGTGAACGAGGCGGGCGCCGTCGTCGCGGAGGAGACGCTGCGCAGCTCCAGGGTGACGCGTCGCTGCAGCGTGTCGACCTTGAAGACCTCGACGTCGACGGAGTCACCGACCTGGAGTTGCCGGCCACGCAGCTGACCGGAGGGGACCAGGCCGTTCACGGGGCCTTCCACCTTCACGAAGGCTCCCAGCCCGTCGATCACGTTCCTCACCACGCTGGTGAACACTCGACCCACGGGGAACTGCCTGGCGATCTTGGTCCAGGGGTTCTCCTCGCCCGCGAGGAGGGTGTACTTCAGCCCCTTCTCGGGGTCGACCGTCGCGGACCCGTTCACCCTCGTGCCGACGGGGAACCGGCGGCTCATGTCGGTGATGATCTTCGCGTAGTCGACGTCGGCGTTGCTGAGTTCTGCCACCCCGCCGTCGTCGAGGCGGATGGTGGCCGCCTCGTTGTCCACCGCGATGACCTTGCCGGGCGCCTGCTTGCTGGAGTAGCCCTGCAGCGGTGCAAGGGTGTTCTCCTCGGCCGGCTCGTCGAGCAGCGCTTGGATCTGCTGCTCGATCTCGTGCTTCGCGCGCATCGTCTCCTTGAACGTCTCCGCGTAGCGGATGTAGCGGTCTTGCCCGCGAACGTCCGAGGGGATGTCCATCTCGTTCTGCGTCAGCACGATGATGCGCTTGTTCAGCATGCGCGCCATCGCGAACTCGTAGGCGACGTTGGGGTTCCTGGTGGTGCAGTCGCAGATGACGATCTCCGCCCGGCAGATGCTGCGGAAGATCAGCTCGTCGACTGCGGTCGGCCCGTAGACCTCGTCCACGCGAAGCGGGGTCAAGCTCAGCCCCTCGAGCGTGGGCTTGAGGACGTCGCCCCAGAAGTCGTCGAAGTTGAAGGTCGGGCCACCCGGTGAGAGCTCACGGGTGCCGTAGGGCATCGCGACGAAGACGACGCCCGGCTCGGGGTTGTAGGTACGGGTGTACGAAGGAGGCATGACGCCCACCTCTCTGCTACGGGACGTGGTCAACGTCCCGGAGAGACCGGCGTCCCCAGCCGCCATGCCCAGCCAGTAGCTGGGGCCGCCAGCCTCACCATCAGGATGCGGGGAAGGGCTTTCCCCTAGAGCCACTGGGGCTTCAGGAGGAGTCACTCTCCTGAGTCATGCCTTCATGGCCTTGAAGGTATCGTGCCTCAGATCACACTCGGTGACAAGCACTTGTTGGCGACCTAGCCCGGAGAAGCGTGAAGGCCGCGAGCCCAAGCGGCCCCGGCCTTCGTAGGTGCGTGCCGCGGTGACTAGTCGCGCACGCATCCTCGCCTGCCAGCAGTTCGATACAGAACTCGCCGGCGCCCTGTTTATGCATCCTGATGGGCCGGTAGGCGGCACCCACCGTCCGAACCAACGGCTAAGAAGCCGTCGTAAACGGACCCCGCTAGTGTGCGCCATAGTTGCAAGAGATTGCAAGGGGGCTCGCCGATCCGTCAGGCGAACGGACGAGCTGCTGCGCTCGTTCCACGGCGCCGGTTCCCGCTCGCGCCTGTCTGCCTTGGCTCACGGCTCACAGTCGGAGCCCCCGGCGCTCGGGGAGGGGCGGAGGACGCCTCAGCAGGCATCACGGACGCGTCCTCCGCCGCACGGGCAGGTGCGCCGTTGAGAAGGCGACGCGGCGAGTCAGGAGCCGCCTTCCACGTCGGCGGCGCTGCGGTAGCCCCTGTGGCCGGGGACGGGCCGTGCAGCGTGGCCGCCCCCCCATCTGCCGCACGACGCGTTCGGGTGGCAGGTTGGCGAGCTCGCCAGGGAGCGCGGCTGGCATGGCCTCGTGGTTTCCTCGTCCAGCTCGACGACGGTCCGACTCCGTAGTCACCGAGCTGCCGGCCGACGCTTGCGCCCGCTCGAGGACTGAGGGCGACCAGCGCGAGAGGCCGCCGGTTGCGGGAGCGCTCGGCGTCCCGCTGCACGAGACAGACAGGACGGGTGGCCAGGCGAAAGCCCTGCTGATCCGCAACGCCCTGGCTCACGCTGGGGTAGATGCAGCTGTCGGGCTAGCCTCCCGCCCCGGCGTTGGGCTGAAGCAGGCTTGGCACCAAGCTGACCTAGCGATGTACGCGGATAAGCGGAGCGAAGGACTTACTCCGTCGTGAGGACTCGACGGGTCGCAGGACGACTGGTAGTGACGGGTATCGCTGCCGGCCGTATCAGGGTGTAGGGGACGCGTCAGCAGTCCTCATGCACGACGAGAAGGTGGCGTCGGTCGGG
>NZ_RBWV01000004.1 GCF_003634695.1 Motilibacter peucedani
AGCATGGCTCCACCACTACAACCACCACCGGCCTCACACCGCCCTCGGGAACCAGCCACCGATCGACCGCTGCACCAACGTCTCCGAGCAGTACAGCTAGCCGCCGGCCCGCTCGAGCTCGCGCACCTGCAGCTCGACGTCCCGGGGCAGCCGGCGCCGGTCGGCGGCGACGGCGGGCAGCCGGCGCACGGCGTCGACCAGCGCACCGCGTACTTGTGGGTCGCGTCCCCGGCGCACCAGCCGGGCGATGTGGAGCAGGCAGACGCCCACCGGGCGCCGCAGCCAGGTCGAGAGCACCGCGTTGCGGGTCTGAAGCCGGGTGCGGTCGGTGCGCCCGCCGGCGGAGCCGGGGTGGTGGTGGCAGACGACGTCGTCGACGTGGGCGAGGCCCCAGCCGGCGGCCGCGAGGTCCTGGGCGAGCACGGTCTCCTCGCCGAGGAAGAAGACGACCGGCGAGAAGCCGCCGACCTCGAGGTAGGCAGAGCGCCGCACGACGGCTCCGCAGGCGACGAAGCCGAGCACCGAGGGGCCGGGCAGGTCGGGCTCGGTGCCCAGCGGTGCGCGGGCCATCTCGGCGCAGACGGGGTCGAGCCGCTCCTCGGGCCCGACCAGGATGCGGGCGGCGAGCAGCCCGAGACGGGGGTGGGCGTCGAAGTGCTGCTGCGCCCGCACCAGCGCGCCGGGCGCCCACCACGAGTCGTCGTCGGCGAAGGCGACGTAGGGCGTCTGCGCCGCCTCGACGCCCAGGGTCCGGCCGGTCGCGCCCAGGTTGCGCCCCGGCCGCAGCACCCGGACCTCCGGGTGCGACGCCGCCACCGCCTCGGCCGTGCCGTCGTCGGAGCCGTTGTCGACGAGGACGACCGGCGGCCGCTCGGGCAGCGCCGCGAGGTGCCCGAGGGTGGCCAGAACCCGCTCGCGCCGGTTGCGGGTCGCCATGACGACCGTCACGCCTACTCCTCCCACGTGACCTCCTCCCGCAGCACCCGGGCGGGGTTGCCGCCCACGAGCGCGCGCGCCGGCACGTCGCGGGTCACGACCGCACCCGCGGCGACCACGGCGCCCTCGCCGACGGTCACGCCCTTGAGCACCGTCGCGCGGGCGCCGACCCACACCCGGTCGCCGATCACCACCGGGCTCGTGCGCGGCGCGCCGTCGACGCTGTGGGAGTCCGAGTCGACGACGAGCACGTCCCAGGCCAGCAGGCAGCCGCGCCCGATCGACACCCGCTCGTGGGCGACGATCTCCGTGCGGTGGTTGACGAACGTGCCGCCACCGATCTCGATGACGGCGCCGGCGTCGCGCAGGTGCAGGCCCACGTGGTGCGCGAGCAGGACCCCCGGGCCGACCCGTACGGCTGTGCCGCCTCCCAGCCGCACGATCCGCACCCCGCGCTCCGCCCGCAGGTCCTCGCCGCCCTCGACGCGCCGGCGCAGCAGCGCGCCCCGCGTGCGGGTGGCTGCCTGCAGCGCGCTGACGGAGATCGACATGCTCTTCCGCTTCCCCGGTCGGAGCCCGGCAACCCGTCGTGCCGGCTCAGCCGACCGTCGCGCTGCGGCGCTCGACGAGCAGCACGTCGCGCCACACGCCGTGGTGCCGGCCGAGGCGCTCGCGGCGGCCCACGACGCGGAAGCCGGCGCGCTGGTGGAGCGCGAGGCTGGCGGCGTTCTCGGGGAAGATCCCGCTCTGCACCGTCCAGATGCCGGCGGCCTCGGTGGAGGCGACCAGCGCGCCGAGCAGCAGCGCACCGACGCCGCGACCGCGAGCGCGGGCGGCGACGTAGACCGAGTGCTCGACCACCCCGGCGTAGACCGGGCGGGCGGACACCGGGCTGCAGGCGACCCAGCCGAGCACCGCGCCCGCCGGGTGGACCGCGACCCAGCGGTGGTCGGCGAGCCGGGTGGTGCAGAACTGCTCCCAGCTCGGCGGCTCGAGCTCGAAGGTCGCGTCGCCGGAGGCGATGCCCTCGGCGTAGACCGCGAGGACCGGGTCGCGGTGTGCCTCGGTCATCGGCACGACCACCACCGGCGCTCCGACCGGCTCAGCCACGGGCGTACCAGATCGTGCCCTCGCCGTAGCGCCGCTCGCGCAGCGGCGCGAGGCCCTCTGGCCACTCGAAGCCGCCGCCGCGGGTGGAGCGCTCGACCGCGACCAGCGCGTCCCGCCCGAGCCAGCCGCCGGCGAGCAGCGCCTCGAGGACCGCCACCACCGCACCGCCGGCGAGGGCGTAGGGCGGGTCGAGGAAGACCACGTCGAAGGCGTCGGGGGGCTCGCCCGCCACGGCCTTCTCGACCGTGGTGGCCAGCACCTGCGTGCCGGGCAGGCCGAGCGCGGCGATGTTGTCGCGGATCGCCCGGACCGCCGAGGGCGAGGACTCGACGAGCAGGACGCGCTCGGCTCCCCTGCTGGCCGCCTCGAGCCCGACCGCGCCGGAGCCGGCGTAGAGGTCGAGCACGCGGGCGCCGTCGAGCGGGCCCCACAGGGAGGTGACGGTCGAGAAGAGCCCCTCGCGGGCCCGGTCGGAGGTCGGCCGGGTGGGGCCGTCGGGCACCACGAGGCGCCGCCCGCCGGCGACGCCGGCCACGATGCGGGTCACGCCTTCTCCAGGTAGTCGGCGCGCTCTGCGTCGACGAGCTGCGCGATCGCCTGCGCCAGCGCGGGGTCGCCGGCCAGCGTCGGGTCGTCGGCGACCGCGCGGGCGGCCTCCTCGCGGGCGGAGAGGATGACGTCCTCGTCGCGGAGCACGGAGAGCAGGCGCAGGCTCGTGCGCCGGCCCGACTGCGAGGCGCCGAGCACGTCGCCCTCGCGGCGGGCCTCGAGGTCGAGGCGCGAGAGCTCGAAGCCGTCGAGCGTGGAGGCGACCGCGTCGAGCCGCTCGCGGGCCGGCGTGCCGGGCGGGGCGTCGGTGACCAGCAGGCACAGGCCGGCGTGGCCGCCGCGGCCGACCCGCCCGCGCAGCTGGTGGAGCTGGGAGACGCCGAAGCGGTCGGCGTCCATGACCACCATGCCGGTGGCGTTGGGCACGTCGACGCCGACCTCGATGACCGTGGTCGCGAGCAGCACGTCGACCTCGCCGGCGGCGAAGCGCGACATCACGGCGTCCTTGTCGTCGGGGTGCATGCGCCCGTGGAGGACCTCGACGCGCAGCCCGGCGAGCGGGCCGTCGGTGAGCAGCGGCGCGATCTCGAGCAGGGCGATCGGCGGTCGCCGGGCGTCGTCGGAGGCCGGCTCGTCGCCGCTGGGCGCCTCCTCGGGGCCCTCGCCGATGCGCGGGCACACGACGTAGGCCTGCCGGCCCGCTGCGACCTCCTCGCGCAGGCGCACCCACGCCCGGTCGAGGAAGTGCGGCTTCTCCCCCGCCGGCACCACGTGGGTGGCGATCGGCGAGCGGCCCTTCGGCAGCTCGGACAGGGAGGACACCTCGAGGTCGCCGAACACGGTCATCGCCACGGTGCGCGGGATCGGGGTCGCGGTCATGACCAGCACGTGCGGCGGCGCCGACCCCTTGGCCCGCAGGGCGTCGCGCTGCTCGACGCCGAAGCGGTGCTGCTCGTCGACGACGACGAGCCCGAGGTCGAAGAAGCTCACGGACTCCTGCAGCAGCGCGTGCGTGCCGACGACGATGCCGGCGTCGCCGCTCGCGGCGTCGAGCAGCGCCTGGCGACGCGCAGCGGCGCCCATGGAGCCGGTCAGCAGCGCCACGCGGGTGCCCCGGTCGGACCCGCCGAGCAGCCCGCCCTCGGCGAGCGGCCCGAGCATCGCGCGGATCGAGCGGGCGTGCTGCTGGGCGAGCACCTCGGTGGGAGCGAGCAGGGCGGCCTGGCCGCCGGAGTCGACGACCGTCAGCATCGCCCGCAGCGCGACGACGGTCTTGCCCGAGCCGACCTCGCCCTGGAGCAGCCGGTTCATCGGCCACGTCTGCGCGAGGTCGGCGGCGACCTCCTCGCCCACGACGCGCTGGCCCGGGGTCAGCGTGAACGGCAGGGCGGCGTCGAACGCGGCCAGCAGCCCGTCGGGCGACGGGGTGCGCGGGGTGGCCGTCAGCTCGCGCGCGGCGAGCCGGCGCTGGGCCAGCAGCGCCTGCAGCACGAAGGCCTCCTCCCAGCGCAGCCGCTCGTGGGCCGCCGCGACGTCGGCCTTCGTCCGCGGCAGGTGGACCAGGCGCAGCGCCTCGGCCAGCCCGAGGAACGAGTGCTCGTCGCGCACCTGCTCGGGCAGGGGGTCGTCGAGCGCGCCCAGGGTGTCGAGCACGACCCGCACGCTCTGCGCGAGCTTCCACGACGGCATCTGCGCGCTCGCTGGGTAGACGGGGATCAGCGCCGCGAACTGGTCGAGCACGTCGGCGTCGTCGTCCCCGCCGTCGAAGAGCACGTAGTCGGGGTTGGCCAGCTGCAACGAGCGGTTGAAGCTGCCCACCTTGCCGGAGAACAGCCCGGTGCGGCCCTCGACCAGCTCGCGCTGGCGCCAGGCCTGGTTGAAGAAGGTGAGCGAGAGGTCGTCGCGCCCGTCGGTCACCACGACCGAGAGGATCGTGCCGCGCCGCCCCCGCATCGGGCGGCTGCTCGCCGACTTCACCCGGGCCAGCACGGTGACGTGCTCGTCGACCGTGAGCCTGCCGAGCTCGGTCATCTGCCCGCGCTCGGCGTAGCGGCGGGGGTAGTGGCGCAGCAGGTCGCCCACGGTGTGCAGCCCGAGGGTCTTGCCGAGGGCGGCGGCCGTGCGGTCGCCGACAGCGGAGACCAGCGAGGCGCCGAGCGGGTCGCTCACTCGACGCCCACCAGCAGCAGCGCGCCCGGCTGGCCCCCGGGGTGGACGACCGTCTCGACCTCGGGGTGCGCCCGGGCCAGCCCGGCGCGCACCGCCTCGCCGAGCGCGGCACCGGCTCCCGCGCCGAGCAGCAGCGTGACCAGCTCGCCGCCGCCGGACAGCATGCGCTCGGCCAGCTCGAGGGCGGCCACCTCGGCGCTCCCGGCGCGCAGCGGCACGGGCTCGCCCTCGACCAGCGCCCGGCCACCGGCCGTGAGCGCGCCCCAGCGCATGTGGCCGGCCGCGGCGGTCATGGCGACGACGTCGTCGTCGAAGCCGCGCGAGGGGTCGTGGACGGCGACCGCGGCCACCGCCTGCACCGGCGAGCGGAGGGGTACGACTGCGGCGCGCAGCCCGCTGCGGCGTACGCGTCGCACCGCCTCCTCCAGCGCGACGACCTGCACGGCGTCGCACAGCAGCACCAGCTCGGCGGCGCCCGCCGCCAGCGCGAGCAGGTCGTCGGCGGCGAGCCGGGCACCGGCCGGCAGGTCGATCGGGTGGGCCCCTGCCTGCTCGAGCAGCGCGGCCAGGCCGGGCCCCTCGGCGACGACGAGCACGGCGCGCGCAGCGGCGGCGGTGTCGTGCAGCGCGGCGATGCGCAGGCGGTGGGGCCGGCCGGTGGCGAGGCCCGCCTCGACGGCCGCACCGGCGTCGTCGGTGTGCAGGTGGACGCTCCAGAGCCCGTCGCCGCCCACCACGACGACGCTGTCGCCCAGGCCGGCGAGGACCGCGCGCAGTGCGGGGACGTCGCCGTCGGCCGCGTCGAGGAGGTACATCACCTCGTAGGCGCCGCCGGCCGGCTCGGCGACGGGTGCGACGACGGGCTCCGCGGCGGCAGCGGGCAGCGGCGTGCGCGTGACCACGGCGGCGAGCGCGTCGAGCAGCACGACCAGGCCCCGGCCGCCGGCGTCGACGACGCCGGCCCGGGCGAGCGCGTCGAGCTGCGAGGGGGTGCGGGCGAGCGCGTCGCGCGCCCCTGCCGCGGCGGCGAGCACCACCGGCACGACGTCGCGGTGCGGCTCGGCGGCGGCGGCGTCGGCGGCGCCGCGGGCCACCGAGAGCATCGTGCCCTCGACGGGTGTCACCACGGCGGCGTAGGCGGAGTCGGTGGCCGAGCGCAGCGCCTCGGCGAGCAGGTCGGCGTTGGCCGAGGTGGTCTCGCGACCGGCCTCGGCGGCGAGCGTGCCGGCGATGCCGCGGAACAGCTGGCTCAGGATGATGCCGGAGTTGCCGCGGGCGCCGACCAGCGCGCCGCGCGCCAGGGTGCGCACGGTCGTGGCGAGGTCGGAGCCGGGCGGCAGCTGCTCGAGCGCGCCGTGGGCGGCCTCGAGGGTGAGGTAGAGGTTGGTGCCGGTGTCGCCGTCAGCGACGGGGAAGACGTTGAGCGCGTCGATCTCGGCGCGGGCGGCGGCCATGGCGTGGAGCGCGACCCGGGCCCACGCCCGCATGGCGGCGCCGTCCACGGCGTCGACGGCGTCGAGCGCCGTCCCAGCCGTGCCTGCCACGCGGTCCTCCTCGAGTGCTGGTCGCTCGAGTGCTGTGTCGCTCGAGTCCTGTGTCGCCTGGGTCTGGTCCGTGCGCCCGTGCCGGGCAGCGTAGTCTCGGCCACCGACAGCGGCGGAGCGGAGCAGCCCGCCCTGGGGACGTGCTCGCGCCCGGATTGGTCTCGGGTCCCGGTCGTCCGTTATCCTGCTCAGGTTGCCCGCACGCAGGTGCGGGCGCTCTCGAACTCGCTCGACCTATTGGAGGGGCCCCCGTGGCTGCCAACTGCGACGTCTGCGGCAAGGGGCCGGGCTTCGGCAACAACATCTCGCACTCGCACCGGCGCACCCGTCGCCGCTGGAACCCCAACATCCAGACGGTGCACGCGCTGGTGGGCAAGACGCCGAAGCGGCTCAACGTGTGCACCTCGTGCCTGAAGGCCGGCAAGGTCACCCGCTAGCACTTCCCGCGGCGCCCTCGGGCGCCCGCACCCGCGTCTCGACGGAGCCGGTCCCCCGAGGGGGCCGGCTCTTCGTCGTGTCCGGCACCTCCGGGCGCCGGCCCTCAGCGCGCGTAGTGGTCCCAGCCCCGCCGCACCACCCGGACGGGCGCGAGGCCCGCGACGGTGACGACCCCGCCGCCGGCCGAGGCGGCGACGACCCGGCCGACGACGCGCACGCCGTGCGGCAGGGGTGCGCCGGGCGGCAGGGTCGCGGCGAGCGCGTGCTCCTCGCCGCCGCCGAGCACCCAGTCCCAGCCCTGCTCCCCCAGAGCGGCCGCCGCCCCGCCCACGCGCTCGAGGTCGGGCTCCAGCGCCGCCGCGTCGACCACGAGGTCGACGCCGCTGGCGGCCGCCACGTGCCCGAGGTCCTGCAGCAGCCCGTCGCTCACGTCGAGCATCGCCGTGGCACCGGCGCGCGCGAGCGCCGGCCCGGCCGCGTAGTCGGGGACGGGTACGCGGTGGGCCGCTGCCAGCGCCGCCCAGCTCTCGAGCAGCGCGGCGTCGCCGCGCAGGTGCAGCGCGAGGCCGGCCGCAGACGTACCCAGCGCTCCCGCCACGACGACGAGGTCGCCGGGCCGGGCGCCCGAGCGCAGCACCGGCGCCCGCCCCTCGAGGTCGCCGAGCGCGGTGACGCTGACGACGACGCGCTCGCCGCGGGTCATGTCGCCGCCGACCACGGAGGCACCGGCCCGCGCGCTCTCGTCGCGCAGCCCGTCGGTGAGCCCGGTCGCCCAGTCGAGTGGCAGGTCGCGCGGCGCGCTCAGCCCGACCACGAGGGCGGTGGCGCGGGCCCCCATGGCGGCGACGTCGGCGCAGTTCTGCGCGGCAGCCTTGCGGCCGACCTCGTAGGCGCTGGACCAGTCGCGGCGGAAGTGGACGTCCTCGACGAGCACGTCGGTCGTCACGACGACGCGCGCGTCGGGCGCCGCGACGACGGCGGCGTCGTCGCCCGGGCCGACGAGCACGCCGGGGCCCTGCGGGAGCCGCGCGGTGACCTGCCGCAGGACGGCGAACTCACCCGTGGTGCCGATGCTCGGTCCCGCGAGGTCCAGGCCGCTATCCTGCCCTTCAGCGCCCATGGCGGCCGCCCCCGAAGCGTCGCGCAGCCAGGAGGTCGCCGTGGTCCATGCCTACATCCTGGTGCAGACCGAGGTGGGCCGGATCTCCACCGTCGCGAGCGCCATCGCGGAGATCCCCGGCGTGGTCAGCGCCGAGGAGGCCATCGGTCCCTACGACGTGATCGTGCGGGCGCAGGCGCCCGACATGGACGAGCTGGGCCGCCTGGTCATCGCGCAGGTGCAGGCAGTCGAGGGCATCACGCGCACCCTGACCTGCTCGGTGGTGTCGGTCTGAGCGCCACCCGCCTCGCCGTCCCGGTCGCCGCCGCGGCCGCGCTGCTCGCGGCCGTCCTCGGGGTGCTGGCCCTGGTCCGCTCCGGGCTCGACCCGAGGGTGACACCGCCCAGGGTCGCCTCCGCGCAGGTCGCGACGCAGTGCCGGACCTTCACCGCGAGCCTGCCCTCGGTGCTCGGCAGCTACGAACGGCGCGGCACCCGTCCCCACAGCGAGCTGACCGCCGCCTACGGCACGCCGGCCATCACCGTGCGCTGCGGCGTGGTGGAGCCCAAGCCGACCGGCGACTACGACTGCCGGCGCTTCGGCGACCAGGACTGGCTCGTCGTGCCGCGGCGCAGCGACTCGCTCTTCCTCACCTTCGGCACCAGCCCCGCGGTCGAGGTCGTCGTGCCCGACGACTACCAGGCACCGCCGCTCGAGGGCCTCTCCGGGCCGGCCAGCCGGCTGCCGCGCAACGGGCTCGCCTGTCCCGACCCCGGCTGACGGCTCTTCTCGCGGGGCTCGCTCGGGTCTAGCCTGCGGGCATGCACCGACATTGAGTCCCCCGCACGCCCGCCGACCTGCTCTTCCGGCGGATGACCACCTGGGCGCTGGTGGCGGACGCCGTCCCCGTCTACCCCGTCTACGCCCTGCTGTTCACGGACTCCGGCCTCGGTGACGGCCAGGTCTCCGCACTGTTCGCGCTGTGGTCGCTGGTGTCGGCGCTCGCGGAGGTGCCCTTCGGGGCGCTCGCCGACCGGGTGCCGCGCCGGCAGGTGCTGGTCGCCGCCGGTCTCGTGCAGGCGGCCGGCATGGCGTGCTGGACGGTCGCGCCCTGCCTCGCGGGGTTCGCGGCCGGCTTCGTGCTCTGGGGCCTGAGCGGGGCGCTGTCCTCGGGGGCGCGCGAGGCGCTGCTCGTCGACGGGCTGGTGGCCCTGGACGCCGTCGACCTGGTGCCCCGGGCCCTGGCGCGCCTCTCGGCCGCCGAGCTCGTCGCCCAGCTGCCTGCAGCCGTCCTCGCCTCGCTGCTGCTACCGCTCGGCGGCTACCCGCTGGTCGGCGCTGCGAGCGTCGGCACCTGCACCGCCGCGGCGGTGCTCGCCGCACGCGTACCCGAGCCGGCTCCTCCGCCGCCGCGGAGCGAGGGAGGAGGGCAGGCGTACCTCGCGGGCCTGCGCGAGGCGGTCAGCGACGTACGCCGCGGCCCCCTGCTCCGCGCCGCCGTCCTGGCGCTCGCGCTGGTGACCGGGCTCGACGCGCTGGAGGAGTACTTCGGCCTGCTCGTGCACGGCTGGCACGTGCCCCTCACGGCGACGCCCGCGGTGCTGCTCGTCGTGTCGCTCGCGGGGGCGCTCGGCGGGTGGGTGGGCGGCCGGCTGAGGCCGCGCCACCCCGCCGTGCTGCTCGCCGCGGCGGCCCTGCTGCTCGGCCTCGCGGTCGCCGCGGGCGGCCCGGTGGCGGTGGCGCTGCTGGCCTGCTTCTACGCCGGCTACCGCGCGGTCCTGGTCGACGTGACGGTCCGGCTGCAGGAGCGCGTCGAGCGGTCCCGGGCGACCGTCACGTCGCTCGCCTCGCTGGCCACGGAGGGCGTCGGGCTCGCGGTGTTCGGCCTGTGGGCGCTCGCCGGTGCGAGTGGTACGCCGTGGCTCGTCGCCGCCGTCGCCGTGGCGCTGGCGGCGGCCGGTCAGCGCAGGCCGACCGGCCGCTCGAGAGCCGTGCGCAGCAGCCGGTCGACCAGGGCCGGGTAGTCGAGGCCGCTGGCGGCCCAGGCCTGCGGGAAGACCGACGCCGGCGTGAACCCGGGCATGGTGTTGACCTCGTTGACGACCGCGGTGCCGTCGGGCCGCAGGAAGAAGTCGACGCGGGCCAGCCCTTCGCAGCCGAGGGCCTCGAAGGCGTCGACGGCGAGCCGGCGCACCTGGTCGGACACAGCGGCGGGCAGGTCGGCCGGGACGTCGAGCCGGGTGGAGCCGTCGAGGTACTTCGCCTGGAAGTCGTAGAACTCGTGGGCCGGGTCGACCGTGATCTCGGCGACGACGCTGGCCTCGGGCGCCGACCCGCCGGTGCCCTCGAGCACGCCGCACTCGAGCTCGCGGCCGGTCACGGCGGCCTCGACGATGACGCGCGGGTCGTGCGACTGCGCCAGCTCGACCGCCGGCTCGAGGTCGTCCCACGAGCTCACCTTGCTGATGCCGACGCTCGAGCCCGCGCGGCACGGCTTGACGAACACCGGCAGTCCCAGGGCCTCGACGCGGGCGCGGACGGCGGCCCGGTCGTGCTCCCAGGCGCGCGGCGGCACGACGACGTAGGCCCCGACCTCGAGCCCGGCCGAGCTCAGCGCGGCCTTCATGTGGCCCTTGTCCATGGAGGCCGCGGAGGCGAAGACCCCGCTGCCGACGTAGCGCAGGCCGGCGAGCTCCAGCAGCCCCTGCACGGTGCCGTCCTCGCCGAAGGGCCCGTGCAGCAACGGGAAGACCACGTCGACGGTGCCGAGCTCGGCGGGCACGGAGGCGGCGTCGCGCAGCACGAGCGCCTTCGCGGCGGGGTCGGCCTGCAGCACCAGGGCGTCGCCGGCGCCCGACGCCTCCGGCAGCACGCCGTCGCGGATCGCCAGCGCGCCCGGCTCGTCGGAGGCGAGGGCCCAGCGCCCGTCGCGGGTGATGCCGACGGGCACGACGTCCCACGCCGCGCTGTCGATCGCCTCGAGGACGCACCCTGCTGACACGCAGGAGATGGCGTGCTCGGAGCTGCGCCCGCCGAACAGCAGGGCGACGCGCGGGCGGGCGGGCGTCGGGTCGTCGGCAGGCAGGTCGTCGGCAGGCATCGCCGCGACCCTACCGCCCGGTCCCCGGCCCGCCGGGCGTCCCGCACCGGGGGCTGGGAGGCTTCTCCGGTGACCTCGATCCCCGCCGACGCAAGCCCCGACGAGCCAGCCGCCGGGCGCCCGCTCTCGCTCGCTACCCTCGCCGTGGCTGCCGGCCGGCCGCCGCGCGAGCCGTTCGCCCCGCTCAACGTGCCGCCGACCTTCGCCTCCACCTACGTGCAGGGCGGTCCCGACGACTACGGGCGCTTCCGCAACCCGACGTGGAGCGCCCTGGAGGAGGCTGTCGGCCGGCTCGAGGGCGGCCGCGCCCTCGCGTTCTCCTCGGGCCTGGCGGCTGTCTCCGCGGTGCTCGACGAGGTGCCGGTCGGCGGCGTGGTCGTCGCCCCCGTCGGCTCCTACAGCGGCACCCTCGCCGCTCTGGCGAAGATGCAGCGCTCCGGCCGGGTCGGCGAGGTGCGCACCGTCGACGTCGCCGACACCGCAGCGGTCGAGGCGGCGGCCGCGGGCGCGCACCTGGTGTGGGTCGAGTCGCCGACCAACCCGCTGATGGCGGTGGCCGACATCCCTGCCGTCGTCGCGGCTGCAAGGGCCGCGGGCGCACTGGTGGCGGTCGACGCGACCTTCTGCTCCCCGCTCGTCCTGCGGCCGCTGGAGCTGGGAGCCGACGTCGTCGTGCACTCGGCCACGAAGTACCTCTCCGGCCACAGCGACGCCCTGCTCGGCGTCGTGGTGGTCCGCGACGACGACCTCGAGCAGCGGCTGCGTACGACCCGCACCCTGGGCGGCGCCGTGCCCGGCACGATGGAGTCCTGGCTGGTGCTGCGCGGGCTGCGCACCCTGCACCTGCGGGTCCAGCGCTCCCAGGCCTCGGCGCAGGTGCTGGCGGAGCGGCTCGCCGAGCACCCGGCGGTCGACCGCGTACGGTTCCCCGGCCTCCCCGACGACCCCGGCCACTCGCGCGCGCGGGCGCAGATGACCGGCTTCGGCTCGATCGTGTGCGCAGAGGTCCGCGGTGGTGTGGCCGAGGCCGACTCCGCCGTGGCGGCCTGCCGGCTGTGGATCCCCGCGACCAGCCTGGGCGGCGTCGAGTCCACCCTCGAGCGCCGGCGCCGGCACGCCGGCGAGAGCGTCGAGGTGCCCGAGACGCTGCTGCGGCTCTCGGTCGGCATCGAGGACGTCGAGGACCTGTGGGCCGACCTGGACGCGGCGCTGCGCTCCTAGGCCCGCGCTCTCAGAGCTCCGGCTTGGCGCTCCGCGTCATGAGGGCCTCGACCGCCTCGCGCGGCGAGGCACCGTCGCGGACGACTCGCACGACCTGCTCGGCGATCGGCATGTCGACCTCGTGCAGGCTCGCCAGCTCGAGCACGGACTCGGCCGACTTCACGCCCTCGGCGGTCTGCGACAGGCTCGCGACCGCCTCTGCCAGCGCGGCGCCCTGGCCGAGCCGCTCGCCGATCGAGCGGTTGCGCGACAGCGGCGAGTAGCACGTGGCCACCAGGTCGCCCAGGCCGGCCAGGCCCGCGAAGGTGAGCGGGTTGGCGCCCAGCCGGCTGCCGAGGCGCGCGGTCTCGGCGAGCCCACGGGTGACCAGGCTCGCCTTCGCGTTGTCGCCGAGACCCATGCCGGCCGCCATGCCGACGGCGAGGGCGATGACGTTCTTGATGGCGCCTGCGAGCTCACAGCCGACGACGTCGCTGTTGGTGTAGGGGCGGAACCACGGCGTACGCACGACGTCCTGCAGCCGCTCAGCCACCTCCTCGTCGGCGCAGGCGACGACCGACGCCGACGGCTGGCGGGAGGCGATCTCGCGGGCGAGGTTGGGCCCGGTCAGCACCGCGATGCGCTCGGGCGGCGCGCCCGTGGTCTCCGCGACCACCTCGCTCATCCGCTTGCAGCTGTGCAGCTCGATGCCCTTGGCCAGGCTGAGCAGCACGGCCGACGACGGCAGCACAGGCGCGAACTGCTCGAGGTTGGAGCGCAGCGTCTGTGCCGGCACCGCGAGGACGACGACCTCGGCACCGTCGAGGGCCTCGGCCACGTCGGCGGTCGGCACCACGGAAGGGGGCACCGGAACGCCTGGCAGGTAGGCGGAGTTCTCGCCGGCCGCCGCGATCGCGCTGCTGAGCTCCGGTCGACGCGCCCACAGCGAGACCGACGCCCCCGCGTCGGCCAGCACGATGCTGAACGCAGTGCCCCAGGACCCGCTGCCCAGGACCGCGACCCGGGTCACGCGCCGCCCTCGCCGGCGCCGTGGGCCCGGGGGTCGTAGCGCTCCGCGGGGGCCTTGGTGCCACGCAAGACCTCCAGCTCGGCGGTGATGGCGTCGAGGATCCGGGCGGTCGCCTCGCGCAGCACCTCCGCGGTCATCGGCCCCTCGCGCAGGTCGTCGAGCCGCACGGGCTCACCGACCCGGAAGGCGAGGGTCTTGCGGGGCAGCAGGCGGGGCAGCTTGGTCCCTCGCGGAAGCAGCTCGTGGGCTCCCCACTGGGCGACCGGCACCACGGGCGCGTCGGTCAGCAGGGCGATCCGGGCGGCGCCCGTGCGGGCCTGCATCGGCCAGAGCTCCGGGTCGCGGGTCGTCGTGCCCTCGGGGTAGATGATGACGCACTCCCCGGACTTCACCGCGGCGACAGCGGCGGTGAACGCCTTGGCCGCGTCGCGCGAGTCGCGGTGCACGGGGATCTGGTCGGCGCCGCCGAGCACCCAGCCGACGACGGGCATCGAGAACAGGCTGGCCTTGGCCAGGAAGCGCGGACGCCGCTGGTTGTCGTGGATGAAGCGGGCCATGCCGACCGGGTCGGCCACCGAGATGTGGTTTGCCACCACGATGACGCCGCCCTCGCGGGGCAGCCGCTCCACGCCGTCCCACTGCTTGCGCGTGAAGACCATCAGCAACGGCTTGAGCACGTCGACGGCCACGCGGTAGGACGGCCCCTGCCGGAACGGGCCTTCCTTCGGTCGCGAAGTGAACACCGCAGCCGCCTCTCCGAGGGATGAGCACCGGTCGGGCCACCGGCGCGTTGTCGCTGGGTGCATTGTCGCTGACGGCAGGGGCTCCTCCTGCACGCCGGGTCTCGCGCCGCCGAGGGCGGTGCCGCCCGCGTGCGAGGATGGGCGCGTGGCGCGATGGACCCTCCTGGTGCCGGTCAAGGAGCTCTCCCGCGCCAAGACCCGGCTGGTGCCGCCGCCAGGCGTGCAGCGGGCCGAGCTGGCCCGCGCCTTCGCCCTCGACACCGTCGCCGCCGCAGCAGCGGCCGAGCTCGTCGAGCGCGTCGTCGTGGTCACCGACGACCCCGTGCTCGCCACCCGGCTGCCGGCCAGCGCGGCGGTCCTGGCAGGCGGGCCCGACGGCCTGAACCCTGCGCTGCTGCACGCGGCGCGCGAGCTGGGTGCGCAGCCGGTGGCCGCGCTGACCGGCGACCTGCCCGGGCTGCGCTCCGCCGAGCTCGACACCGCCCTGGCCACAGCCGCGCAGCACGAGCTGGGTGCGGTCGCCGACGCCCAGGGCACCGGCACGACGCTGCTGGCCGCGGGCCACCTCTCCTCGTTCGTGCCGCGCTTCGGCGAGGGCTCGTTCGCCGCGCACTGCGCCGCAGGGGCGGCTGCGCTGCCGGCCGGGCGCAGCGTCCGCTCCGACGTCGACACCGCCGACGACCTCCGCTCGGCGGTCGCGCTGGGCGTCGGCCCGCACACCGCCGCACTGCTCGCGGACCGGGCGTCGGCATGACGGTGCTGCAGGCGACCGTCGCCGACTGGGACGGCGCGACGCGTACGGGTGCGGTGCTCCTCGACGACGGCACCCGGGTGGCGTTCGGGGCGACGAGCCTCGAGGGCTCGGGGGTCCGGCTGCTGCGGTCGGGCCAGCGGGTGCACCTGCGGGTGGAGGCCGGTGAGGTGGTCGCGCTGACGCTGCTCACGATGCCGCTGCCCTGAGGGCTTCCTCCGGTTCCCGGAGACGCCTCAGCCGGCAGAGCGCCCGCGTGGGCGCTCTGCCGGCTGAGGGACGAGCTGGGGGCCTGTGGCTCAGGCCTTCTTGGCGGCCCGCTTCGCGGGGGCCTTCTTGGCAGCGGTCGACTTCGACGCGGTCGACTTGGCGGCCGTCGTCCTCGTCGCCGTGGTCTTGCTGGCGGTCGCCTTGCTGGGCGTCGACTTCGACGCCGTCGACTTGGCAGCCGTGCTCTTGCTCGCGGTGCTCTTGCTGGGAGCGGCCTTGGTCGCCGAGGACTTCGTCGCCCGCGCGGGAGCTGACTTGGTCGCCGTCGACTTCGTCGCGGGCGCCTTGGTGACGGTCTTGCTCGCGGTCGAGCCGGTCGACGCGGAGCGCGTCGAGGCGGACTTCGCCGGAGCCTTGGTGGCGGTCGTCTTCGACGCGGCACCGGTGGTGCTGCGGCTCGACGCGGCCTTGGTGGCGGTGCCCCGGGTCGAGGTCGACCGGGTCGGGGTGGACGCGGCAGCGGCCTTGGCGGCCGTCGCCCCGGTGGCAGCAGCGCCGCGTGCGGCGGGTGCTGCCTTCTTCGCCGGCGCCGCGGCCCGCGGGAGCTTCTTCTGCCCGCTCACGATGGCCTTGAGGTCGGTGCCCGGACGGAACTTCGCGACCTGGGTCTTCTTGACCCGGACGCTGGCCCCGGTGGCAGGGTTGCGGGCGGTGCGCGCAGCGCGGTCGACGCGCTCGAACACCCCGAAGCCCGTGATACCGACCTTCTCGCCCTTGGCGAGCGAGCGCTGGATGATGTCGATGACAGACTCGAGTGCGTACTGAGCCTGGCGCTTGTTGCCGTCGAGACGGCCGGCAAGCTCGTCGATGAGCTGAGCTCTGTTCACTGCTCCCCTCCGGGGGTGGTCTAAGACAGGCCGATGGCCCGATTCCCGCCGACGGTAGGGCGAAAACCACGCGGGCACAACGACCTGCGCGGCGTTTCTGCTGCAATCGACGGGATTTCCACCTGCAAGGGGCTCAGAAGGGCAGTCGAAGGGCCTTTCCTGTGCTCGGTGACGACGTCGAGAAGTGGCCTCCGGACAACGGGTTCCGGGCCCCCCGCGAACCCTGGAACCCGGTCGCGGTGCCCTGTCTGCGGGCGCCGCGACCGGCCGGAGGTCAGGAGAGGGCGGGCAGCGTACGCGGCTTCCAGGACGGCCGGACCGCCTCGAACGCCGCGATCTCGTCGGCGTGGCGCAGGGTCAGGTCGACGTCGTCGAGCCCCTCGAGCAGGCGCCAGCGGCCGTAGTCGTCGACGTCGAACGGCGCCACCAGATCGCCCGCGCGCACGGTCTTCTCGTGGAGGTCGACCGTCACGGCGGTGGTGGGGTCGGCCTCGACCAGCGCCCACAGCGCCTCGACGACCGACTGCTCGACCTGTGCGGTCAGCAGGCCCTGCTTGAGCGAGTTGCCCCTGAAGATGTCGGCGAAGCGCGAGGAGATGACGACGCGGAAGCCGTAGTCGTTGAGGGCCCACACGGCGTGCTCGCGCGAGCTGCCGGTGCCGAAGTCGGGCCCGGCCACGAGGATCGTGCCCGCCGCGAACGACGGGTCGTTGAGGACGAAGGTCGGGTCGGTGCGCCAGGCCGCGAACAGCGCGTCCTCGAAGCCCGTGCGGGTGACCCTCTTCAGGTAGACGGCCGGGATGATCTGGTCGGTGTCGACATTGCTGCGGCGCAAGGGAACCGCGGTGCCGGTGTGCGTGGTGAAGGCGCGCATGGCTGGTGCTCCGGTCTCTCGGTGTTCGGAAGGGGTTCGTCAGGCGCCGACGGGCTGCAGGTCGGCCGGGGCGGCGAGCCGCCCGACGACCGCGGTGGCCGCAGCGACCTCCGGCGAGACCAGGTGCGTGCGACCGCCCGCGCCCTGCCGGCCCTCGAAGTTGCGGTTGCTGGTCGAGGCGCTGCGCTCCCCCGGCGCGAGCTTGTCGGGGTTCATCGCGAGGCACATCGAGCACCCTGCGCCACGCCACTGCGCACCAGCGGCCGAGAAGACCTCGTCGAGGCCCTCGCTCTCGGCCTGCTGCTTCACGAGCACCGAGCCGGGGACGACGAGCATGCGTACGGTGTCGGCGACCTTGCGCCCCTGCAGCACCTTGGCCGCCGCGCGCAGGTCCTCGATGCGCCCGTTGGTGCACGAGCCGATGAAGACGGTGTCGACGGCGATCTCGCGCAGCGGCGTGCCGGCCTGCAGGCCCATGTAGTCCAGGGCCCGCTCGGCGGCGACGCGCTCGTGCTCGTCGGTCAGCTGCGCGGGGTCCGGCACCGAGGCCGAGAGCGGCAGGCCCTGGCCGGGGTTGGTGCCCCAGGTGACGAACGGCGTCAGCGTGCTCGCGTCGATGACGACCTCGCGGTCGAAGGTGGCGTCGTCGTCGGTGACCAGCTCGCGCCAGCTCTGGACCGCGGCGTCCCAGTCGGCGCCCTGCGGCGCGTGGGGACGGCCCTGCAGGTAGGCGAAAGTCGTCTCGTCGGGCGCGATCATCCCGGCGCGGGCACCTGCCTCGATCGACATGTTGCAGATCGTCATCCGGCCCTCCATCGACAGGGCGCGGATCGCCTCGCCGCGGTACTCGATGACGTGGCCCTGCCCGCCGCCCGTGCCGATCTTCGCGATGACCGCGAGGATCACGTCCTTGGCGGTGACGCCCTCGGGCAGCGCCCCCTCGACCGTCACGGCCATCGTCTTGAAGGGCTTGAGCGGCAGGGTCTGCGTGGCGAGCACGTGCTCGACCTCGCTGGTGCCGATGCCGAACGCGAGCGCGCCGAAGGCGCCGTGGGTGCTGGTGTGCGAGTCGCCGCAGACCACCGTCGTGCCGGGCTGGGTCAGGCCCAGCTGCGGACCGATGACGTGGACGATGCCCTGGCCGCGGTCGCCCATGCGGTGCAGGCGCACCCCGAACTCCTCGCAGTTGCGGCGCAGGGTGTCGACCTGCGTGCGCGAGACGAGGTCCTCGATGAGCGCACCCTCGGTGACCGACGGGCCCTCGGTGGGGACGTTGTGGTCCTCCGTGGCGATGGTGAGGTCGGGCCGGCGCACGGGACGGCCCGCGAGCCGCAGGCCGTCGAACGCCTGCGGGCTGGTCACCTCGTGCACGAGGTGCAGGTCGATGTAGAGCAGGTCGGGCTCGCCCTCGGCGTGGCGCACGACGTGCGACTCCCAGACCTTCTCCGCGAGCGTCTTGCCCACCGGGGTCTCCTTCGTTCGGCAGTGGTCTTGCTTCTGTCGGGCCGTCGACTTGCCATCTCGGCTAGTGAGACGGCAGTCTTGGCTCATGGACAAGAGTAGCGGAGTCGGCGTCCTTGACAAGGCCGCGCACGTGCTGGGCGCCCTCGAGGCCGGCCCGCAGACCCTGGCGGGGCTGGTCGCGGCGACAGGACTGGCCCGTCCGACGGCCCACCGGCTCGCCGTCGCGCTCGAGCACCACCGGCTGGTGTCGCGCGACATCCAGGGCCGCTTCGTGCTCGGCCCCCGGCTCGGCGAGCTGGCGGCCGCGGCCGGGGAGGACCGACTGGTCGCCGTCGCGGGGCCCGTACTCGCCGAGCTGCAGCGGGTCACCGGCGAGAGCACGCAGGTCTACCGCCGCCAGGGCGACGACCGCGTCTGCGTGGCCGCCGCCGAGCGTCCCTACGGCCTCCGCGACAGCATCCCGGTCGGCACGACGCTGACGATGCTGGCGGGCTCGGCGGCCCAGGTGCTGCTGGCCTGGGAGGAGCCCGAGCGGCTCCACAAGGGTCTGCGCGGTGCGGCGTTCACGGCACCGGTCCTGGCCGCCGTGCGCCGCCGCGGGTGGGCCGCCTCGGTCGGCGAGCGCGAGCCGGGCGTCGCCTCGGTCTCCGCGCCCGTGCGCGGCCCCCACAACCGCGTCGTGGCCGCCGTGAGCGTCTCCGGCCCCATCGAGCGGCTCACCCGCCAGCCGGGCCGCGCCCACGCCGAGCCCCTGCTCGCGGCCGCCGCCGCCCTCAGCGAGGGCCTCGCCCGCTGACCGCTTCCCCCACCCCCCACCGTTGCGGGCTGGGGAACGGCAGAAGGCCCGCCCCTCCGGAGAGGGACGGGCCTTCTGCGATGTAGCCCCGACGGGATTCGAACCCGCGCTACCGCCTTGAGAGGGCGGCGTGCTAGGCCACTACACAACGGGGCCTTGCAGTACCCCACCGACCTGCGCCGATGGAGCAGAGCTGGGGTACCAGGACTCGAACCTAGACTAGCTGAACCAGAATCAGCCGGGCTGCCAATTACCCCATACCCCAACGCGCTCGGGCCGCGGAGGCCTTCGCACTGGCGAGAACTCTACCCGACGCGGCGCCCCGGAAGCGAACCGGCCACCAGGCCGGTCAGCGCGCGGAGGTCCGGGATGCGTACGACGCCCTCCGGCAGCTCGGTGCCGGCCCCTCGACCGTGCCGGTCGAGCCACACCCCGACGAGGCCCGCGTCGCGCGCTCCGAGGGCGTCGGTGCGCAACCGGTCCCCCACGTACGCAGTGGTGCCTCGCGCCGTCCCCAGCGCCGCGCAGCCGGCGTGGAAGAGCGCCGGGTGGGGCTTGGCCGGCAGCCCGTCGGTGTCGGGGCACAGGACGACCTCGAAGCGCCCGCCGAGCCCGACGCGCTCGAGCTTGGCGAGCAGGTTGGCGGTCGAGTTGTTGCTCACGACGCCCATCGGCACGTCGAGCGCGTCGAGCACCTCGACCGTCTCGGCGAACGCCGCGGTGGCGGCCTCGAAGGCTGTCCGGTAGGCGTCGAACCACGCGTCGACCTCGTCGTCGCCCGCCGGTACGGGCTGGCCGAGCCAGGCCAGGATGCCGCGCACCCGCTCCCGGCGCTGCCCCTGCCAGGTGAGTTCGCCGTCGAGGTGGCGCCGGTAGTGCAGCTCCTCGAGCCGGCGCCACTCGGCGGCCGCGGCGTCCCGGTCGGCCGCCGGCGCGACCTGCGACAGCCGCTGCACGAACCCGCGCGCCACCGCTCCGCTGTGGTCGACCAGCGTGTCGTCGACGTCGAAGAGGACCGCCTCGACGCTCACTCCGGCAGGGCGCCCAGCGCGTCGCGCAGGCGGGCGAGCGAGCGCTCGCGGCCCAGGAGCTCCATCGACTCGAACAGCGGGGGCGAGACCTTGCGGCCGGTCACCGCGACGCGCACGGGGCCGAAGGCGTTCTTGGGCTTGAGCCCCAGCCCCTCGACGAGCGAGGCCCGCAGCGCTGCCTCGATCTCCGCTGTGCGCCAGTCCGCCAGGGCCTCCAGGGCCTCGACGGTCGCGGACAGCACGCCGCGGTCGAGCAGGGACGCGGCGGCCGGGTCGACGACGACGGAGTCGGCGAACAGAAAGCCGAGCATCTCCGACGCCTGCTTGAGCAGCGTCAGGCGCGACTGCACGAGCGGCGCAGCGCCCTCGAGCAGCCGCTGCTGCCCGGCCGAGGGCGGCGTCGTGACGTAGCCGTCGAGCGAGAGCTGGTGGGCGATGCGCGAGGTGAAGTCGGCGGGCTCGAGCCGGCGGATCCACTCGGCGTTGATGGCCTCGCACTTCTTGAGGTCGAACCGCGCGGGGTTCGGGTTGACCCGGGCGACGTCGAACGCCTCGACCATCTCGGCCAGCGAGAAGATGTCGCGGTCCTCCGCGATCGACCAGCCGAGCAGCGCCAGGTAGTTGAGCAGCCCCTCGGGGATGAACCCGGCGTCGCGGTAGAACCCGATCGCCGACTCGGGGTCGCGCTTGGACAGCTTCTTGTTGCCCTCGCCCATGACGTAGGGCAGGTGGCCGAACAGCGGCAGCTCGCCGGTGCCCACGCCGATCTGCCCGAGCGCGCGGTAGAGCCCGATCTGGCGCGGCGTCGACGAGAGCAGGTCCTCGCCGCGCAGGACGTGGGTGATGCCCATGAGCACGTCGTCGACCGGGTTGACCAGCGTGTAGAGCGGCGAGCCGTCGCCGCGCACGATGACGAAGTCGGGCACGCTGCCGGCGGCGAAGCGCACCTCCCCGCGCACGACGTCGGTGAACACGAGGTCGTCGTCCGGCATGCGCAGGCGCAGCACCGGCGATCGGCCCTCGGCCCGCCAGGCGGCCTTCTGCTCGTCGGTCGAGTCGCGGTCGGCGTTGTCGTAGCCGAGCTTCGGGTCCTGGCCGGCGTCGCGGCGGCGCTGCTCGACCTCCTGCGGCGTCGAGAAGGACTCGTAGGCGAGCCCGGCCTCGAGCAGCCTGGCCGCGACGTCGGCGTAGACGTCCATGCGCTGCGACTGGCGGTAGGGCGCGTGCGGGCCGCCGACCTCCGGGCCCTCGTCCCAGTCGAGACCGAGCCAGCGCAGCGTGTCGAGCAGCGCGTCGTAGGACTCCTCGGAGTCGCGCGCGGCGTCGGTGTCCTCGATGCGGAAGACGAAGGTGCCGCCGGTGTGCCGGGCGTAGGCCCAGTTGAACAGCGCGGTGCGCACCAGCCCGACGTGCGGGTTGCCGGTCGGCGACGGGCAGAAGCGGACGCGTACGGCTGAGGCGTCAGTCACGAGCAACCACCCTGTTGGTCAGCGTCCCGATGCCCTCGACGGTCACGGAGACGAAGTCGCCCGGCACGATCGGCCCGACACCCGCCGGCGTGCCGGTCAGGATGACGTCGCCCGGGAGGAGCGTGAAGGTCTGCGACACCAGCGCGACGAGCTCGTCGACGCCGGTGAGGAGGTCGGCGGTGGTGCCGTCCTGGCGGACGGTGCCGTTGACGTCGGCGCCGATGCGCAGCCGCGACGGGTCGACGGTCGTCTCGATCCACGGACCGATCGGGCAGAAGGAGTCGGCGCCCTTGGCCCGCGCCCACTGGCCGTCGGAGGACTGCAGGTCGCGGTCGGTCACGTCGTTGGCGCAGGTGTAGCCGAGGATGACGTCCTTCGCGCGGGACGCGGGGACCTCGCGGCAGAGCCGGCTGATGACGACGGCGAGCTCGGCCTCGTGGTGCACGGTGCCGGCGCCGGCGGGGAGCGCGATCGGCTCGGCCGGGCCCACGACGGAGGTGGAGGGCTTGAGGAAGATCGTCGGCACCGCAGGCGCCTCGCCGCCCATCTCGCGCGCGTGGTCGGCGTAGTTCTTGCCGATGCCGATCACCTTGCTCGGCAGCACCGGCGCGAGCAGCCGCACGTCGGCGAGCGCGACCGGCTCGCCGGAGAGCTGGAACGGGGCGAACGGGTGGCCGGCGATCGGGGTCACCGACAGGGTCTCGGGCCGGGCCGGGTCACCGTCCACGACGCCGAAGGAGACCGTCTCGCCGTAGGAGAATCTCGCGATGCGCACGCGCCCAGGCTAGTCGAACGGGCGGCACCTCCCCCACGGCGTGTATCCGCCGGCCCCCTGCGCGCTCTCGTCAGTGACGGCGGACACGACGGTATCTGCGGAGGCCCCCATGGCGCACGGATTCGCGGACGTGACGAGCACGCCGCGCTCGACGTTCTACGACCGGGGCAGGTTCGGCCGGCTCTTCCCGACGCTGCCGGCGTTTTCCGCCGACACCCCTGCGATGCGCGCCGCCCTCGCGGAGCTGGGCGCCCCGGGCGGCCCGATGGACGCCGGCGACGACCTGAGCGACCCGGTCGCCCTCATCACCGACCCGGCGCTCAGCCTGCACAACCGCAACAACCCCACCTCGACCGCCGGCTTCACCTTCGTGGGGCAGTTCCTCGACCACGACATGACCTTCGACCCGACCTCGAGCCTGTCGCGGGTCCAGGACCCGGAGTCGATCCGCAACTTCCGCATCCCGGCGCTCGACCTCGACAGCGTCTACGGCGGCGGTCCCGACTCCTCACCCCACCTCTACGACCACTCGGTCGACGGCGGGCGCTCGACGCTGCTGGTCGAAGACGTACCCGGCTCTGCGGCGGTCTCGGTCGACGGGTCGGCGCGCCACGACGTGCCCCGCAACGCGCAGTCCGTCGCCCTGCTCGGCGACCCGCGCAACGACGAGAACCTCATCGTGTCGCAGCTGCACCTCGCCCTGCTGCGGTTCCACAACGCCGTGCTCGCGGACGTGCGCGCCGACCTGGGCAGCGCCTTCACCGTCGACGAGGTCTTCGCCGAGGCCCAGCGCGTCGTGCGCTGGCACTACCAGTGGATGGTGGTCCACGAGTTCCTGCCGCACACGGTCGGACAGGACACCGTCGACGCAGTGCTGCGCGACGGGCGCTCCTCCTTCACCTGGCGGCACGACCCCTTCATCCCGGTGGAGTTCTCGGTGGCCGCCTACCGCTTCGGGCACTCGCAGGTGCGCCCGAGCTACCGGGCCAACTTCGGCACCAGCGCGACCGACCCGGCGCAGCAGTTCTTCGGGCTGATCTTCGACCCGTCGGCCACCGACCTCGCCGACCCGGCCGACCTGCGCGGCGGGCGCCGCGCGCCGCGCCGGTTCATCGACTGGCAGACGTTCTTCGACTTCGGCGACGGGCGGGTGCGGCCCAACAAGGCGATCGACACGACGCTGTCCTCGCCGCTGTTCCACCTGATGGGGATGCCGCCGACGACCGCGACCTCGCTGGCCACGCGCAACCTGCTGCGCTCGCTGATGATGCAGGTGCCCTCGGGACAGTCGGTCGCGCGGGCCATGAGCCTGCCGCTGCTGGCGGCCGCCGACCTCGCCGACGTCACCGACCAGGGGCTGGACAGGCGTACGCCGCTGTGGTTCTACGTGCTGCGCGAGGCGCAGGTCACCGCCGCGGGCGAGCACCTGGGCCCGGTCGGCGGCCGCATCGTGGCCGAGGTGCTGATCGGGCTGATGCAGGGCGACTCCGGCTCCTACCTGCGCCAGGACCCGGAGTGGACGCCGACCTACGGCACGTCGGCCGGGTTCGCGATGGTCGACCTGCTGCGCAAGGCCGGAGTGGTCGCGACCCTGCCGTGAGGCGGCCTGCTCAGGGCAGCAGCGCCGGCTGCACGCCCGCGCGCAGCAGCCCGAACGAGTAGCCGTCGACCAGCGCCTCCCAGGACGCGCCGATGACGTTGACGCCGACCCCGACGGTCGTCCAGGCCTCACCGCTCTGGTTCGCAGTGGTCAGCAGCACGCGCGTGAGCGCGCCGGTGCCCGTGCCGTTGCCCACGTCGACGACGCGGACCTTGTAGTCGACCAGCTCGAAGGTCTCGATGACGGGGTACGCGGCGGCGAGCGCCTGCCGCAGCCCAGCGTCGAGCGCGTTGACCGGGCCGTTGCCCTCGCCGATCGCGACGTTGCGCTTCCCCGCGGCGTGCACCTTCACCGTCGCCTCGGCGACGGTCGCCTCGTGCGAGCGGGAGTCGACCGAGACGTGCCAAGACTCGATGTCGAACCAGGAGCGGCGTACGCCTTCGACCTCCTCGAGCAGCAGCAGCTCGAAGCTCGCGTCGGCCGCCTCGAAGGTGTAGCCCCGGGACTCCATCTCCTTGACCCGGTCGGTCAGCCGGGTGACGACCATCCGCTCCCCCGACAGGTCGTAGCCCAGCTCCTTGCCCTTGAGCTCGACGCTCGCGCGGCCGGCCATCTCGGAGACGAGCAGCCGCATGTCGTTGCCGACCAGCGAGGGGTCGGCGTGCTGGTAGAGGTCGGGGTCGACCTTGATGGCGCTGGCGTGCAGGCCGGCCTTGTGCGTGAACGCGGAGGAACCGACGTAGGGCTGGCGGGCGTAGGGCGGGATGTTGGTGATCTCGCTGACCGCGTGCGCGACCCGCGTAGCCTCCGCCAGCCCGGTGCCCTCGAGCAGGCTCATCCGCTTCTTCAGCTCGAGGTTGGCCACGATCGTGACGAGGTCGGCGTTGCCGGTGCGCTCGCCGTAGCCGTTGAGCGTGCCCTGCACGTGCGTGGCGCCGGCGGCCACGGCGGCGAGCGTGTTGGCCACCGCGCAGCCCGCGTCGTTGTGGCAGTGGATGCCGAGCTTCGCGCTGCTCGCCTCGAGCACGGCGGCGACCGTGTCGGCCAGCTCGTCGGGCAGCAGCCCGCCGTTGGTGTCGCACAGCGCGACGACCTCGGCGCCGGACTCGGCTGCGACGCGGACGAACTCCAGCGCGTAGCGCGGGTCGTAGCGGTAGCCGTCGAAGAAGTGCTCGGCGTCGACGAAGACCCGCCGGCCCTCCTCGCGCAGGTGGGTGACGGTGTCGCGCAGCATCGCCAGGCCCTCCTCGGGCGTGGTGCGCAGCGCCTTCTCCACCTGCAGGGCGTGGGACTTCGCGACCAGCGTGACGACCGGGGCCATCGAGTCGCGCAGCGCGGCGACGAGCTCGTCGTCGGCGGCGCGCTTGCCGACCCGACGCGTGGAGCCGAAGGCGGCCAGGGTGGCGTGGCGGAGCTCGAGCTCGGTCTGGGCGAGGCGGAAGAACTCGGTGTCCTTGGGGCTCGCGCCGGGCCAGCCGCCCTCGATGTAGCCCACGCCCAGGTCGTCGAGGTGGCGGGCGATGGCGAGCTTGTCGGCCACCGTCAGCGTCAGGCCCTCCTGCTGCGCACCGTCGCGCAGGGTGGTGTCGTAGACGTGGAACTCGCTGCTGGCCGGGCTCATCGCGGGTCCTTCCGGGGGCTGCGCTCGTCGTGCACGTGCGGGGGGCTGGAAAAGCAAAAGACCCCCCGCGGGTGCGAGAGGTCTGGCGCGCTGGCGGTGGGGCCGGCGCGCCTAGTGAATGATCTCCACGAGTCGAAGCACGGGCTCATCCTGCCACACGGGGCGGCCACTGAGCGGCCTGTGTCCGAACCCGTCAGCGCGTCCGCCCTGGCGGACGCGCGACGGGTTCGGACACTCGAGGGTTGTAGCGATCCATTGTATGGATACACTCGGTGTCGTGAGCGCTCCCCGGATCACCCTCGACGACGTGGCCAGCGCGGCCGGTGTCTCGCGGATGACCGTGTCGAACTCCTACAGCCGGCCCGAGCGGGTGGCGGCCGAGACCCGCGAGCGGGTGATGGCCGCGGCGGCCGAGCTCGGCTACGGCGGGCCGAGCCCGGTGGCCCGCACCCTGCGCCGCGGCAGCACCGGCGTGCTCGGACTGCTCCTCAACGACGCGCTCCCCTACGCCTTCAGCGACCCGGGCGCCGGGGCCTTCCTGCGCGGGCTCACCGTCGAGGCCGCCGACGCCGACCTCGCGCTGCAGATCCTGCGCGCCACCGGCCCGACCGCGCGGGCGCGCGTCAACGACGCCGCCGTCGACGCCTTCGTCACGCTCGCCCTCGCCGACGACGACCCGGCGCTCCTGGCGGCGGTCGAGCGCCGCGTACCCGTCGTCTGCTCCGGCAGCCCCGCGCTGCCCGGCGTCCCGTGCGTGACGGTCGACAACGTGGGTGCGTGCCGGCGGGCCGCCGAGCACGTCGTCGCGCAGGGCTACACCCGCTTCGCGGTCGTCACGTGGTCGCTGGGCACCGGCGTCTTCCGCGACCGGCTGCAGGGCTGGCGCCGCGGTCTCGAGGCCGCCGGGGTCGACTGGAGCGAGGTCGCCGTCCACGAGCGCGCCGGCAACAACCGCGCCCACGGCTTGCAGGCCGGGCACCGGATCCTCGACGACGTCGTCGGGAGCGAGGAGAGGTACGCGGTGCTCGCCGCCACCGACGTGCTGGCCCTCGGCGTGCTGCAAGCGGCCCGCGAGCGCGGCGTCGACGTCCCTGCCCGGCTGGGCGTCGTCGGCTTCGACGACGTCGAGGAGGCCGAGACCGCCGGGCTGACCACCGTCGCGCAGAACCTGTTCGCCCAGGGCCAGGAGTGCGCGCGCCGCGCCTCCGGCCTCGTCACCGGCCCGACCCGCCGGCACCCCACCCGACTCGTCGTACGCAGGAGCACCTCGTGACCCTCTCCACCCTCGGCCTGCTCGCCGGTGCGCTCACCACCGGCGCGTGGCTGCCCCAGCTGGCCCGCACCTGGCGGCGCGGGTCGGCCGAGGACATCTCGTGGCCCTACCTGGCGGCGTTCGGCTCCGGCGTGGTCGGCTGGCTGGTCTACGGCCTGCTGTCGGCCGACACCGCCATCTGCGTCGCCAACGGCGTCACGCTCGCCCTGCTGGTGGGGCTGGTGCTGCTCAAGAGCGGGGCGCTCGGGGGCGTCCGGTCCCCGCTGCGCGCGTCCCGCCCCGACTGACCCACGACGTCGTGGACTCCCCTGACCCAGGAGCGCACACCTGGACCCACGACGTCGTGGGAAGTGCCAGGGTCAGACCCGCCGCGAGGCGCCGCGCTCGCCGAAGCGCGTCCAGAGCAGCAGCACGATGACGGCGCCGATGACCGAGCCGATCAGCCCCGAGGGCTGCAGGAAGCCGTCCTGCGAGTCCTTGTGGAACAGCACGTAGCCGAGGAAGCCGCCGACGAGCGAGCCGACGATCCCGAGCACGACGGTCATCGCGATGGACATCGACTGGCGTCCCGGGACGATGAGCCGCGCGAGGGCGCCGGCGATAAGTCCGACCACGATGATGGTGACGATGAGCCCGAGCATGACGTACCTCCTGGTATGGACGATCTGTCCCGACTCGTCGAGTCCACCACCCCCCGGGGGGTGCCCGGCACACCCCTAGGGGCGGTAACCTCGCCGTCGTGGCCCCCGGACGCAAACCCCTGCGCATCGCGCTCGTCGACGACTACGACGTCGTGCTCACCGGGGTCGCGACGATGCTCGACCCCTACCGCGACCGCGTGCTCGTGTGCGAGATCGACGCCAACGCCGACGTGGTCGACGCCGTCGACATCGCGCTCTACGACTCGTTCGCCCAGCCGGAGTCCGACCACTCCGAGATCCGCGTCCTCGTGGACAACCCGCGGTGCAGCAGGGTCGTCGTCTACACCTGGAACTTCGACCCCGACCTGGTCGAGAGCGCGCTGGCGCAGGGCGCGAGCGGCTACCTGTCGAAGACCCTCGGTGCCCGCGAGCTGGTCGAGGCGCTCGAGGCCGTGCACGCCGGCGAGCGCGTGGTCAGCTCGCAGCCGGCCCGGGCGCGCAGCGCACCGGGGCTCGACTGGCCCGGTCGCACCGAGGGGCTCACCGACCGCGAGGCCGAGATCCTCGCGCTCATCACGCAGGGCAAGAGCAACGCCGAGGTCGCGGCGCTCACGTACCTCAGCCCGAACACCGTGAAGTCATACATCCGCACGACCTACCGCAAGATCGACGTCCAGAGCCGCACCCAGGCGGTGCTCTGGGGCGTGGCCCACGGGTTCACGCCCGACCACCGGCGCATCGACCACTGGCGCGGCGGGCCCTGACCCGACGGCCGCGGCGGCCGGACAGGCAGCGCGTCAGTCGACGCGGTGCATCCACCCGTGCGGGTCGGGGGCGGTGCCGTGCTGGATGTCGAGCATCGCCTGACGCAGCTGCAGCGCGACCGGACCGGCCCCGCCGTCGCCGACGGTCCAGGACGCGGCGGCCGACTTCACCACGCCGACCGGCGTGATGACGGCGGCGGTGCCGCAGGCGAAGACCTCGGTGATCTCGCCGTTCTCGTTGCCCTCGCGCCAGTCCTGCGTCGAGATGCGCCGCTCCTCGACCCCGAGACCCAGGTCGGCCGCCAGCGTCAGCAGGCTCTCGCGGGTGATGCCGGGCAGCAGAGTGCCGGTGAGAGACGGGGTGACCAGCCGGGCGTGCGCGCCGGCACCGTGGACGAAGAACAGGTTCATCCCGCCCATCTCCTCGACCCACCGGTGCTCGGCGGCGTCGAGCCAGACGACCTGGTCGCAGCCGTGCTGCGAGGCCTCGTGCTGGGCGGCGAGGGAGGCGGCGTAGTTGCCGCCCGTCTTGGCCGCGCCGGTGCCGCCAGGGGCTGCGCGGGTGTACTCGGTCGAGAGCCAGACGGTGACCGGCTGCACGCCGCGCGAGAAGTACGCGCCGGCGGGCGAGGCGATCAGCAGGTAGGTGTAGGAGTTGGCGGGCCGGACGCCCAGTCCGACCTCGGTGGCGATCATGAACGGGCGCAGGTAGAGCGCCTTGCCCGGGTCGCGGGGCACCCAGGCGACGTCCTGGCGCACCAGCGCCTCGACCGACTCGACGAACAGCTCGGTGGGCAGCGGAGGCATCGCCATGCGCTCGGCCGAGCGCGCCATGCGGGCGGCGTTCGCGTCGGGGCGGAAGACCGCCACGCCGCCGTCGGGCTGGGCGTAGGCCTTGAGCCCCTCGAAGATCTCCTGGCCGTAGTGCAGCACCATCGTCGCCGGGTCGAGCGCGAGCGGGCCGTAGGGCACCAGCTCGGCGTCGTGCCAGCCGCGCGCCGAGTCCCACCGGGCCAGCACCATGTGGTCGGTGAAGACGCGCCCGAAGCCGGGGTCGGCCAGCGCCGCCTGGCGCTCGGCGTCGGAGAGCGGGCTGCTGGTCGGTTTGAGCTCGATCGGCATGGGGTGAACGGTAGCCGCTGTCAGGCGCTGCGGTGCAGCCGGGCGCGCGCCGCCCAGAGCGCCCAGGCGGCCGCCCAGTCGGCGCGCAGCTCGCGCTCGCGGCGGGCCTCGTCGCGCACCATCGTCACGGCGTCGCGCGGACCGACGGCAGGACCGTACGGCTGCTCGACCCACCAGCGGCGCCAGGCGCGCTGCGCGTGCCGGCTGGCGACGTCGGCGTCGAAGACGCTCACCAGCAGGCACTCCTCGACCGCGCGGGCGAAGAGCCCCGGCTCCGGAGCCCACGCCAGCCGGGCGGCGCGCTCGAGGTGCTCCGACAGCGCCACCAGCGCGGCCTCGGCCTCGGGCTGGGCGACGCGGGCGAGGTGGCAGTGCTCGGCGACGGCCGCCTGCCACAGGTGCGCGTGCTCGGGGTCCCGCAGCCGCGTCCAGCTGGGCGTCGGGGGCAGCGGCGGGATCGCGTGCTCGGGACGACGGGGCGCGGCGTGCAGCGCGTGCGTGACCGAGAGGGCCGAGCCGAGGAGCCGGCGGTGGGCAGGGAAGCTCGCACCCGGGTCGGCGTCGGAGCCGCCGAGCAGGAGGGGGAGGTCGGAGGGAGGGCGCCGGGCCCCCCGCCGCACGAGGTGCACGCTCCCAGCCTGCCACCTCGCGCGGCCTCGTGCACAGCCGTATCGAGCGCGGGGGCTAGCTGTACTGCTCGGAGACGTTGGTGCAGCGGTCGATCGGTGGCTGGTTCCCGAGGGCGGTGTGAGGCCGGTGGTGGTTGTAGTGGTGGAGCCATGCT